>DASZPU010000379.1:0-17230 GCA_035550195.1 Nannocystaceae bacterium
GCACCGGCACGCCTGCGAGCAACGCGACCGCGAGCTTGCCGACCATGCCCCACGACGGGAAGTTGAACGCGTTGACGTGGATCGCGACGCCTTGCCGCGGCGAGAGCACGTGCTGTGCACGCAGCTTGCTGCCCTTGTGCAGCGGCTGCGCGTCGCCGTCGAGCAGGTGCGGCGTGGCCGGCAGCTCGGCCCCGATCGCCGCGTAGGTCGCGAGCACTGCGATCGCGCCGTCGATGTCGAACTTCGCATCGCCGCGCGTGTTGCCGCCGTTCGCCACCGCGATGGCGATGAGCTCCTCGCGCGCGCCGTGCAGCAGCTTCGCGAGCCCGCCGAGGATCTCCGCGCGCTCCTTCCACGACAGCTTGCGCAGCGCGGGGCCACCGACGTTGCGCGCGTGCGCGACCGCGTCGCCCAGCGATCGCACGCCGCGAACGTCCGCGAGCACGGCCTCGGTCGCGGGGTTGATCAGCGTCGCGGTATCACCGTCACCGCGCGTCCACGAGTCGACGAGGTAGCTCGAGAGCTCGATCATGCAGCGGAACCTACCAGGTTCCGCGACATGGCCGTGCCCGTGGCCGCGCCGGTGGTCGTGCCCGATCGCTCACGCGGCGGAGAACGGATTCAGAAGCGGCGCATCGTGCCCCGGACAGCGCTTCACCGGCGCCGGCATCGACTTGGGCCGCTGCACCGGCACGCCCCCGGAGGAGCACGCGCCGGGCTGCGCGCCTTCGGGGCGCGGCACGAACGGATCACGCAGGTCGCGAATGGGCCGCAGCGGGATTTTCCGACTGCTGGGCGGCAGCGAGAACGGGTCCTTGAGGTCCGCCGAAATCTCGCGCGTGCCGTGGGGCAGTGGTGCGAGGAACGGATCGCGCAGCGGTGCTTGCACGACGCTCGCACGCGGCGGCGGATCGGGAGGCGGCGGCGGAGCGGGCCGCTCGACCTCGGCCTCGCGCACGGGGATCATCACGAACGGATCGCGCGGACCATCGTCGCGTCGCGGCGCGCTCGCGACCGCCTCGTCCACGACCGCTGCATCCGCGGCTGCGCGCGTGGGCGCAGCCGTGCCCAACGCAGCGACGAGCAGCGCGGACAGCGGCCCCATGAGGTCAGCCTATCGCCGGCCCGACGGCCGCGCCAGCACGAATCGGGGCCACGCGAAGTCGCCGATTCGAAGGGCGATCAGCGCGCGAGCACGCGCGGATCGGTCAATCGGCCAGTGATCGCGGACGCCGCGGCCACCGCAGGCGACACGAGATAGACCGGCCCGGGCGCGCCCATGCGGCGATCGAAGTTGCGATTCGTCGTGCTCGCCGTGGTCTCGCCCGCGAGCGGGATGCCGGGGCCGTTGCCGATGCACGAGCCGCAGCCCGGCGCGGTGATCACCGCGCCGAGATCTGCCATGCGCGCGAGGATGCCCTCGGCTTCCGCGGCGGCATACACCTCCGCCGACGACGGCGTGACCGTGACGCGCACCCTGTCGTGCAGCTTCTGCCCGCGCAAGACGACGTCCGCGGCGCGCAGATCGGAGAGCGAGCCACCGGTGCAGCTCGCGATGACGATGTTGTGGATCGGCACCTCGCCGACGTCCGCGAGCGGCTTGCGATTGCGCGAGTCACCCGGCGTCGCGACGGTGAGCGGCACATCGTCGAGGTTCACCTTCACCGTGCGCACGTAGGTCGCGTCGGGATCGGGCGCGATCATCAGCGCATCGACGTCGACGCCCTTGCGACGCTGCGCGAGGAACTCGCGGATCGGCCCGCACGGCTCGACGATGCCGGTCATCAGGCCGCCTTCGACGGTCATGTTGGTGAGCACGCTGAGCTCGTCGACGTTCCACTGCTCGAGCCCGGGACCGCCGAGCTGGATGACGCAGGTGTCGGTCGGCGACTCGCGCCACTTCTCCTCGCGGAACCATGGATCGCCGATGAGATGCAGGATGAGATCCTTGGGCGACAGCACGCCCTTCGCATCGCCCTCGACCCACACGCGCACGGTCTTCGGCACGGTGACCGGCACGAGCCCGGTGCGTAGCGCGAACGCCATCGCAGTCGAGCCGATGCCGAACGCGAAGCAGTTCAGCACGCCCGCGGTGGGCGTGTGGCTGTCGGTGAGCACGATGATCTCGCCGGGCAGCGCGTAGTCCTCGACGACGATGCGGTGGCACACGCCGGCCTGCAGCGCGCGACCGGGGCCGTGCACGCGGATGTTGTTCTGCTCGCAGGCTTCGATCATCTCGTCGCGCAGCGCTCGCGCGGGCACGAGCCGGGTCTTGCGGACGTTCTCCGGCACCGCGTCGTGGCCGATGAGCACGAAGTGATCTTCGAACGCGGCGACCTGCTCGGGCCGCTGCACCGGGGCGTCGCGCCACTCGCTGCGGTAGAGCGACATCACCATGCCGCCGGTGTACTCGTGCACGCCGCGGAAGCCGACCTCGCACAGCGTCTGATCGCCGGGCTGCACCGAGCCGATGCCGAACTGCCCGGGACCGGTCCACGTGCGCTTCGCGACGATTTTCTCGATGCACGTCATCGGGCGCGTCGCGACGTCGGTCGCGTAGCTCGGCTGCACCTTGCCCGCGAGCAGCTCGCTGCCGTAGCGCAGCAGGCCGCCGGCGCGCGCGACCGCGGCGAAGAACGGCGGAAGATCTTCGGCGAGCGCGGCGAGGTCGACGTCTTCGCCGTTGCGCAGCCGGTCGATCACGCCGAAGTCGGTGGTGAACGGCAGCCCGCTGTACACCATGTTCTCTTGGAAGATGCGCTGGAAGCTGTGCGCGACGACGAGCTCGACGCCGGCACCTTCGTGCGCGACCACGGCGACCTCGCGGCTGCTGCCGCTGCCGTAGGCATCACCGCCGACCACGACCTGGAAGTTGCCGCCGCGAATCTCGCCCTTTTTCACGGTCTCCTCGAAGTTGTCGAGGAACCATGGGCCGAGGATCTCGCCGGTGTAGCCGAGCGTGCATGCGGCTCCGCTGATCATCGCGTCGGTGTTCACGCCGAACGCGAGCGCACCCGCGGTGCTGGCATCGAGGTCGGTGCCGTCGAGCTGCGCACGCAGCCGGGTGGGATCCTCGCTGAGCCACAGCACACGGCCGGAGAGCTTCATGCTCGTAGGGCTAGCACCGGTGGGAAATGTCTACAAGATGGACAGAATGTGCGCATGATATGATCCGCGCGTGAGTCATCCCCGCCGATCGCGATCGCGGCCGGTCGCGCGCGAGCGCAGCGAGGTCGGCGACGAGCCGTCGCTCGAGGATCTGCGCGCGTTCCTCGAGATCGCGGAGCGCCGATCGATCCAGGCCGCGGCGCGCCGCGACGGCCGCTCGCGCGCGACGTACGTGCGACTCCTGCAGCGGCTCGAGCGCGGCTTCGAGGTCGATGCGTTGCTCGAGCGCGCACCCGGTCAGCGCCAGGGCCTGCTCACGCCACAGGGCGCGGAGCTGGTGAGGCGCGCGCGCGGCATCCTGCGCGCGTGGGACGACTGGCGCGCGAGCACCCGCGATGCGCTCGCGGGACGACGTCGAGCGCTGCGCATCGGTGCGCTGCCGGGCTCGTTCGATCTGATCGCGGAACCGCTGTCCGATCTGCGCGCGCGTCATCCCGGGCTCGTGCTGCGCGTCGCGGAGTACGACGACGAAGCGCTCGTGCAGGCGATCAAGAGCGGTGACGTGGACCTCGGCTTCGCGACGATCGAGCGCGAGCGTGCACCCGCGGGGCTCACCGCGACCGTGCTCGGCGAGCTGTCGTGGGCGGTCATCGTGCCGCGTGCGCTCGCGGGGCGCTTCTCCACGACGATGCGATTGCACGAGCTCGACGGCGTGCCGCTCGTGGTGCTGCGCTCGGGCCCGGTGCGCGAGCGAATCGAGCGCTCGTTCGCCGAGCATACCGGTGGACCGCTCGCGCTCGATGCCGCATTCGAAGTGGGCGCGACGCCCCGCGTCGTCGAGCTGGTCGCACGCGGCTTCGGCCCCGCGATCGTCAGCCGCTTCCGCCTCGCGTTCCTGCCCAAGGACGTGGTCGCGCGCCCGCTGCTCGACGGCCCGGCCCCGCTGCGCGCCGGCGTCCTACACCGACGTGGCGCCGCCCTCTCCAGCGACGCCGCCGATCTGCTCGCACTCGCGCGCTCCCGCTTCGCGGAGCTCGCGGGCTGACCAGGAAGAGCGCCGGAGGGCGCGACCAAAACTAATCGCGGCTCGAACCGAACAGGCGCAGCAGCGACAGCACGAGGTTGATGAAGTTCACGTACAGAGCGAGCGCGCCGTTGATGGCGAGGTTCCCCGCGCCGCCGTGCATCATGTAGAGCTGCTTGAGCGCCTGGTTGTAGTAGGCGGTGAGGCCCGCACACGCGATCGCGAAGATGAGCGAGATCGCGAACGACAAGCCGCTCGACTGCAGCAGGAAGAAGTTGATGAACGAGGCGATGAACGCTCCGAAGATCGCCATGAGCAGGAACTGGCCCATGCCGGAGAGGTCGCGCTTCGTGACGAAGCCGAACACGCCCATGACCGCGTAGACGCCGACCGCAGTGCCGACCGCACCGAGGATGCTCGCGCCGGTGTAGACGAGCGGCACGTACGAGACCATCGCGCCCATCGCCGCCGCGAAGATCATGAACATCGCGACCGCCATGCCGCGGCTCATGTTGGGGATCCGACCGGGCAGCACCCACGCCATGATCACCGGCACGAACAGCGCGACCCAACGAAGGGGCGTGCCGTAGATCGCCTGGATCGCGGCGGGGCTGCTCGCGACGCCGGCGACGACGAGGGTCGTGACACCGAGTCCGGCCGCCATCCAGGCGTAGACGCCGGCCATGAACTGCTGCACGCCGGTGTGGAGCTCGCCGCGCGGCGAATAGCCACGCTCGACTCGCTGGGCGCCTTGGGGCTCTTGGTGGTAACCCTGCATATCGCAAGTGTTACCACGCGAGCCCCCCGGATCAACCATAGGCGACAGCGGCCTGCCGCACGCGCAGGGCGGCGCTCGTGGGCCCGGTTCGACAGCGGCCCGCGCGCGCGGGCTCGGGTGGGTGCTCGCGCTCGCGGTCGTGGGATCACTCGGTTGTGACAAGCGATCGACGCGCCCGCCCGGCGCGCCGCGGAAAAACCAGTTCGTCTGGGCGCGCACGCCTGCCGCCGGAGCGACGGGCACCTGTCCCGACGACGTCGTCGATCTCACCGGTAACGCGCACCAGCCGACGAGCGATCAGATCCGGTGCTCGTATGCCGACGGTGCGCGCGGTCAGGCGCGCATCGAAGGCAAGGTGCTGCGCGGCGACGGCAGTGGCCTCGGTGAAGGCGTCGAAGGCGTCGAAGTCGAGCTCGTGCTCGTCGGCGAAGACGGCAGCGCGCGCACGATCGCGACGACGCGCACCGACGCGCAGGGCGGCTTCAGTCTCGCGACGCGCGTCATGGCCGGCAGCTACGTCGTGCGCAGCGCCGGCGGCAGCTCGATGCCGTGGGAGTGGGAAGGCAAGGGGCCGTGGAGCCGGCCCGATCTCGTCATCTACGTGCAATGAGCGCGCGACTGGATCGAGCTGCTATGGTCGGCTGCCGTGCGCATCCCCGCGCGCCCACCGGCGTACGTGCTCGTCACGCCGATCCACGAAGAGGCCGATCTGATCGCCGACCTCGCGGCCACCGTGCGCGCGCAGGAGCTGCGCCCCGCGCGTTGGGTGATCGTCGACGACGGCAGCCGTGATCGCACGCCCGACGTGCTCGCGCGGCTCGCTGCACGCGAGCCGTGGATCGACGTCGTCACGTTGGTGCGCGCGCGCGAGCCCGGGCCGACGCGCTACGCCGAGGTGCTCGCGCAGGGCTTCCGCGCGGCGACCGAGCTCGCGGAAGCGGAGGGCTTCGACGTCCGCTATCTCGCCAACGTCGACGCGGACGTGCGGCCTTCACCTTCGCTTTTCGCCGAGCTCGTCGATCGTTGCGAACGCGATCGCATGGTCGGCATCGCATCGTGTCGGCTCGGTGCGGTGCAAGACGACGGCGAGGTCGTGCCGCAGCTCGAGCATCCCTGTGGTGCACCGCGCTCGGGGCTGCGACTGTGGCGACGCGAGTGTCTCGAGCAGGCCGCGTACTATCCGACGCCGCACTGGGGCAGCGTCACGGGCTTGCGTGCGCGCAACCGCGGCTGGAAGACCGTGGTGTTCGGCGACCTGCTCGCGGAAGTGGTGCGGCAAGACGGCGGACGGCTCGGTTGGTGGGCGGGCTATCGACGCATCGGGGAAGGCGCGTGGTTCGTCGGTGCGCATCCGCTGTTGGTCGCGATGCAGGCGATGGTGGTGTCGGCCCACGATCGCGATCTGAAGGGGCTCGCGTTGCTCGCGGGCTACGTCGCATGCGCGGTGCGAGGGAAGCGACGCTCGACGGATCCGGAGCTGCTCGAGTTCTACGGCTCGCGGCTGCCGCGGCAGCAGGTCGAAGGTGCGCTCGCGCGATTGCCATGGCGGCGCTCGGGGGGCGAGGGAGCGCCGACGTGAGCGCGTCGCTGCTGGTGAAGCGAGCGCTCGATCGCGCGGCGGTGTGGCACCGCGATCAGCTGCGCAAGTATCCCGGGGTCGCGGTGCCGTACGTGAGCCACTTGGCGGGCGTGACGATCGTGCTCGCGCGCCACGGCTTCGACGACGAAGTGATCGCGGCCGGTGCGTTGCACGATGCGGTGGAGGACACCGAGGTGACGCTCGCGGAGATCGAGGCGGACTTCGGCGCGCGCGTGGCCGAGCTGGTCGCGGCGGTCTCCGAGCAGGACAAGAGCCTGTCGTGGGAGGAGCGCAAGGCCGACTATCTCGCGCGCTTTCCCGGCAAGCCGTGGGCGGCGCAGGCGATCACGTTGGCGGACAAGATCGACAACCTGCAGTCGATCCTCGTGTGCGCGCGCGAGCACGGCGATCCGTGGGCGCAGTTCAAGCGCGGGCGTGCGCAGCAGCTCGCGCGCTTCGAAGAGCTGCGCACGGCGGCGTTGCGCCTCGAGCCGCATCCGCTCATCGACGAGTTCGTCGCGGTGCTCGACGCGGTCGAGCGCGAAGCGTGAGCGCTGCGCTCGCGGTGGTGTGGGCGCTCGGGCGGCCGGGGTGGGACGCGCCGCCGCAGTGTGGCGATGCGAATGCGGTGGTCGAGCGCGTCGAAGCGCTCGCGGGGCGCGGCGTGGGCGACGAGCTCGAAACGCATGCGCGGGTCGAGGGCCCGCCGTGGCGCGCGACGATCGAGCTGCGGCGGGGCGATGCGATCGACACGCGCGTGGTGGAGGCGGAGAGCTGCGTGGGGCTCGTGGATGCGTACGCGGTGATGATCGCGGTGGCGTTGGATCCGATCGCCGTCGTGCGGCAGGCAGCGACAGGCGAGGGCGCCGCGACGCTCGAGCTCACGCCGACGGAAACGGAAACGGACAGCGGACAGCGGGAAACGGCAACGGACCGCGGAGATCGGCAAACGGGAACGCTCCGCGCTCCCCGCTCTGCGTCGTCCGCTTCGCGCTCGCGCACCGCGGTGCATCGGCTCGGCGTGCGCGTCGGTGGCGGTGCGGGCGTCGGTGGTTGGGATCGATCGACCGGGGCCGTCGAGCTCGCGTTCGCGTGGTCGCGCAATGCGTTCGAGCTCGATGTCGTCGGGCGTTATTGGATCCGTCGCCGTGATGCGCTCGATGACGGTGGTGCGGTGCGCGTCGAGCTCGGCACGATCGGTGTGCTCGCGTGTTGGGTCGGGACGCGCACGCGGTGGTCGCTCGCAGGTTGTGCGGGCATCGAGGCGGGTGATCTCGTCATCGAAGGCGTGCGCGCGCCGGCGCGTGATCGCGTGCATTTTCCGTGGGTCGCTCCGCTCGTGGGCGTGCGTGGGGCGGTGCGTGCGACGGGGCCGCTGTCGATCTGGCTCGGGCTCGAGGCGGCGATCCCGGTGGCGCGACTCGAGGCCGTCCTCGACGGGCCCGACCCGGTCCGCGTGTACGAGGCGGGATCGCCGGCCGTGCGCGCGCTCGCGGGAATCGAGCTGCGCTGGACCATTCGCGGCAAGCCGTGACGGAACCGCGTCGACTCGGGGAACATCGAGGTGTGCGGTCCTCCTTCGCGGCGCTCTACCGCGATCACTTCCGGCTGGTCTGGGCGATGGTCGTGCGCGCGGGCGTGGCCGCGTCGGCCCGCGAGGACGCGGTGCAGGAGGTGTGGCTCACCGTGCATCGCCGCCTGCCCAGCTACGACGGCAACACACCGATCGCGAGCTGGATCGCCGGCATCGCGCGCCACGTCGTGTGGCGACAGATCCGTGCGGTGATCCGCGCGCGTCGCAAGCTCGTCGCGCTCGATCGCATCGCACCGGAGGCCCTCGACGATCCGTTGCTCGCGCGCGATCGCATGCGCGGACTCGAAGGCGTGATCGGATCGCTCGAGCCGATCTTCCGCGACGTGTTCGTCGCCGTGGAGATCCTGGGCGCGACGGGCCCCGAAGCCGCGCAGCAACTCGGCCTGCCGCTCAACACGCTCTACTCGCGCCTGCGGCTCGCTCGCGCGCGCGTGCACGCGGGCCTCGACGCGCTCGAGCAAGAACCGCTCACCGAGATACCGCCCCGCGAGCTCGCCGATCGCACCTGGCTCGCGCTCGCACCGACGCTCGGGCTCGCGACGAAGGCGGCGAGCATCTCGACGTTCGCCGCAGCGTTGTCCGCGGTCGCGATCGGTGGCGTCGTGGCGATCGCGTGGCCGCAGACGCGCATGCCCGCGACACCGTCGCGCGACACGACGACGGCAGCGACGCGCGCATCGACGCACGCGCCCGCCACGACGCCCGCGCTCGCGTCCGCTTCACCGCTCGCGTCTCCGGCCGCGCTCGAACCAGCGCCCATCGAGCGCGACGCAACGCCGCCGCTCGCATCGACGCGCGCAGCGAGGCCGACGCCCACGCGCGAAGCACCGCGCGACGTCGTCGACGACGAGGCCGCACTGCTCGCGCGCGCGATGACGGCGATGCGCGCCGGCGATGCGACCAGCGCGTTGGATGCGATCGCGGATCACGAGCGCCGCTTCCCGAACGGCAAGCTCGCGCTCGATCGCAAGGTGACGCGCGTGCGCGCGCTGTGCCTCGCCGGCAAGACCGCGCAAGCCCGCGGCGAAGCGACCAAGCTGCGCCGCGATCACGCCGACCTCCCGGCGGTCGCAGCGTTGGGCGAAGGCTGCGACGAGCCGTCGTGACGGAACGACGGCGCAGCGGGGAACGGCAGATCGAGATGACCCGCATCGCTTCGCTCCTCGCGCTCTTCGGCCTCACCGCCTGCCTGATCTCGAAACCGATCGGCCAAGCCGAAACGGACACGGCCACGAGCACGGCCGACGAGTCCTCGGACGGTCCCGGCATGACGTCGATGATCGACACCACCGGCGATCCCGACGGCGATCCGTTCCGAGTCGACTGCGCGGAACGAGACTGGTCGATGGATGACGTCGGCGAGCTGAGCGGAGTGGTCGGCGGTGGCCCGCCCGGCCCACTCGGTTTTCCGATCGCTGCCTGCAACCCTCGCACGAGCGGCGAAGCCAACGGCTATCGCTGCTGCTCGACCGATCCTGCGACCGCCGACGGTGCGCTCCCGGCCTACGAGCTCAAAGGCATCACCGGCAGCGCACCGCTTTATGCCGACGCCGCCAACGGTGCGGGCACGTGGGGCGTGTGCATCAACAGCACGAACATCCCCGCGGGCTCCGGGTTGCTGTCGGACGCGGCCGCGAACTGCCCGATCCCGTGCAACCCCACGTGGTCGGACCAAGACGTCGATGCGGTCTGCGGCTCGGGTCGCGTCTGCTGCCAGACCCACGAAGTACGCGAGAAGGACTGCGTGCAAGACGACGGCGTGTGGCGCCCGGTGACCGGCAACGACATCGGCAATCCGAACATCGTGCCCGCGACCAATTGGAACAGCGTCGCACACGACACGCATCAAGATCCGAACGGCACCGTCTGCCTCGCGGCCGCAGGCGGCGACGCATCGAGCGAGCTCTTCGTCGATTGCATCCGTCAGCTCGACGTCGCGAACCAGCGCGGCTTCTGCCTGTCGCTGCAGCCCGGCCAAGTCTGCCCCGGCGATCGCGATCTCCCGCCCAGCGGCGCCGGTTATCGCGACGTCTGCGACATGATGAACGGCTGACCCCACTCGATTCCGGCGCCGCCCCGCGTGGTATGACTCCGATCGATGGCGTTCGATCGCACTCGCATCTTCCCCCGCTGGGTCGTCGCCCTCGCCATCATCGCGCTCGTCGGGCTCGTGATCTGGGCGCTGCGCGGCGTGCTCACGCCGGTCTTCTTCGCCTTCCTCATCGCCTACATGCTCGATCCGGTCGTCGACCGCTTCGAACGCCGACGGATCCCCCGCGCCGTCGGCATCACGATCCTGCTCACCGCAGTCCTCGGCGCCTTCGCGGTCTTCTTCGTGCTCGCGATCCCGGCGATCGGCCGCGACCTCTCGAGCTTCGCCACCGAGCTGCCGTCCGCGCTCAAAGGCCTGCTCGATCGCGCCGAGCCGATGCTCGCCGACATGGGCATCCCGGTGCCGCACAGCTTCGACGAAGCCGTCGCGCAGATGGGCATGGACACCGGCCAGCTGGCGAGCAAGGCCGCCCAACCCGCGAGCAAGGTGCTCGAGTGGCTGTGGGGCGGCACCGGCACCGTGCTCGGCATGCTCGCGACCGCGGTGATCGTCCCGGTGCTCGCGTTCTATCTGCTGCACGACTTCGATCGCCTCACCGCGCAGGTCCGCGATCTCATCCCCCCGCACTGGCGCCCGTTCGTGCTCGACGTCGTCGGCGAGGTCGACTGGATGCTCGGCCAATTCGTGCGCGGCCAGCTCACCGTGATGGTGATCCTCGCGCTGCTCTACTGCATCGCGTACTCGATCATCGGCGTACGCCTCGCGATCGTGATCGGCGTCGTCGCAGGCATGCTCTCGTTCATCCCGTACGTCGGCGGTGCGACGGCGCTCGGCCTCGCGATCCTCATGAGCCTCATCGACTGGCACGGCCCGATGCAGCTCGTGTGGGTCGGCATCGCGTACGGTGTGATCCAGGTGCTCGAAGGCTTCGTCATCACGCCGCGTGTGCTCGGCGACAAGGTCGGGCTCTCGCCTTTGTGGGTGCTGCTCGCGTTGATGATCGGTGGCGAGCTCTTCGGCTTCCTCGGGGTGATGCTCGCGCTGCCCGGGGCCGCGGTCGCGAAGATCTTCGCGATGCGCGGGCTGTCCTGGTACCGCAAGTCGGAGTTCTTCCGCACCGCGCGACCCCCCGAGGGCTTGCCCGATGGCCTCGTCGCCCTCCTGAAAGAAGAGGGCCTCCCCGACGACCTCGAGCTGGCCGCCCGCAAGGACGCGGCGCTCGACGACGTCGCCACGACCCGCCCCGACCGCGGCGGCGAGCCCGCGCCCTGACCCCGCGCGCGCGCGGTGTGACCGGCACGGCGGGAGGTTTCGCGCGCAGCCGTGCGGTGTAAGCCGTCCCAAGGCCGCCCGTTCGTGCCCTACGTGCAGACCGCAACCGACTTCTCAGTCGCGGGCCTGGGCTTCCCGGCGCGGCTGTCCTTTCGTGATGCTGGACGGACGCTCGGCGTCGAGGTCGACGAGATCGACTGGGTCGAGGCCGCCGGCAACTACGTGCAGATCTACACCGCGCGCCGCACCCATCTGGTGCGGCACACGGTGAAGGCGATGCAGGCGAAGCTCGATCCGGATCGCTTCGTGCGCGTGCGACCCTCGGCGATCGTCAATGTCGATCGCGTCGTTCGCATCGTGCACCGCCCCGGCGGCGAGTATCTCATCACGATGCAGGACGGCACGCAGATCGCTTCGAGCCGCAGCTTCCGCAGCGGTGTCGAGCGCGTGTTGGTGCGTCGACCGGCGAAGACCGGCTGATCGCTACTTCGCGCCGGCGTCCTTCGCCGCGCCGTCGTCCTTCGCCTTGCCCTTCGTCTTCTTGCCCTTGACCTTGCCGGGCTCGGCCGCGGGTGTGTTCACGACCTTGTGCGGCTCCGGCGGTGGCACTTCGAGCTTCTTGGGATCGATCGCGGCGTTGGGCTCGAACTTGGTGACGGTCGTCGACATCGACATGATCGCCATCCGCAGCTCGCTCTTCACCGGCTGCTTGAGCCCGGCGATCTCTTTGTACTCGAGGATCGCGACCTCGACCGGCAGCATGCCCTGCGGCGAGTGCTGCTCGAAGCGCTGCGCGGCCAGCAAGTGCGACGACTCGTCGAACGACAGCACCAGCGTGTCGCCGTCTTTGCCCGAGAGCTTCACGTCGAGCAGCTGCTTGCCGTCTTGCTCGCGGCGACCGATGGTCTCCGCGGTGTCGAAGAACTTCTTCCACTCGAGCGGTAGCGACACGCTGTTCGACCAGCGCGCTTGATTGGCCTCGCGACCCTCGAGCACGCGTCGTCCGTTGATCGGATCTTCGGACGTCACGACCTGTCCGTCGCTCCACACCCGGCTCTTGCCGACGCCGGGCATGTCGACTTCCATGAAGTACTTGCCGTGGTCCCACCACACGTGCGTCTCGAACGAGAGGCCTTGCTGCGGCATCTCCATGCGCGCTTCGCTGTAGTAGGTGCCGAGCGCTTCGTAGGCCTTCGCGCCGCCCGAGGCTTCGACCGCGGCGGTGAGCAGACCTTCGGCGTCGGGCAGCGAGTCGGGGGCCGCGGTGACCGGAGGCGTGACCGCGGGCTCCGGTGTCTTCGTGCCGTTGTCGGACTTGGGCTTGCCGCAGCCGAGCGCGAGCACGGCGACGAAGAGAGCGAGACGACGAGACATGGTGGCTCCTAGGGTTTCGACAACGCCGTGACCGCGGCATCGAGCACCGGGTCGCGACCGTTTCTCAGATCTTCGCGCGTGATCTCGACGAGCACGTCGGGCTTCACACCGTTGCCTTCGACGGCGATGCCCGCCGGGCTCTGATAGTCGGCGACGACGTACTGCAGCATCGCGCCGCCTTCGAGCTTCTCGATCAAAGAGGGCAGGGCGGCGCCCTGGCTCGGCCCGGTGCCGACCACGATCACGCGCCCGAGATCGTGCAGCGCCTGCGCGAAGATCTCCGACGTGCTGCCGGTGCCTTCGTCGACGAGGATCGCGACCTTGCCGGTGAACGGATCGGGGCCCTTCTTCACCGCGAAGCGCTGCTCCGCGTCGCGCATGTGCATCACGCCGAGCTCGGCATCCTTGTCCAGCAACAAGCGCGCGACCGGCACGACCATCATGCCGACGCCGCCCGGGTTGCCGCGCAGATCGATCACCAGGTGCTTCATGCCCTTGCCGCGCAGCTCGGCGACCGCCTTCGCGATCTCGTCGGCGAGCGGCAACAGCCACACGTTGAAGCTGACGACGCCGACATCGCTCTTCGGAATCATCGCCCAGCGCACGTCGACCGGAACGTCTTGCAGGTTGCCGAACGAGAGCGTGCGCTGCTCCGGCAGGTGACACGCGATCGACACCGTCGCGGGGTTGTGCTTCGCACCCTTCTTGAAGCCGATCTTCTTCTTGTCGCCGGGATTGCACGACAGCATCGCGTACGCGGCCCGCAGCAGTCGGAAGTCGCGCTCGACCTTGCGCGGCCACGCGGTGCCGACCTCTTTCACGAGCGCGTCGATCTCGTGATCGTCGATCTTCACGATCGTCGCGCCCGGCGGCAGCTTGCTGCTCTTGCCCGCCCACGCGGGATTGCTGACGACGAGCTCGTCACCGAGCATCATCACTTCGAGCGGCGCGCGTCCGCGTCCGACCGGACGCACTTCGCCGGGCTCCGCCGCCGCGGCGCGACGCGGCGGGATCAGGCCGAGGTGGCTCTGCTTCAGCTCCGCGAGCATCGCGTTGATGGTCGCGTAGGCCTCGTCGTCGGTCTTCGCGGCCGCGACCTTCTCGCCGTAGCGCACGCGCACCGCGGGCCAGTCCAGGCACGCGAGCGTGGGATCGTAGTGCTTCTCGAGCACGATGCCCCACACCTGCTCGAGCAATGCCGCGTGGGCCGACTTCGGCAGCTCGGGCAGCGTCTTGCGATCGAGTGTCGACCAGTCGCGACACTTCGGCGCATCGTCGTTCGCCGCCGTCACATCGCGCGCCGGCGTGTCGGCGGACGTCGGCTGCGGATCGCCGGGCGAGGTGGTCGCCGCGGGCTGACAAGCGGAGACGGCGAGCGCGAGCGCGAGGCAACGGCGCAGTGGCACGGCAGCCTCTTACCAGAATTGATAGACTCGCGCGCATGGCCGGCAAGATCTCGCTGCGGTTGCGCAAGCTCGACGACGGAAGCCTCCTCATCGGGGAGTTCCCCGGCAAGGACGAGGCGCTCGCGTGGCTGCGCGAGCGGCCGCACATGATGGAAGTCATCGGGGTCGCGGCCGAGCTCGATCCCGCGGACGAGGAGCAGCTGCGCAAGGCGATGCGTGAGCTCGATCCCGACGAGCGCAAGCGATCGCACGAGCTCGACGAAGCGCGGCTCGCCGCGATGCGGGCCGCGGTCGAGCGCGAGCAGGCGCGGATGAATGCCGAGGTCGCGAGCGGATCCGACGCCGACCTCGATCCGAACCGTGCGATGACCGTCGCATTCGACGAGCACGAAGGCATCCGCAACGCCGATCCCAGTGACAGTCGCGAGGTGCCCGACATCGTGAAGGCGGCGGTCGTCGCGTGGGTCACCGAGCGCAACTCGTGGGTGCACGCGCGCGGACAACACGTCGCGCGCGCGCTCGTCACCGTGTGGCCGGGGCCGGTGCCGGGCGGGGACGAGGCCGATCGCTGTCAGACCGGCGGCCAGTTCGAGACCGGCCCGGGTGCCGTCGACCCCCCGAATTGAGTTGGTCGCGCCTGCCGGCGCTCTTCCTCGTGCGGGCAGTCGTGCTCGCGCTCCGCCGTGGCCAACCACGTCGGGCTCGAGCTGCGTTGCGGCGCTCTCCTGCGACCCGTCGCCGCGCTTCCTCGTGCAGGCGCGGGGCGAGGCGAAGTGCGCCGGCGCGTTTCGAGCCGGCGGGCGGGTGGTCGATGGGATGGACGCTCGCAGCACGGCGACACCGGCTGGAGGAAACGGTGCTACCGTGACGATCGTGCAGACGTGTGTGCTCGCAATGGTGCTGCTCGCCGGCGCGCCGCCGTGGCAGCCCGAAGGCAAGCCACCGCACGAGGGCGACACCGCGACGCGTCTGCGATTGCATTTCGATCTCGAAGCGCTGCACTGGATCGGCGGGCTCACGTATGCGGGTGCACCCGCGGGCGCGCACATCCGTCACGAAGCGGTCGGTGCATTCGGCTACAAGCGCTTCGCGCTCGGAGCGGGGCTGGGCTGGGGCTTCGGCGAGTACGTCGTGCTCGGTGGTCGCTTCGATCTCGCGGTGTTCCCCGATCAGAGCTCCGACGGTCAGCGCCAGATGAGCCGCGGCGGATCGTTCTCGCCGTACGTCGAGATCCTCTTCTCGCGTCAGCGTCACGTGCGGCCGTTCGTGCTCGCACGCGCGGGGCTCGGGTGGATGTCGATCCACTCGTACGCCGACGGCACATACACCGCGAAGCCCACGCGCGTGATGGTGCCGACGGTCGGCATCGGGCTCGGCACGCACGCGTTCATCAACGAGGATCTCTCCTTCGACGTCGCGCTCACGCTGGATCACCGCTGGAACATGCGGCCGCGCGGCAGCTCGTTCGAAGAGGGCTTCGCGGTGAAGGACAGCAAGCTGATCGCCGGTCTGGTGGTCGGCTTCTCGCGTTGGTTCTGAGTTTTGGTCGCGCCCTCCGGCGCTCTTCCTGGTGCGTGCAGTCGTGCTCGCTGTCCGCCGTGGCAGAGCCACGGCGGGCGCGGGATTGGCTATCATCCGCGGCATGATGACGTCGTGGATCTTCGCGCTCGTGCTCGCGGCACCCGGCGAGCTGTTGGTCGGTGCGGACGCGTTGGCGGTGGACGACGCCGGCAAGATCACCGCCGACGGCAAGGCGAAGGCGGTGAGCGAGCTCGAGGAGAGCGCACCCGGCGGGGAAGCGTGGACGCTGCATCTGTGGGCGAAGATCGACAAGGGCGTCGAAGGCCCCATGTACGTCGAGTTCCACCGCGATCACGGCGGCGAGCGATTGCTGGCGCATCGCGTCGAGCTCGACTTCGACGGCGGGCAGTATCTCGCGCAGGACGTCGACATCTCGCGCTCGCAGGGCTTCCGCATCGGCGACACGATCGAGGTGTCGTGCGTGCAGATCATCGGCGGCAAGGACATCACCAAGGCGAAGGGCAAGCTGAAGCTCGTCGCGAGCAGCAAGCCGCCGCCGAAGGAAGCTCCGGGCGAAGCGAAGGAAGAGGTCGACCCGAACGAGGCGAGCGAGATCGCATCGACGCCGTCGGCCGGGCCGGACGGCGGTGCTCCGCCGAAGGTCGAGTCGGGCGACAAGAAAGGCTGCAGCATCGCGGGCGCGAGCACGATGCCGTGGCTGTGGTTGCTCGGCATCGCGGCGATTCGTCGCCGCCGCGCGTGATCACTTCGCGGGCTCGGCCGGCGCGACTCGGATGTCGCGCGCGGGCACGGCGAGCCGACAACCCGCGTGCTCGACCGCTTCGAGGATCCCGAACAAGATGTCCTGCTTCACCTGCGCGAAGTCTTCGATCGCGTCGACTTGGAACCACGCGGTGATCTCGAGCTCGAGCGACGCGTCGGCGATGCCCGCGAGCGTCACCGTCATCGCGTCGGGCCAGATCTGCGGGTGCGCGCGCAGCAGCGCTTCGATGGCGCCCGACAGCGCGCGCAGGCGGCCCGGCGGCGTGTCGTAGGCGAGCCGCACGATCGTGTGCAGCCGAATGCGATCGCGCGCGGCGTAGGTCTCGAGCCGCGACTCCGCGAGCTTGCCGTTGGGGATCGTGATGAGCGTGCGATCGGGCGTGCGGAAGCGAGTCGAGCGCAGGCCGATGGTCTCGACCGTGCCGGTGAAGTCGTCGACCTTCACGAAGTCGCCTTCGCGAAATGGTTGATCGGCGCCCAGCGAGAACGCACCGAAGAGGTTCTCGACGGTCTTCTGGGCCGCGAGCGCGAGCGCGAGGCCGCCGATGCCGAGGCCGGCGATGAGGCTCGTCACCGGGAAGCCGAGCTCCGAGAAGAACGCCACGATCGCGATCGCGACGATCGCCGCCTTCGCGACGCGATTGCCCAGCCGCACGAGCGAGCGCGTGCTCGCGTGCTCGGATGCCCAGCGCGACGAGGTGATGAGCTGACCCGCGACGTCGCCGGCGCGGATGAGCG
>DASZPU010000380.1:0-4443 GCA_035550195.1 Nannocystaceae bacterium
AGCCGTCGGCACAGCTCGATCCGCGGCCGTGCTACCACGAGATCGTCACCAAGTTCGCCGCGCGTGCGTGGCGACGCCCGCTCACCAGCGACGAAGCCGCCGACGTCGTCGAGTTGTGGGAGACGCTCGCGGTGCGCGAGACCGGCGACGACGCGGTGCTCTTGGTCGTGCGTGCGCTGCTCATGTCGTCGAAGTTTCTCTACCGCGCGAGCCTGCCCGATCCCGACCAGCTCGACGACGACGAGGCCGAGCTCGTGCCGCTCGACGACTACGTGATCGCGAGCCGGCTCAGCTACTTCCTGTGGAGCAGCATGCCCGACGACGAGCTCTTCGATGCGGCCGCGTCGGGGCATCTGCGCAGCGCGGGCGGAATCCGTGCGCAGGTGCAGCGCATGCTCGCCGATCCGAAGGCCGACGGTCTGCGCCAGGGCTTCGCTTCGCAGTGGCTCGCGACCCGCAGCTTCGCGCGACACCAACCCGATCCGACGATGTTCCCCACCTTCGACGAGCCGCTGCGTACCGCGATGATCCAGGAGGCCGAGCTGTTCTTCGCGGAGTTCCTGCAGAACGGCGCGCCGATCGGCGAGATGATGACGCCCGACTTCGGCTTCACCAACGATCGGCTCGCAACGCACTACGGCAAGGCGTTGCCGGGCAGCGCGGAGGTGATCGAGGTCGAGCTCGTCGCCGGTGATCGTCGTGGTCTGCTCGAACAAGGTGCATGGCTCGTGGCGAGCTCGGCTTCGACGCGCACGTCACCGGTGAACCGCGGGCGCTGGATCCTCGATCAGCTGCTGTGCAATCCCGTGCCGCCGCCGCCACCCGACGTGCCGCCGCTCGAGCCACCGGAGCCCGGCGAGACCGTGCGCGAGACGCTGGCGAAGCACCGCGAGAACGACGTCTGCGCGGGCTGCCACAACCAGCTCGATCCCGCCGGCCTCGGCATGGAGGGCTTCGATCCCGTCGGTGTCGAGCGCTCGCTCGAGAACGGCGTCGCGATCGACGTCTCCGGTGCGATCCCACCCGGCACCGAGTTCAACGGCAGCGACGAGCTCGCAGCGTTGCTCGCCGAAGATCCGCGCTTCGTCTCGTGTCTGTCGAAGAAGCTGTACGGCTACGCGCTGGGTCGCGAGGTCGACGTCGAAGACTCGCCGTTCCTCGCCGACATCGACGATGCGCTCGCCGCCGAAGGCGGCAGCCTCGACGTGCTCATCGAGCTCGTCGCGACGTCGCCGGCATTCCGCATGCGACCCCGGGAGGTGCAGTGATGCGTCGCCGTCGATTCCTCCTCGGAGCCGCGGGCGCGATGGTGGCGTTGCCGGGGCTCGAGCTCTTCGCACCCACGACGAAGGTCGCGCGCGCCCAGGTCGATGCGAGCACGAAGCGATTGCTGGTGTACTTCGTGCCCAACGGCCGCACGCCCGGCAACTGGGTGCCGCCGGAATCGGGCGGCGCGTTCTCGCTGCCGGCTGCGCTCGCTCCGCTCGCACCGCTGCAATCGGAGATGATCGCGATCTCCGGCCTCTACCACACCGCGGCGTTGCTCAGCACCGGCACCGGCGATCACGCGCTCGGCACCGGCACCGTGTTGAACTGCGCGCCGTATCCCGACGGCGGCTTGCACGGCGACATCTCGATGGATCAGGCGGCCGTCGCCGCGCTCGCTCCGACGACGCGCTTTCCGTCGCTGCAGTGGGGCGCGGGCGAGCCGATGGCGTGCGACTTCGGGGCGTCGTGCAGCTACACGCAGGCGATCTCGTGGGCCGGTCCGCAGCTCCCGCTCGCGCCGGTCATCAATCCGCTCACCGCGTTCAACCAGCTCTTCGGCGGCGCCAACGAAGGCGCGACGCAACAGCAGCAAGAGATCCGCCGGCAATCGCTCGCGAGCGTGCTCGATTGGGTGCAAGACGACGCCGAGACGCTGAAGACACAGCTCGGCACGAGCGACAAGCAGAAGCTCGAGGAGTACTTCACCTCGGTGCGCGAGCTCGAGCTGCGGCTCACGCAGCCCGCGGGTGATTGCATGCCCGGCGTGCCTCCGGGCGGTGCGCTCGACTATCCCAGCCGCGTCACCGCGTTCCACGATCTCATCGCGCTCGCGTTCCAGTGCGATCAGACGCGCGTGCTCAGCTTCATGATCGAGAACGGCTTGTCGGGTCGCTCGCATCCGTTCATCGGCGCGCCCGGTGGTCACCACGGTCTGACGCATGGTGCCGGTGGCACGGGCGGCGCGACGGCGGCGCAGCAGCTGCTCGCGCTCGAGACCTGGCAGTGCTCGATGGCGTCCGCGCTCGCGCAGAAGCTCAAGGCCACGCTCGATCCCGACGGCACGCCGGTGCTCGATCGCACCGCGATGCTGATCCTCCCCGACATGGGCGACGGCGGCCCGCACGATCACACCAACCTCGCACCGGTGATCGTCGGCCGCTGCGGAGGCAAGCTCGCAGTCGGCCAAGCGGTGCACTACGCGAGCGCGCCGCTCGGCAACCTGCACGTCACCTTGCTGCAAGCGCTCGGCGCACCGAACACGACCTTCGGCTGCGACGGCGTCGCGCCGCTCGACGGCTTGCTCGTGTGATCGCCGACCGAGCCGTCGAGTAGCGGCCGATCGACCCGCCCGGCGCGCGCCGAGCTCGTGGCGTTGTCGCGGCACCGAATTCGCTCACCCGCGCCGATCTGCGTCGGCGCGCTCGGTTCGAACGATGGTCACGGTGCGGACGACCTCCGTTCACGAGCACGGGCGTCGATGCGGTCCCTCGCTTGCAGCGCTGCTTCCCACGCGAGCGTGGGCGATGAGCACGCCGAACGACGACGACAGGATACGAGCGCACGATGCGAGTACCACCGCCGAGCGCATCGCCGCGCTCGAGCGCGAGCTCGACGAGCTGCGCGCCTCCACCGTCGCGCGCGACGAGTTCTTGTCGATCGTCGCGCACGAGCTGCGCAATCCGGTCTCGCCGATCTACATGCAGGTGCAGACGATGATGCTCAAGCTGCGCGACGACCCGGCCGCGATCGATGCAGAGTGGCTGCGTCCGCGTCTGGACGGCTTCGCCGAGCGCCTCGATCGCTTCCTCGCTGCGCTCGATCGCATCCTCGATCTCGCACACATCAGCACGGGGCGACTCCAACTCCATCCCGAGCCGCTGCAGCACCACGAAATCGTCGCACAGAGCGTCGAGTGGCATGTGCGTGAGGCGGCCGCGGCCGGCTGCGAGCTGCGGCTCGCGCTCGGCGCGGACGTGCGTGGTGTCTGGGATCGTCTACGCGTCCAACAGGTTTGCTCGAACTTGTTGTCGAATGCGATCCGATACGGCGCGGGCAGCCCCATCGAAATCCGCACGCGTGCACTCGACGGCTCCGTCGAGATCTCGGTCCGCGATCACGGCCCCGGCATCGCGTACGAAGATCGCCAGCGCATCTTCGAGCGCTTCGAGCGCGCGTCGGCGATCCGCGGTGGGCTCGGCGTAGGCCTGTGGTTGGTCGAGCGACTGTGCGCCGCGATGGGCGGCACGATCGCCGTCGACAGCAAGCTCGGTGAAGGGTCGACCTTCATCGCTCGCCTTCCGAGGAGCCCGCGATGAGTGCGATCGAACGCTTCGTGACCGGTGTCGACGGGCTCGATGCCATCCTCCGCGGCGGTCTCGCGCGCGGTGGTGTCTACCTCGTGGAGGGCCCGGCCGGGGTCGGCAAGACCATCCTCGCGAACCAGGTCGCGTTCCATCACGCGAGTCGCGGTTCGACGGCGCTGTACGTCACGCTGCTCGCCGAGACGCACGCGCGCATGGTGCTGCACATGCGCGACATGAGCTTCTTCGACGCGGCGCTGTTGCCCGCGAACGTCCGCTATCTCAGCGCATTCAAGCCGCTCGAAGACGAAGGGCTCTCGGGGTTGCTCACGCTGCTGCGACGCTCGTTGGTCGAGCACACGCCGACGCTGCTGGTGATCGACGGCCTCGGCAGCGCCGAGGAGGTCGCGCAGAGCCACCTGCCTTCGGTCGCGCGCGCGGACTCGAGCAGCCTGCGCGAGGTGATCGGCATCTCCCAGTTCAAGCTGTTTCTCAACGAGCTGCAGACCATCGCCGGCATGACTGGCTGCACCGTGCTCATGCTCTCGAGCGCCGAGCAGCCGCTGCGCTACCGGCCTGCGCACACGATGGTCGACGGCATCATCGACCTCTCGTTCGACGCGACCGATCTCCGCCCCGTGCGTCACGTGCAGATCACGAAGATTCGTGGGGTCGCGCAGGAGGTCGGGCGACACGTCTACACCATCGACGAGAACGGCATCCACGTGTACCCGCGCTTCGAGACGCAGGTGCCGGACAAACGCGAGCTCGTGACGCAGTCGCACGGCGCGACCCAACCGATCGCGTTCGGCTTGCCGGGGCTCGACGAGATGATCCCCGAAGGTCTTCCGTCGGGTTCGATGACGATGCTGCT
>DASZPU010000381.1:0-1744 GCA_035550195.1 Nannocystaceae bacterium
GTCCCGACGTGCCGTACGCACAGTTCAACGTGCACGGTGGGCTCGTCTTCCGCCCGCTGATGTACGCCGGCCGCACGTGGTCGCCATGGGGGCTCGGTCTCGTCGCGAGCTGGTCGCGCGGCACCGGCTCGGTCACGTCGAACGCCGGCAACACCGAGCACAACGACACCAAGCGCACCGACGCGACGCGCGTCGGCGTGCTCAACCAGATCTGGTTGTCGAAAAGGCCGCACGGTCTGCACCTCGATCTCACCGTCGGTGCAGTGCGCTCGCAGGTGCTCACCAGCGGCCTGCCGCTGTGGGGCACGCACGCGGAGGTCGGCTTCGGCGTCGGTGGTTGGGCCACGCTCTTCGCGGGCGCCGACTTCCTCGATCGCGACACTCGCATCATGCTCGGCCTGCGCGCGCACGGCATCGCGGCCGGTCCGCTCATCGCACTCGCGCTCGCCGGCATGGCGATCGGAGGTGCGCTGTGATCACTTCGATCGTCGCACTCACGATCGCGTTCGCACCTCCGGTGCAGCGTCCGCGCGCGGTCGACTCGGGTCCTGCGCCTGCAGTCGAAGCCGATGCGGCGGCGCCCGAGCCCGAGCCCGTCGCACCGAGCAGCGAGCCCACGCCCACGCGTCCCGACGAGGTCACCGCGGAGCCCGCGGCCGAGCCCGAGCCTCCGGTCGAAACGCCCACCGCGACGCCGAGCGAAGCGCAGCCGCCGGCCGAGATGGTGCACGTCGCCGAGGGCAACAAGCAGTCGCGCGCGCCGTACTACGAGGCCGCCGATCTCGATGCGCTGCGCAAGCGCCACGGGCTCGCGCCGATGCCTGCGTTCGACGATCGCAAGGTTCGCTGGCGCTGCTTCATCGCGGATCCGTTGTGCGGGTTCAACATCGAGGTGCAGGCGATGGGTGCCTTCGCCGGTCGCTTCAAGCAAGGCGACGTGCGCACCGCGAATGCACGCAAGTGGGCGAGTGGTCGCGCGCAGTATGACGTCTGGGTGAACATCCCGGTCATCACCGAGAACGTCGGGCGCACTCGCTACACGCGTATGACGCTCGGTCCGAAGGCGGGCGCAGCGTTCTCCGACACCGGTGATACGTGGGGCAACGTCGGCATGGTCGCGCGCTACTGGTTCGGGCGCGGACGTTGGGCGCCGATGATCGAGTTCACGAGCGCGCTGTCGTTCAAGATGGCGCGACGTGCAACGGTCGATCTCCCGCCCGGCGAGAAGCCGCACTACGAGATGCAGCGTGGACCGGTCGGCATCACCGGCGACATCGGCTTCGGCTTCGGTGGCTTCGGTGCGATCGTCTTCGGGGGTCAGTACGACAGCCCGCTCGCGCGCCAGGACATCCCCGGCGAGTACCGCACTGCGGCCGCGGGCATGCTGTACGTCGGCTTCCGCGGCAACATCCTGTGGGGCGCGCCGGCAGCCGCCGCGGTCGCGACCCACGGCATGACGCAGCGCTACGGCCGCGAAGCGCGCTGAGCGAGATCCCAGCGCGATCGCGCGGATGAGATCGCGCGCGGTTTTTGCTTCAGGCGTACCGATGGTCAGCGCCCAAGGAGGAGGTCGCCAAACGGCGACCGACTGCTTGGAGCGCCCCACCGCACGGCGGCGGCGCGGCATCTTTGCCGCGGGGGTAGACGCCGTTCGAGTCGACCCGTCCCGGCTCGACGCGAGCGCGTGTCGTAGGGGCGCAGCCCCTGAGAATGGAACAATCCGCAGACTCGTGCGTCTCTGGGA
>DASZPU010000382.1:0-2006 GCA_035550195.1 Nannocystaceae bacterium
GGTCGCGGCCGCGGACTTCGACGCCGCGCTCGCGACGATCACACGCGCGCGCGAGGTCGGCGACGCCCACGACGCACGCGTGGAGACGGCGCGTTGGCTGATGTCCGAGGCCGAGATCCGGATGCACCGCGGCGAGCTCGCGCGCATGGACGAGCTCTTCGTGCAGATCGACGCGCTGCGCACGGGCGACGACGTGCAGCTGCACGAGAAGGTGCGCGCGTTGAAGGGCGTGGCTGCGCTCGCGCACGGCGATACCCGCAGCGCAGCGGAGCTCGTCGCCATCGCGCTCGCCAACGGTGACCCGCGGCCCGACTTCGCGATCGATGCGGCCGACGCCTTGGCAGCGCGCGCAGAGGCACTGCGCCGCGACGGCGATGCCGACACGGCGGCGCGCGAGCTCGCGCCCGTGCTCGCGAAGTTCCGCGAACAACATCCGCGGCTGCCCGAGCGCGGCCGGCTCGCGCTCGCGAGCGCATGGGTGCTGCACGATCTCGCCCGCGATCGCGAGGCGATCGCGCACTTCGACGAAGCGCTGGTCACCCTCGTCGATCCGAGCGAGCGCGCATGGGCCGAGCTCGGACGTCGCGTCGCGGAGGGCGGCGCGATCGAGCCCGAGCTCGGCGACCGCGTCCACGCTGCACTCGCGCGCTGGCCAGGTTCCCATCGCTACGAGCTCGACGTGCTGGCGCGCCTTCGCTGAGCGATACGCAAAAAAAGCAAATCGACGCTGCGACATCGTCGAGCCCGCGTCTCCACCTATTCGAGGGGCGCCCGGCTCGGGCGCGGAGAACAGCATGAAGACCACGGGTACGCGTTCGCGTCTGCTTGCGTTGATCATCGCCGCGCTCTCGCTCGGCAACTGCACGGTGAGCCACGACGATCGCGGGATCGCCGATGGGGCCGAGATCCTGGTGCGCTACGGCGCGTCGCCGACGACGCTCGAAGCGACCGGTGTGGCCGCGTGGGCCGTGCGCGTCGGCCACGACGGCAACGCGACGGTCGATGGGCTCGGCGCGGACGGACTGTTGCGGGCGCGGCTGCGCTTCCGTTCGAACGACGACGGCGTGCGCATCGAGCTCGCGGATCCGATCGAAGGCTCGATCGAGCTCGCCTCCGACGGCACGCTGCTCGACGACTCGCTCGGCGATCCGCAGCTGCTCGTGCGCTTCCACGAGGACGCCGAGACGGTGCTCGAGCAGCAAGGATTCCGCGGTGCGCTCGAGTGTCTCGCGCAGCTCGGGCCCACGGTGATGGTCTGCCAGAAGGCGTGGATGACGAAGGCGCCGCTCGACGTGCTCAACTGCTTGAGCAGCCTCGCGCAGCTCGCGATGGCGTGTCAGGGCGGCGGCGGCGGTGGCTCGATGAGCGGCGGCTCGATGAGCGGCGGCTCGATGAGCGGCGGTGATTCGATGAGCGGCGGCGACTCGATGAGCGGCGGCGACTCGATGAGCGGCGGCTCGAACAGCGGCGGCGAGTCGATGAGCGGTGGCGAGTCGATGACCGGCGGCGGCTCGATGACCGGCGGCCAAGGCGACACCGAAGGCGACACCGAAGGCGATACCGAGGGCGACACCGAAGGCGACACCGAGTCCGAGTCCGAATCCGAATCCGAGTCGGAGTCCGAGTCCGAATCCGAGTCCGAGTCCGAGTCCGAGTCCGAGTCGGAATCCGAATCGGTCTCCGAGTCCGAGTCCGAGTCGGACACCTACGAGAGCTACGGTGGCGAAGGCGGTGGCGAAGAAGGCGGTTACGGCGAAGGTGGTTACGGCGAAGGTGGCTATGGCTACGCGCCGCGCGATCCGAACCAGCTCGCGGGCGGGTCGGGCAGCATCCCGGATGCATCCGCGATCTCGCTCGGCTTCACACAGGGCGGCACCGCACACTCCTTCGACGCACGCGCGTGGAATTTCGGAAGGTAGATCGTGAACGCTGCGCTCGTGTTGGTAGTCGCGCAGCGCCTGGTGGGCGCCGGCGATCCCCAATCCATCTATGGGGGATCGCCGGCG
>DASZPU010000383.1:0-7560 GCA_035550195.1 Nannocystaceae bacterium
GTCTTGCAAGGAAAGCCGCGCACGCTCGTGCCGTCCTTCAGCGCGAGCGTGGTGACCACCGCCCAGTCGTCGTAGCTGTGCTGCTTGCACGTCCCTTCGCTGCGCGCGCGCGCGTCGCAGTAGCCGGGCGGGCGATCGGGCAGCGCGAGCCGGCCGTCGAGCCAGCCCTGGGCCATGTGCACGAAGTGATCGTCCTTGCTCGGGCGCGCGAAGTCCTTGCCCGCGAAGATCGCGAGCACGATCACTGCGAGCACGTACACCGCGAGCGCTCGCCGATGCGCGAGGACGCCGTCGCGGAGCCGAGCCAACACCGCCGTCGAGTCTACGCTAGCTGCCGCACGCGTCGGGGAGGTTGCCGGTGATGTCGACGCCACCGCCGACCATCGTGTGGGCGAGCACCGTCGCCGCGGCGCACGTGGGCAGCCCGGGGTTGTCGTGGATGCCGAAGTCCTGCACCACGCTGCCCACGGACGTGAGCCCGGTGAGCGTCGAGAGCACGGGGTTGTCGCGGATGGTCAGATCGCCGCCGACCGAGGTGAGCCCCTGCGCGCCGGTGAACGCGAACAACGACGCGTTCTCCGAGAAGTGGAAGTAGTCGCCCACCGACGCGAGCTGCCCGAGCCCGTTCATCGTGGTGAAGAGCGGGCACTCGCGGATCTGGAAGCCGCCGCCGACGGTCTGCAGGGCCGGGAACGTGGCGCTCTGCATCGCCGCGTTGGCGACGATGACGACGTCGGTGCCGACGCTCTGCAGGTTGGCGAGGCCGTCGAGGTTCGCGATCGAGCCGTTGTTGCGGATCACGAGCTGCGTGCCGACCGCGCTGATGCCCGCGAGGCCGTCGACGTCCTGCAGCACGTCGTTGTCCTCGATGCGCAGATCGTTGGCCGCGCTGGTGAGCCCGATGAGCCCGTCGACGTGCTGCAGCGAGTCGTTGGCGATGACGCGCACGAGGTCACCGACCACGGTCACGCCCGCGAGCCCGTTGATGTTCACGAGCGAGGTGTTGCCGGTGATCGACAACACGCCGCCGATCGACTGCAGCGAGAACAGGCCGTCGAGGTTCTGCAGCGAGACGTTGTCGTGGATCCACACCGCGTTGCCGATCGCGGTGACCGCATCGAGGCCGTCGATGTCGGTGAGCACCGGATTGGCCTCGAGCACGAGGAAGTTGCCGATCGCGTCGAGGTTCGACATCGCGTCGATCTGCACGAGCGCATCGTTGTCGAAGATGATGAGGTTGCCGCCGACCGCTTGCAGGCCATCGAGGCCTACCAGCGACACCAGCAGCGGGTTGCTCTGCACGAACAACCCGCCCGCGACCACCACGAGCCCTTGCAGGCCGCCGAGATCGGAGAGGTTGAGGTTGCCTTCGATGCGCACGTCGCCGGTGGCCTGCTCGATGCCCGACAGGCCCGAGAGCGAGCTGAGCCCACCGTTGCGCACGACCCACAGATCGCCGACCGCACCGCCGATGTTGCTGAGCCCGTCGAGCCGGGCCAGCGACGGGTTGTCGCTGAAGTAGATCGAGCCGGTCACCGCACTGATGCCGAACAATCCATCGACCTCGAACAGCGATTGGTTGTCGCCGATCTCGATGCCGCCCGTGGTGCCGCCGAGGCCGGAGAGCGGACCGAGATCGGAGACCTGATCCACGTTCCAGATGCGGATGCGCCCCGGCACGCCGTTGACGTTCTGCAAGCCGTCGAGCGAGCCGAGCGCGGGGCAATCGGTCACGAACAGGAAGTCGCCGATGCCGACCACCGAGCCGAGCGCCGCGATGCTCTCGAGCTGCGGATTGAGCGTGATGTAGAGATAGCCGCCGACCTGCGCGAGCTGATCGAGCCCGTCGAGATCGATGAGCCCGGGATTTTCGCGGATGTCGACCGCACCGCCGACGCTCTGCAAGCAGTGCAGCTCGGGCAGCGACGAGCCGTCGTACTGCTGCACGTAGAGCGTGCCCTGCACGGCGTCGAAGCCTTCGAGCATCGCGGCGTCGTCGGCATTGCGAATGATCGCGTCGCCGACCCACGTGCCCATGCCGCAGCCGGGCTGGATCGTGGTGGAGCTGCTGCTCTCCTCGCTCGAGCTGCTGCTCTCTTCGGTGCTGCTCGAGTCGACCGACGTGGTGACGTCGGAGGTCGGGCCCACCGTGGTCAGCGTGGTGTCGGCGATCGACGTCGCGGTCGGAACCAGCGTCGTGGAGCTGTCGCTCGACTCGCCGCCCGATGTGGAATCGTCGGCGCCGTTCGATGCGACCTCGCTGCGACCGCAGCCCACCGCAGCGAAAACGGCTGCGAGCGCGAGTTCTCGGAAAGCCACGGGGGCAGTGTCGGGCAGGCCCGGCGAAACTGTCAAACCCAACGGTATCGCTCGGAGCGCTCGGCGGCCGCCGTCGACGGCGCCGCGGGCCGATCCCCCCGTCAATGCGCGTCGAGCCACGCTTGCACGGTCGCGGCGTCGCTGCGCCCGCGATCGCCGAGCGAGTGGAAGCCCGCGAGCGCGCGCTCGGCCAACGTGCGCGCCTGCAGCGGATCGCGGGGCTGCAGCGCGCGCGCGAGCGCGAAGCGGGGCTCGGCCAACAGCTGAGCGTCGACCTGCGCGTCCTCCAAGACTGCGATCGCGCGCTGCAGCTGCTCGATCGCCGCATCGACCTCGCCGAGCTCGAGCTGTGCACGCCCGACCCCGCTCATCGCGTTGCCGACGTAGGGATGCGTCGGCGGCAGCGACGTGCGCAAGGCTGCGAGCGCCGTCTCGAACTCGGCGCGCGCGGTGGCCCAGTCGCGCCGACGCATGTGGATCTCGCCCATGTTGTTGTGCACGACGCCGATCACCGGACTGCGGGGCTCGAGCTGCTCCCACAATGCGAGCGCGCGGCGATACGAGTCGAGCGCTTCGTCGTGACGTCCCAGCTCTTGCAGCACCACCGCGACGTCGTTGAGCACGACGCGCAAGCTGGCATCGTCGCGACCACGCGCGCGCTCGAGCACCGCGAGCGCGCGACGATGGTGCGGCAACGCATCCTCGGGCCGCCCGAGCGCGAGCAGCACGTTGCCGAGGTTGACGATCGTGTCGGTGACGTCGGGATGATCGGGGCCGACCAGCGCGATGCGAATCGCATGGGCCTGCACGAACCATCCGGCCGCGCGCCCGTAGTCGGCCTTCGCGAAATAGGCGCTGCCCACGTTGTTGCAGATCGTCGCGAGCGTCTCGTCGATGCCGCTCTTGTGCTCGTCGCGGAATGCGAGCGCGCTGCGAAAGCCCGCGAGCGCACGATCGTGGTCACCCTGATCCGACCACACCACCGCTTCGTTGGCCTGCACGATGGCGCGCGGCCGCGGCCCCGCGTCGATGCGCGTGAGCACCTCTTCGGCAGTGCGCGCGTACCAGTGCGCCTGCACGGCCTGATTGCCGAGATGGCCCGCGACGTACACGAGCTCGGCGAGCGCATCGGCACGCGTCGGATCGTCGCCGGCGATCTCCGCGGCCCACACCGCGCGCTCGAGGTACTCGATCGCGGGCGCAGCTCGCCCTTGCAGCGCCGCCGCCCGCGAGGCCAACACGTAGGCTCGGGCGCGCAGCGCCGGCACGCGCTCGGCCTCGTCGCCGATCGTGAGCGCGGCCGCGAGCGCAGCGTCGAGCTTGTGGGCGAGCACTCCGGCGCGCACCTCTGCCAGCCGCGCGACCAGCTGCTCCGCTTCTGCACGCGTGGCCTCGTCGAGCCCTTCGCCGCCTTCGCGCGCGGCATCGCGACACTCGTCGGGTACGCGCAGCGAGCGTGCGGCCGCGGGCGCGTGCTCGACCACGTCGCTGTCGGCCGCCGTGAAGAGCACGACGAGCGCATCGAGCTCGCCTCTGCGCTCGCGCAGGCACGCCATCGCACGATCGAGCGCGGCCTGGGGTTGCTCGTGGCGCACGTGCGTCGCAGCGCAGACCTCGTCGTAGGTGCGCTGCCACGCGCCGGTCCATCCGCTCACCGTCGCATCGACACCGGCCCACGCCGCGCGTGCATACGGCTCACCGGTCGCGAAGAACGCCTGCTTCGCGGCGTCGCGCTGCGCGTCGTTCCACGACGATGCGATCTGCTCGGCGCCGTAGTTGCAGCGCACGGCCCCATGGTCGAGCCGCGTGCGCAGGCCGATGCCGACCACGGCGATCGCTGCGGCCGCGACCGCGAGCGCCCACGGACGACGCACGAGCGGCGTGCGTGCATGCTCGAGCTCGGCGAGCAGCTCGTGCATGTCGCGGAAGCGTGCCGAAGGACTGCGCGAGAGCCCACGGCGCAACACGTCGAGCACGCGCGTGGGCACGCGCGTGCGCGCGACGGTGGGTGACGTGCCGGCCAACACCGCGCGCTCGTACTCGCCACGCGTGCGTCCGAGAAACGGTCGCGTGCCGAGCAGCGCCTCCCATGCGGTCACGCAGAAGCCGAACTGATCGGAGCGTGCGTCGGGCGGATCGCCGAGGAACTGCTCGGGCGCGATGTACCCGACCGTACCGACCACGCGCGCACGGGTGAGCTCGCCGCTGGTGCTCGCACGAGGATTCGACTCGATCGGCTCGGGTGCGACTCCGCGTGCGAGCCCGAAGTCCAACACGCGCGGGCTGTCGTCTTCGCCGACGACGATGTTGCTGGGCTTGATGTCGCAGTGCACGATGCCCGCGAGGTGCGCGGCTGCGATGCCGCGTCCGGCCGCGAGCAACAGATCGAGGGTGTCGCCCCACGGCCGCTCGCGTGCGCGTCGCCACTCGACCAGCGTTGCGCCGGCGAGATACTCGAGCGCGACCCACACCTGCTCGCCCCAGACGCCGACGTCGTAGACCTGGATCACGTTGGGATGCGACAGCTTGGCGAGCGCACGCGCTTCGCCGATCAATGCATCGCGTTCGTTGGGGCGATCGAGCCGGCGCGGCAGCAGCAGCTTGAGCGCGATGTTGCGATCGAGCTCCGGATCGAACGCGAGATACACGATGCCCATGCCGCCGTGGGCGAGCGGTCGCAGGAGCACGTAGCGACCGACCTCGTCGCCCGCGCCGAGCGTCGACGCGGGACCTTCGTCCGCGCGGCCACGCGGCGATTCGCCGGCCGTCGTCGGCGAGCCGCCGTCGCTGCCCGAGGGAGAGTCGTGCTCACCCACCCTCGCGAGGATATCAGCACCGCGCGCGCGATCAGGCGCGCTCGCGTACGCAGATGATGCGACCGCCGTCCCAGCCCGCCGGGATCGGGCTGATGCGCTCGCGCTTGATCACGAGCACGAGTCGCAGGTCGCCGAACGTGTCGCCCTTGGTCGAGCTCCAGAACGAGCCCTTGCGCACCATCTTCGCGCGCGACATCGAGATGAGCTCGCCGATCTCGGGCAGGCGCCAGTCGCCGATGCCGGACACCTTCAGCTTCTCGCAGTACTTCGCGGCGCCGGCGAATTCGGCGGCCTTCTTCGCCTCGGGCGAGACGATGAAGACATCGAGCGCACGGATCTCGCGCTTCTTGAGCGCGTCCACGATCGCGGGCGCGTCTTCGGCGAGCGTCTCGGCGGCGCTCACCTGCGCGTCGTCGACGATCGGCTCGTCGTCGTCGACCGGCGCCGGCGTGGTGGCGCTCGGGATCGTCGGCGCGTGCGCGAGCTTCGGGGCCTCGTCGTCGGCGCGGTACTCGAGGTCGGTGATCGCCGGCTCTTCGCGTGCGTTCGTCAGCGCCACGAGCGCGGCCACGCCGAGCGTCGCAGCGAAGAGCGCGAACGGAACGCGCGAGCGCTTGTGGGTGCCCTCGGCTCCGAGGTGCACGTGCGGCGCAGTGCCCGGGCGTGCCGGCGGAATCGTGTCGGAGCGCGTGGGCGCGATGGGCTCGGTGCGCGCAGCATCGCCGGCTGCGAGCGCGGCCACACCGACGCTCGCCGTGCTGCTGGCCTCGGCACCGCTCGGCCGGAGCTTCGGCGCAGGTGCCGGCAGCGGACCTTCGGCGGCCGCGCCGATGCGACGCGCGACGATGATCACGCGATCGACGAAGCTCGTGCGGGTCGCGAGGTCGAGCGACAACGCGAGCGAGCGCGACATCGGCACGCCGAGATCACGCAGCACTTGTCGCAAGCGATCGGCACGCGGACCGTCGAGCCCCGCACCGCGTGCGACGACGAACAGACCGCGACCGCTCGCGCGCGCGCAGGCTTCGAGCACTGGCGCATCGTCGGCGGCCAGCTCGACGAGCTCGACCTGCTGCCCGCGGGCACGCAGCTCGGCGGCCGCGCCGGCGGCCAACTCGGCATCGGCATGACCGTGGGCGAGAACTACGCGGAAGACCGGGGTGGCAAGACCATCACGCATGACTGTTCGACGGCGCTCCCCAGCACCGTCACTTCAGTATACAGCGTGTGTCAACTTCCGCGTCGCAGCACGACGTAGTGCCCGAAGCGGTCGCGTTGTACGCGAACGCGGATGCCCCTACCCAGATCGGCTTTGTCGAGCAACTTTTCGGCGTGTGCGGCGGATCGCACTGCTTCACCGCCGACTTCGGTGATCACGTCGCCCGGTGCGATTTCGTCCGCAGCGAGTGAATCCTTTGCGACGCCGATCACCACGGCGCCTTTGCGAACGTCGGTGCGCGAACGTCCTTCGCTCGGATCGGCGAGCTGCAACCCCAGCTCGGCCGGCGGCGTCGGCTTGCTCGCCTTGCGCTTGATCGGCTTCGCCTTCGGCTCGTCGGGGTCGTCGAGGCTGCCGAGCTCCAGATCGAGGCGCTCGGTCTTGCCGTTGCGGAAGACGACGAGCTTCACCTTCGTGCCCGGTCGGCGCTGCGCGACGCCGTTGCGCAGCGCCACCATGTCGCGCAACGACTTGCCGTCGAGCGACGTGATGATGTCGCCCGCGCGCAGGCCGGCCTTCGCGCCGGGCCCCTTCGGATCGACATCGTCGACCAGCACGCCGTCGCCGCGATAGCCGAACGACTGCGCGAGCTCGGGCGTCAGCTTGCCCATCACGATGCCGATCCAGCCGCGCTCGACCGAACCGTGATCGATGAGCTGCGCCAGCACCACCTTCGCGAGATCGATGGGGATCGCGAAGCCGATGCCGTTGCTCCCGCCGGTCTGCGACGCGATCGCGGTGTTGATGCCGACGACGCGGCCCTGCAGATCGATGAGCGGGCCGCCGGAGTTGCCTTGGTTGATCGCGGCGTCGGTCTGGATGAAGTCGCCGTAGTCGGTGATGCCCATGCCACCACGACCGACCGCGCTCACGATGCCGGCGGTCACCGTCTTCGCGAGGCCGAACGGGCTGCCGGCGGCGATGACCCACTGACCGACGCGCACCTTCTCGGAGTCGGCGGTGACGGCTGCGGTGAGCGAGCCCGCGTCGATCTTCACCACTGCGAGATCGGTCTTCGGATCGGTGCCGATCACGGTCGCATCGACTTCGCGATCGTCCCACAACCCCACGCGCAGACGATCGGCGCCTTCGACGACGTGGTTGTTGGTGAGGATGTAGCCGCGTGCGTCGATGATGACGCCGCTGCCGAGCCCGCGCAGTGTGCCGTCGGGCGGACCGAACGGGCGCAGGAACGCCGGCACGTCG
>DASZPU010000384.1:0-6250 GCA_035550195.1 Nannocystaceae bacterium
GCGAAGCTCTTGCCGCGCCACGGGAAGCTCGACGTCTTCGCCCACGCACGCGGCAGTCGGGTGACGACGTCGGGCAGGGCAGGGACCGCGAGCATGCGACCGCGGAGATCGCCGTCGAGCTCGGCGAGCGCGGGTACGCCGGCGTGCTCGTAGAGCGGCACGAGCTCGTCGTGGGCGAGCGCGAGCAGCCCATCGAGCTCGCCCGGGCCACGGTAGACGGGTTCTTCGTGATCGAGGCGTCGGGCGGCTTGCATCGCGGGCTCCTGGGCGGTCGGAATTTCAGATACGATGCCGTATCTGGGATGCGATTCCCACATACGAGTTCGTATGTCAACTGTCCGAACGAAGAAGAAGGCGAACCGCGGTTCACCCGCGCGTGCACGCGCCGAGTCGATGGCCGAGACGCGGGATGCTCTGCTGCGCGCGGGTGCCGAGCTGTTCGCCGCGCGTGGTCTCGACGGCCCCAGCCTCGACGACATCTGTGCCGCCGCGGGCAAGACCCGCGGCGCGTTCTATGTGCACTTCGAGGATCGCGACGCGTTCCTCGTCGCGGTGATGGAGCGCATCGGCCTCCCATTGCTCGACGAGATCTTCGCGGGCGCGACGAATCTCGCGACCGTCGCATCGCGCTTCCTCTCGGCGGCGGCCACCGGCGCGTATCCGCTGACCCGCAAGGGCGGCGTGCGCCCGCACCAGCTCATCGATGCCTGCATGCGCTCGCCGGCGATCCGCGCGCGCTACGTGGGGCTCGTGCGCGATGCGATCGATCGGCTCGCAGCGATCGTCGCGAACGACGTCGCACCCGCACACGCACGCGAGGTCGCGACCTTCCTGCTCGCCGCGGTCATCGGCGCGCAGACGATGCTCGAGCTCGGCGTCCCCATCGATCTACCGCGCACCGGCGCGAGCCTGCTGACGCTCTTGGGGGAGACCGCCTGAGCCGAGGCTCACGCGCTCGGGCGCACGAGGATCGTCAGGCGCGGTGCCGTGTCGCGCCCGGCGATCGAATCGAGCCAGCCGACTTCTTCACCGACGTCGTCGAGCGCATCGAGGCCGACCCACAGCTGCACGTGCGCGCCTTCGGCGAGCCCGCCGTACTCGTCGACCAGCTGTTGCAGCACCGGTGCGAGGTTCGGCGTCTCGTTCGGTCCGGGATGCACCCACGCGAGCCCCAGCGCTTCGGGCCAGCGCACCGACGCGTCGCCGAGCACGATGCTCGCACCGGGATAGTGCTGCACGCCGCCGACCTGCGGTGCGTCGTCGCTGTGTTGCGCCCATACGCGCAGCGCATCGGTGGCTTGCCAGTCGTACGCGTCGTGTCCGAAGAGCACGAGCTTCGCGTCTTCGATCACCGCGTCCGCGGCGATCGCTTCGGGCAGCTCGAAGCGCAGAAATGCGTAGTAGCGATAGCCGTGCGGGAACTCGCCCATGTACTGCAGCCCCGCGGTGTTCATCTCGCCCGACGGATACCAGTGCGCGCCGTAGCCCGAGCCGTCGGGAAAGATCGCGCCGTCGTCGTTGTCCGCGATCGGGAACAGCGGACCGATCGTGCCCGGTGGGCTGTCCGTCTCGCTGCTGCTCCCGCTGTCCGCTTCGCTCGATTCGTCGGCGCTCGTCGAGCCCGCGCTCGTCACCTCGCTCGACGCCGCCGTCGATCCGCCCTCGTCGCTGCCGGTCGAGCTGCTCGACGCGAGCGTGCCGCTCGAGCTCGACGATGTCTCGTCGAGCGCGTCGACCCGCGGGGGCTGGCCGAAACACGCGCTGCTCAGCATCGCGAGCAAGAGCGCGGATTCATCGCGGCGGTGGCTGCCCATGTGACGTCCCGCGTTACAGAGCGGGCACGAGCACGACTCGATCACTCGCGCGTTGTGACGGGCGACGATTTCGGCCGGACGCGGCGCGCGAAGACGCTCACGCCAGCGGATGGCGATAGCCGGCCGAGTAGCGTCCGGTGACGTGGTGCTCGAGCTGGCGCTCGATGTCGCCGAGCAGGCTCGACGCGCCGAAGCGGAACAGCTCGGGCTCGAGCCACGGGCGACCGAGCTCGTCCTTCATGAGCGCGAGATAGACCAGCGCCTGCTTGGCCTGGCTGATGCCGCCCGCGGGCTTGAAGCCGATCTCGAAGCCGGTGCGCTCGAGATACTCGCGGATCATCCGCACCATCACGAGGCTCACCGGCAACGTGGCGTTGGTCGACTCCTTGCCGGTCGACGTCTTGATGAAGTCGGCGCCCGCCATCATGCACACGAGGCTCGCGCGCGCGACGTTGCGGAGCACGCGGAGATCACCGGTGGCGAGGATCGTCTTCATGTGCGCGTCGCCGCAGGCCTCGCGGAACGCCTTCACCTCGTCGTACATCGCCTGCCAGTTGCCGGTGAACAGGTGCGCGCGCGTGATGACGATGTCGATCTCCTGCGCACCCGCGGCGACGCTGGCTTCGATCTCGCGGATGCGTTCCTTCAGCGGCGACAAACCAGCAGGAAATCCGGTCGACACCGCGGCGACCGGGATGCCGCTGCCGCCGAGCGCGTCGACGGCGGTCGCGACCATCTCGTGATAGACGCACACCGCACCGACGCGGATGTCGAGCCCACCGATGCCGAGCGCGTCGATCAAGTGTTGCTCGAGCGGACGACGGGCCTTCGCACACAGTCGTTGCACGCGGCCGGGCGTGTCGTCGCCTTGCAGCGTGGTGAGATCCATCAGCCGGATCGCGCGCAGCAGCCACGCGGCTTGCCAGTCCTTCTTCACGCTGCGACGCGGACCGATGGTCGCGGCCCGACGCTCGACCGCGCTGCGATTCACGCGTACGTCGCGGACCCAGTCGAGCTGCAGCGGCATGCCCGGATTGCGCGCGTGCGTCGGGCGCTCGGCCGTGGGCTGGATCGAAGGCACCGGGCGGATCTTGTCGACGGCCATGGCGGACCTCCGAGTCTACGATCGGCCGAGGCGCTGCAACAGCGCGATCACCAATCGCTGCAGGTCGGCGGCGGCGAGCCCCGAGAAGTGCAACGTCTGCTCGTGGCTCAGCACCTCGTCGGCCAGGCCGGCGCCGAGGTTCGTCAGCACGGAGATGGCCGCGACCCGCATGCCGCAGTGTCGCGCGACGATCACCTCGGGCACGGTCGACATGCCGACCGCGTTCGCGCCGAGTCGCTGGAACGCATGGATCTCCGCGGGCGTCTCGAAGCACGGGCCGCGCAGCGCGAGGTAGATGCCGTGGCGCAACGCAATGCCGAGATCCTTCGCGCACGCGCGCAGCAGATCCTGCAGCTCGCGATCGTACGCACCGCTCATCGCCGGGAAGCGCGGGCCGAACGCGTCGTCGTTGGCACCGACGAGCGGGTTGTCGCCCTGCATGTTGATGTGATCGACGATGAGCATCAAGCTGCCCGGGCGCGCGTCGACGTCGAGCGCACCGGCGGCGTTGGTGACGAAGAGCGTGTCGCAGCCGATGAGCTTCAGCGTGCGCACGAGCGGCACGACCGCGCGCGCGGCGTGCCCTTCGTAGAGGTGCACGCGACCTTGCAGACACGCCACCTCGACGTCCCCGAGTCGACCGATCACGAGCCGGCCGACATGACCTTCGACGCTGGGCAGCGGAAAGCCGGGCAGCTCGCGGTAATCGATCGCGATCGCGTCTTCGATGCGATCGGCGAGGCCGCCGAGGCCCGAGCCGAGCACGATGCCGACACGGGGCTTGCGACCGGCGGCGCGCGCGGAGACGAGTTGCGCGGCCTTGCGTGCTTCTTCGCTCACGGCGATGCTCCTATCACGAAAACCGGCGACAGAATCCGACTCCCACGCGGTGCGCTCGCGCGGCTGTCCGCGGCCGATCCTGCGCTCGGCGAGGTGATCGCGCGTGTGCCGTTCGCGATGCGCCACGGCGCGGCGGAGAGTCATCTCGCTGCGCTCGTGCGCTCGATCGTCTACCAGCAGCTGTCGGGCAAGGCGGCCGCGACGATCTACGGCCGCTTCCGCGCGCTGTTTCCCGCGAAGCGTTTCCCCGAGGCCGAGCACATCCTCGCGCTGCACCACACGCGGCTGCGCAAGGCCGGCCTGTCGCGACAGAAGTCCGCGGCGCTACGCGATCTGTGCAAGCACGTCCGCGACGATCGCTTGCCGCTCGATGCACTCGCACCGCTGCCCGACGACGAGCTCGTCGCGCGTGTCGTCGCCGTGCGTGGGCTCGGGGTGTGGTCGGCCCAGATGTTCATGATGTTCCACCTCGGTCGCCTCGACGTGTGGCCGATCGACGACCTCGGCATCAAGAAGGGCATGGCCAAGCTGCGCGGCCGCGGCGAGCTGCCGGGCAAGAAAGAGATGCTCGCGCTCGGCGAGATCTATCGCCCCTACCGCTCGATCGCGGCGTGGTACCTCTGGCGCGCGACCGAGCTGTGACGGCGCTTCACGGACACGACAACATCTGTCCGTAGAAGTCGTCACCGACGCTGGTGACCAAGAAGTCGCGCGTGGTCGAGAACGGATGGGTGTAGCCGTCGGCGCCGGCCTCGAGCGCCATCGCTTCGTTCCAGCAGTCGGCCTCCGCGTCGTAGCGCGCGACCATCGTGGGATCGCCGGGGCACGGACCGCCACAGCTGGGCGACCACGACACCGCGGCATCGCCCTCGTCGTTCACGGCGAGGTAGCTCGGTCCGATCGAGTTGGGATGATGCTGCAGTACCGTGGGCGTCGACCAGCCCGCGTCGGTGTGCACCGCGACGCGTGCAGAAGTGTCGGCGCCGTACAGCGGCCAGAACGCGTACGCGCGCCCGTGCTTCGCCGTGAGCTGCGTTGCGAAGTAGTCGACGCCGGCGGTCGGCAGCGAGATGTCGAGCTCGTCGACGACGCCCACCGGATCCTCGCGCGTGTACGTGCGGTAGCCGAGCACGTTCGCCTCGGTGTCGAACCACGCCTTGCGCAGCTCGCCGTCGACGTAGTCGTCGGGAAACGGGACGTCGGTCTGTTCGCCGAACCCGGTCTCTTCGGTGAAGAAGTAGCTGCCGCCCTCGACCTCGAGGATCTCCGGATAGAACACGAACTCGCCGGGCTCGAGCTCGCGCAGGTAGCTCCACCACACATACCCGCTGTACTCGTAGACGCTGGTCCAATGCTGGGTCTGGGCATCGAAGTGCCGGACCTCGGCGAGCATCGGCCAGTTCCAATCGAAAGGTGGTGCGAGCCACGAGACCATCGCGTCGCCGTCGTCGCTCGCGAACAGGATCTCGGCGGACAGCACCTCGAGCGTCGGATCGTCGATGAACACTTCGGGTCCGGGCGACCACGCCGCGCCCGCGACGTCGTAGTACGCGAGGTAGAGCGCGGCCGGTTGATCCCACGCGACTTCCGACGTCAGCAGCACCGCGATGCGTCCGTCGGGCGCCGGCGTGACGTTCAGGATGTAGCGCTTGTCGGGCACCGAGGTCAGCTCCGCGCTGTCCCAGCTGTCACCGGCGAGTTGGTGCGCGAAGAGCCGTCCGTTCGCGTCCTCGAACACGACCGCACCGTCGGGTGTCGGCCGCACCTCGACGCGCGTGTGTTGTTGCTCCTCCCACGGACCGGCGTCGCGCAGCGTTTGGGGCACGCCCCAGCTCGGTCCCACCGGATCGAACACCGTCGCGCTCACGAGCTCGTCGAAATAGAAGTGCGAGGCCGCGACGCCGCGACCGTCGCCGGTCTCGCTCACGCCGCGACCGGGATTGAGCTGCCCGGTGTCGCCGTTCTTCAGCGAGATCGGTGCGCCCGAGTTGCACGCCTCGCACGCGGGTGGCTCTCCGGTCTCGGCCTCGCCCACCGAGTCGCCGCCCGACGACGTCGAGTCGCCCTCCGTCGTCATTGTCGTCGCCGTCGTCGTCGTCGACGCCATGGTCGTCGCGGGGCCCTCGTCGGAAGGGCCGGACGATGGCGCGTGGGTGGTCGAATCCACCGCGGACGACGAGCTCGAGCTGGACTCGTCGTCCTGCGCGGGGGCATCGTCGCCACCGCAGGCGAGCGGAGCCGACAGCGCGACGACGAACGAGAGAATCCGCGGCGACCGGGACATCGATGGGCTAGACGCGCATCGCTTGGTTTCGATCACCCGATGATCACACCGGGCGTTCGATCCGGCCGCGCGACGTCCGCCCGAGCTACGACAGGCGGGGCGCGACGCGGTCCCACAGGCCTTGCGGCAGCGCGGCGATCGAGCGCATCGCGGCCGCGACCGGCAGCGGGAATGCGTGCACGGCCTTGCCCGCGAGGATCGCGTCGA
>DASZPU010000385.1:0-3848 GCA_035550195.1 Nannocystaceae bacterium
ATCGGCGCTCCCGGTGGCGGCGGCTCGCCGCGCCCGTCGAACGCATGGCAGGTCGAGCACGAGCGCGCGTTGAAGGTGGGCCCGAGCCCGTCGCGCGCCTCCGTGGACGCCGGCGCCTGCACCCAGTTCTCCTTGAAGAACGAGTTGCCGACGAAGAACGTGCCCGCGTGCTCGTCGTCGAGGTTGCGCGCGCGATTGGAGAACGCGTAGCGCGATGCGTCGATCACCGTGGTGTCGCCACCGGGCAGCGCTTCGCCCGGCAGCGGTGCGAGCCCGCCCTCGTCGCGGCAACCCGCGAGCAGGACGAACAGCGCACCGGTGATCCCTCGACGCATTCAGACCTCGACGCTCAGCGATATGTCGAACAAGACGGCGACCTCGACGAGATCGTCGGCGAGGGCGCGCAGCTCCTCGATGATGTGCGCGAGCGCGACGCGACCGGGCGCACTGTCGTCGCCGAGGATCGCCTGATCGAACGGCTTGGGCATGCCGCGGATCGACTGCTCGAGATCCTCGAGCCGATCGTGGATGCGCGCAGCGAGCTCGCTGTCGCGCGACTCGACGAGATCGGCGATTCCCGGCCCGGCATCGCCGGCGACGGTACCCTCGTAGACCTCGCGGATCGAGAGGAAGTCGTCGAGGATGTCCGCGTGCGTGTTGTCGCTGAAGCAGGAGTGCTCGTCCTCCTGCGACTTCGTCTCGTACGCGACGTTGATGCGCTCGCCGGAGAGCTCCGCGCCCGAGAGCGCGCCGATGCCTCGCAGCATGCGCTGTAGCCCGGTCTGGGCGTCGAGGGCCGCGAACTCGTCGCCGTAGCCGCCGCCGCCCGGCGCCCACGCGTCCTGGACAGTGGTGAGGTCGGTGATGAGCAAGTCGGTGACGACGTCGAGGTACTGCTTGCGACGATCGGCGTTGGGCGCGACGGTGTAGTCCTCGAAGCTGCGCGCACCCGGACCGTCGGCCGCGAGGTCCTGGCCCCACAAGAGGAACTCGATCGCGTGCCAGCCGGTGGCGATGTTGGTCTCGCCGCCTTGCTCGTTGAGCGACGCGAGCATCTCCGCCGTGATCGCGACCGCGGTGTCGTTGATGACGCCGGCATCGGGATCGTCCTGCGTATAGTCGATGTAGTTCTCGTCCATCGGCCACGCGTTGATCTGACCTTCGGGTCCGGTCTCGGAGTTGTCGATGGGACCGTCGTAGAAGCGGAACCCTTCGGTGCGCACGTAGGGCGTGCGTGCGACGATCCACGTGCTGCGTGCAGCATCGAGCGTGTCGGCCGACGGCGCGGCGAGGAACGCATCGATCGACACGCGCAGCTCTTGGGCGGCGGTGATGCTCGCGCCATACGAGGCGTGCACGGTGCTCGCGTAGTGCTCGATCACCGGACGCGCGTCGGACTCGAGGCTCGGCGCGTCGGACGAGCAGGCGACAGCTGCGATCAGCGAAGAAGCGAGGAGGGCGCGCAAGGCTTGGGTCGACATCCGCGGATGTCTTATTGAAAACAATAATCAATGTCAACCGGAGGAATCAAGGAGGCGAACGCGGGATAACCCTCGCACCGTCCAACTCCCCGAAATACGTTCTCAGTTGGGCCCCGGCGCCGGTCCGGCTGGCGTATGAAGCCTGCGGGCCATGCACGCGCTGTGGGTCTACGCCACGTCGGCCGAGGTCGCGACGATCTCGTGGGGCGCCGCGGAGCATCGCGAGCTCGGCGTCGGCAAGACCTCCGCGGCCTACGAGCTCGGCGCCGTGCTGGCTGCGGAGCGCTTCGATCTCGTCGTCGCACTCGGCGTGTGCGGGCTGCATCGCGCAGCGACGACGAAGCTCGCGGTGGGCTCGGTGGCGATCGTTCTCTCGGATCGCTTCGCCGACGAAGGCGTGCAGACCTCCGCGGGATTCCTCGAGCTCGATGCGCTCGGGCTCGGCGCGACCGGTGCGATGCCGGCGGATGCGACGTGGCTCGAAGAAGCCGCGGGGCTCGTCGCGGCGCCGCTGCTCGCGGGCGCGACCGTGTCGACGTGCTCCGGTACCGACGCGCTCGCGGCCGAGCGTTGGCGACGCACACGTGCGCCGCTCGAGACGATGGAAGGCGCAGCGATCGCATTCGTGTGCAAGAAGATGGGCGTGCCGTGGATCGGCGTGCGCGCGATCAGCAACTTCACCGGCGAGCGCAGCACCGCGGGCTGGGATCTGAAGCTCGCGGTCACGCGCCTCGGTGAAGCGGTCGCGCCGCTGATCGAGCACTGGAGCTTCGACGCGTGAGCGCGCGTTGGGAGCTCGGGTTCTCCAGCTGTCCCAACGACACGTTCGTGTTCCATGCGCTCGTGCACGGGCGCGTGCCGTTGGCGGGCATCGAGCTCACGCCGGTGATCGCGGACATCGAGGCGCTCAACGAGCGCGCGCTGTCGGAGCACCCGCTGCCGATCACGAAGGTGAGCGTCGGCGTGTTGCCGCGCCTGCGTGATCGTTATGCGGTGCTCGATGCCGGCGCCGCGCTCGGCCACGGCTGCGGGCCGCTCGTCGTGCGTCGCCCCGCGGGCCCGGCGACGCTCGCCGATCTCGCGGGGTTGCGCGTCGCCATTCCCGGGGTGCACACCACCGCCGCCGCGCTGCTGCGGGCCTTCGCGCCGCCGTGCACCGAGGTCGCGATGCGCTTCGAAGCGATCATGCCCGCGCTGGTGCGCGGCGAAGTGGAGGCCGGCGTGGTGATCCACGAGTCGCGCTTCACGTACGCGCGCGCCGGGCTCGAGCGCGTCGCGGATCTCGGCGAGGTGTGGGAGGCCGATACCGCGATGCCGTTGCCGCTCGGCGTGATCGTGGCGCGCCGCGATCTGGATCCGTCGCTCGTCGCCGCCTTCGATCGCGCGCTCGCGGCCTCGGTCGATGCGGCATGGGCGGATCCCTCGGCCTCGCGTCCGTGGATCCGCGAGCTCGCGCAGGAACTCGACGACGAGGTCACGTCGCAGCACATCGCGCTGTACGTGAATCGTTGGACGCGCTCGCTCGGCGAGGAAGGCCGCCGCGCGCTCGCGCGGCTGGTCGACCGCGTGGCTTAGATCCGCGGGAGCACGCGGCCGTCGGCGTCGAGCGTCTTCCAGAACTCGGGCCAGCGCGGGATCTCGACCAGCGTCGGCAGCACTTCGTCGTAGTTGTGCGGGAAGGCGCGCTTGACGTAGCGCAGCACCGCATCGGCGGTGGGTGCCTCGACGAAGTGGGGCTCGAGCGGCGGGAACTCGTAGCGGTATTTCTTCATGTGACCCCCGGAGTCCACAGCACCTCGGGCTCGCCGAACGTGTGCGCGACGGCGCGCGAGAGCACGAAGAGATAGTCGGACAATCGATTGAGGTAGCGCAGCGCTTCGCCACGCACCGCTTCGTCGCGCGAGAGCGCGACCAGCTCGCGCTCGGCTCGACGGCACACCGTCCGCGCGAGGTGACAGGTCGCGCCCACGGGGCCACCACCCGGCAACACGAAGCTGCGCAGCGGTTCGAGGGCCTCGTTGTGCACGTCGAGCTCGCGCTCGAGCCGGTCGACGTGACTCTGGTGGATCGCGAGCTTCGGCGCGCTGCCGTCGGGCGTGGGCGTCGACAGCTCGGCGCCGAGATCGAAGAGCTCCTGCTGGATCCGTGCGAGCTCGCCGTCGACCCGCGCACATGCGTCGGCATGCTGCGCGCGTCGAGGCTCGCGGCCGAGCTCGACGCGCACGAGGCCGATCACGCAGTTCAGCTCGTCGACGTCACCGTAGCTGCGAATACGTTGGTGATCCTTGCCCACGCGATCGCCGGTCGCGAGCATCGTGCCGCCGTCGTCGCCGGAGCGCGTGTAGATCTTCGAGAGGTAGACCATCG
>DASZPU010000386.1:0-2641 GCA_035550195.1 Nannocystaceae bacterium
TCGACGCGATCACACCGTGGCTGTACGCGATCCGCCTCGTGCACGGCGTCGCCGAAGGGATGCTGTTCTCGGTGCTCTTCACGATCGCCGCCGACGTCGTGCCGCGAGCGCAACGCACCCGCGGCATCGCGCTCTTCGGCATCTCGGGGATGATCCCGCTCTCGGTCGCAGGCTGGCTCGGCGACGAGCTCTTGCGCGTCGCGGACTACGACGCGTTGTTCCTCTTCGCCACCGCATCCGCAGCGGTGGGGCTCGTCGCGGGCATCGCCCTGCCCGACTCGCGTCCGCCCGCCGACGAGCTCGACGTCGCCGCGCGTCCGTTCTTCCGCGCGATCTGGGCGCCACCGTTGCGCCCGCTGTGGCTCATCGGCTTCACCTTCGCGATGGCGGTCGCATCGTACTTCGCCTTCCTGCGCACCTACGTCGATGCGCGCGGCGTCGGCACGGTCGCGTCGTTCTTCGGCGCATACACGATCGCCGCGATCGTGCTGCGCATCGGCTTCGGCGGCCTACCCGATCGCTTCGGCGCTCGCCTCACACTCGTCCCCGCAGTCGCGTGCACCGCGGTCGCGGTCGCGTTGCTCGCGGAGGCGCAGCACGACGCGACCGTCGTCGTCGCCGGTGTGCTCGGCGGCATCGGCCACGGCTATGCGTTCCCGATCATCAGCGCGCTCGTGGTCACGCGCGCGCCCGCGAGCGAGCGCGGCACTGCGCTCTCGACCTTCACCGCGCTGTTCGATCTCGGGCTGTTGGTCGGCGGCCCGTTGCTCGGCTTCGTGCTCGCGCACGCCGACTACCGCGCGATGTACTGGACCGCGGGCGCGATCGCGTTCGCCGGACTGCTCGCGTTCGCGGCGTGGGACCGCACGCGCTAACCCGCGGCGCGTTTGTTCGGGTGCCGCACGTCGCGACCGTCGATCATGAAGATCACGAGCTCGGCGAGATTGGTCGAGTGATCGGCCATGCGCTCGAGCCACTTCGCCACCGACTGCGCGTGGATCATCTGGTGCATCACCGACGGATCGGCGCGCATGTTCTCGAGCAGATCTTCGAACACGCGATGGTAGAGCTCGTCGACCTCGTCGTCGCGGCGGATGACGTCCCACGCCTTCGCGGAGCTGTTGGTGACGAACGCATCGATGGCGTCCTTCACCATCGACTCGACGATCTCGGTCATGCGCGGGATGTCGGCGTGAACGACGATCGGCGCCCCGGCGCTGAGATCGATCGCGCGCTCGCAGATGTTCACCGCGAGGTCCGCGATGCGCTCGAGATCGGTGACCATCTTCATCACCAGCGTCACGAAGCGCAGATCCGACGCGAGCGGCTGGCGCTTCGCGAGGATGAGCAGGCACATCTCGTCGATGTCGACCTCGGCGCGATTCACCACGTGATCGAGCTCGATGGTCTTGCGCGCGAGATCGGCGTCGCGCTCGACCAAGGCTCGCCCCGCACGCGAGATCATGTCTTCGACTCGACCCGCCATCATGAGCAGGCTCTGGCGCAGGCCAGCGAGCTCTTGCTCGTACGTCTTGGCGGTGTGCTCGAGTGGCCGCGACACGACAGATCAGGGACTAGCCTAGCGGAATCCCCCGGCCGTCAAAGAAACAATCCCGCGACATCCGGCGCGGCGTGTCGGCTTCACTCGTCGGGCGGCGCGGACGTCCGTGGCGCCGTGAACCAAAACACCGATCCGTGGGGGCTGCGTGGGTCGACGCCGAGCTGCCCGCCCATCGCCTCGACGAGGTGCTTCACGATCGAGAGGCCCAGCCCTGTACCGCCCATCTCGCGCGAGCGCCCCGGGTCGACGCGATAGAAGCGCTCGAAGATGCGGGCACGATGCTGCGGATCGATTCCCGGCCCGTCGTCACGAACCTCGATCCGCAGCTCGTCGGCTTTCTCCGCCACCGCGACCTCCACGTGACCGCCGGCCGGCGTGTACTTGATCGCGTTGTCGACGTAGTTGAAGAGGACCTGCTCGGCCGCCTTCGCATCGAGCGCGGCCCACACTCCGGGCGCAACGCTGCTGTTCAGCGCGACGCCCTTCGCAGACGCGTCGTTCTCGAGCCCCGCGATGACATCGCCCGCGAGCTCGGAGAGCTCGATCGGCTCGGGCGCGAGCGCGTGCTTGCCCGCCTCCATGCGCGAGATGTCGAGCAGCTCGTTGATGAGCCGTGTGATGCGATCGGAGTGCCGGTACAGCGCCTCGACGAACGGACGCGCCTCCTCGGGCGAGTCGAGCACGCCTTCGAGCAACGTCTCGGCGTTGGCGCGGATGACCGAGATGGGTGTGCGTAGCTCGTGCGACACGTTGGCGACGAAGTCGCGACGGATGCGTTCGAGCCGGCGGATCTCGCTGACGTCGTCGGCGACGAGCACGGTGCCGCCCTCGCCCAGCCCGCTGACGCGCGCCTGCACGAGGCGCTTCGTCGACGGCAGCTCGAGCTCGGCCGATGCGCTGCCGTCGGCGGCCGCACGCTGCAGCAGATCGTGCAATGCGGGGATGCGGATCAGCTCGCGAAGGCGCTGACCGTCGTGATCGCGCAGGCCGAGCAGCACCCGTGCCGATCGATTCGCGGTGAGGATGCGACCGTCGGCATCGAGCGCGACGACGGCCGGCGCCATGGTCTCGAGCACCGCT
>DASZPU010000387.1:0-5568 GCA_035550195.1 Nannocystaceae bacterium
CCGTCGCACGAGCTCGCCCATGTCGGCGAAGCGATCGACCGATCGTTCGGCGAGGCCGCGCGCGAGGATGTCGTGCACGCGCCGCGAAACGACGCCGCGCGCACGCGGGTGCGACGAACGGCGCATCGCCTCGCGACGAGCAGAGACCGTCGCGCCCGCAAACGGCAGCTCGCCCGTGATGGCCTCGAACGCGGTCACGCAGAACGAGAACTGATCGGAACGCGCGTCGACGACCTCACCGTCGATCTGCTCGGGCGACATGTACGCGGGCGTGCCGACGAGATCATTCGTGGACGCGCCGACATCGTCCCCGGGCGTTTGCGGCGTGGACAATCGCACGAGTCCGAAGTCGGCCACGCGCACGCGTCCATCGCTCCCGACGAGGATGTTGCTCGGCTTCACGTCGCGGTGCACGAGGCCGGCGCGGTGCGCCGCGGCCAAACCACGCCCGGCCTGTAGCAGGAGTTCCATGACTTCGCGAGCACGCGCACGATCGAAATGGGCGTGACGCGCGAGCCAGCGCGACAGGGGCTCGCCGTCCACGAGCTCCATCACGACGAACGCTTCCTCGGCGACCGCGACCACCTCGTAGACCGCGACCACGTGCGGATGCGAGAGGAACGCGAGCGCCATCGCCTCGCGCTGTAGGCGTGCACGTGCGTCCTCGTTCGACGGCCCGGCGAGCAGCTTGATCGCGACGCGCCGCTCGAGCTGCGGATCCCAAGCCGCGTACACGCTGCCCATGCCGCCGCGACCGACGAGTCGCTCGAGCTCGTAGCGACCGAGCCGTGTCGGCATCCCGGCGCGGAAGAGTCGTTGCTCGAGCGCGCGACGCAGGCGTTGCGCCTCGAACGTGCTGCCTTCGCGCGACGCCGCCGCGCGCAGCTGTCCACTCGTATCCACGTCGCGATCCCTACTTCGCAGAGCGTAGCCGATTCCGGGGAACGCTCGGCGACTTCGCGGCTCTACCCGCGCATGGACAACCGCATCCCAATCGGCATGGTCTCACTCACGGTCCTCGGCACGCTCGCGCTCGCACGCGAAGCCAACGCCGCAGCGTGCCACACCCTCAACCTCGGCGCCGGAGCGGAGCACGTCATCGTCGGTCGCTATGCGGAGTGGGATCCCTTGGTGAATGCACCCGTCCCGAACGCGCAAGTCGATGTCGGCGTCTGCGTGATCACGGGCGGCATCCCCGACGTGCAGATCCTACCCGGCTGCGATTCCTTCACACCGGCGAATGCGCCGCTCGTCATCAACGCCGGTGACGGCAACGATCGCGTCGTGGCGCTGCAGGAGACGCACGGTTCGTGGTTCCCCTGCGAGAACTCCTACATCCTGCCGTGGAAGGACTCGAGCTACGCGTTCGGTATGGTCGCGGCGATGGGCAAGGGCTCGGACGAGTTCTACGGCTCGCCGGAGTCGGACGTCGCGAGCAGCAACACGATCCTCGCCGTCGGCACGGTCCCCGCGGATGTGGCCTGGGATCTCGTGTGCGGCTATGCCGGTCAGGATCAGCTGATGGGCGACAAGGACAACAATGCAGCCTTGGGCCGCGAGGAATGGCTCGACGGCGGTGCCGACGGCGACATCTGCGACGGCGATGGATCGTCGGCTTACGACGGCAACGATTCCGGGGACGTCTGGCTGAGCTGCGAGAGCTTCGCGGATGCGCGCAACGACGGCGGCGAGATCGACTGCGACGCGACCTCGAACCCGTTCTCGTGGTGAGCGGTACCATTCTTCTGCTACGCTCGCTGCCGCGAGCATGGCGGACGAGCTCGAGCTGCTGCAGAGGTGGCGTGGGGGCGACGAGGCGGCGGGTGCGGAGCTGTTCCGGCACTACTTCCCGCCCCTGCGTCGCTTCTTTCGCAACAAGATCGCTCCCGAGGATGTCGAGGACGTGCTGCAGCGCGTGTTCCTCGCGTGCGTCGAGAGTCGCGAGGCGTTCCGCGGCGACTCCAGCTTTCGCACGTACCTCTTCACCATCGCGCGTCACGAGCTCTATCGCCACATTCGCAAGCGCGCGCACGATCTCGTCGGGCGCGGGCTCGATGTCACGATGACGTCGATCGCCGAGCTCGCGCTCTCGCCCAGCTCTGCGATCGCTCGCGACGAACAGCACGCGCTGATCCTCGGCGCACTGCAGCGGCTGTCGATCGAGCAGCAGCTGATGCTCGAGCTCAAGTACTGGGAGAACCTCTCGAGCGCCGAGATCGCTGCGATCATGGAGATCGCGGAGGCTACCGTGCGCACGCGACTCTTCCGTGCGCGTCAGGCATTGCGCGCGGAGCTCCATGCCACTCTCGGCGAACGTGGGCTCGACGGCGTGGTCGCGGCCGCGCGGCCGTGATCGCGACTACGGCACTTCTTCGTCGGGCTCGCGATGCCCGAGGCGCGCGTAGAGCTCGCGTGCCGGCAGCCCCGTGAGCTCTGCGAGCAGGCGTGCTTTCTCGCGCGGCTTCTTGCTCGCATCGAGCACCACCTCGAGCACGCGCGCGGCGTGCTGCTGTGCGAGCTCGCCGCGCGCGATCGCGGCGGGCGCGAGCACGACGCTCACCTCGCCGAGCAGCGCGTCGTCGATCTTCACGCGCAGCTCCTCCACCGTGCCGCGGATCGTCTCTTGGTGCAGCTTGGTCAGCTCGCGCGCGATCACGACCTTGCGCGTCGCTGCGTCCGGCAGCGCGCGCGCGAGATCGTCGAGCAACCCCGCGACGCGATTGCCGGCCTCGTAGCACACGGTCGTCGCGGTCTCGCCGACCAGCGACGCGAGCCACTCGCTGCGTGCACCGCCGCTGCGCGGCGGGAAGCCGCAGAAGCGCACCTCTTCGCTGGGCAGCCCGCTGTGGCACACCGCCGTCGCGACCGCCGTCGGCCCGGGGATCACGTCGACCGCATGGCCCGCATCGATCGCCGCGCGCACGAGCAGCTGCCCCGGGTCGCTCCAACACGGCATGCCGGCCTCGGACAGAAACGCGACGCGCTTGCCGTCTTCGAGCAACGCCAACAGCTCGCGCGTGCGCTCGTGCTCGTTGCCGACGAAGCACGACCGCCGCGGCGGCAGCTCGTGCCCGTCACCGAGCAAGCGCACCGGGCTGCGCGTGTCCTCGCAGAACAAGACGTCCGCACCGAGGATCGCCGCACGTGCGCGCGGCGAGAGGTCTTCGCGATTGCCGAGCGGCGTGCCGACGATGAGCAGCACGCCCGCCATCGTCAGTCGTGTCCGAGGGCGATCTGCACGGCGTCGCCGAGCTCGCCCTGCAGGTAGTCGCGCAGCCGCAAGAGCAGCCGCTTCTCGATCTGCCGCGCGCGCTCGCGGCTCACCTGCCAGCGATCGCCGAGCTCCTGCAGCGTGACCGGATCTTCGTTCATCACGCGGTCACGGAAGATCTCGAGCTCGCGCCCCTCGAGATCCGCGCCGAAGCGCATCAGCTTGTCGTGCAGCAGGTCTTTGAACTCCGCGGCATCGGTGCGCTGCTCGGGATCCGCGAAGTCGTCCTCGATGAGATCGAGCCGTGTGCGGCCGTCGCCATCGTCGGCGCCCAGCGGTGCATCGAGCGAGAGATCGGGCGCGGCCATGCGCCGCTCCATCTCGACGACTTCCTTGGGCGACACATCGAGCTGCTTCGCGATCGCCTCCGGCGTCGGATCGACTCCCGCGGCCAGCAACGCCTCGCGCTGCTTGCGGAGGTTGAAGAACAGCTTGCGCTGGTTCTGCGTGGTGCCGATCTTCACCAAGCGCCAGTTGTTGAGGATGTACTTGAGGATGTACGCGCGGATCCACCAGCCCGAGTACGTCGACAGCTTCACGCCGCGGTACGGATCGAACTTCTGCACCGCCTTCACCAACCCGACGTTGCCCTCTTGCACGAGGTCGAGCAGGTTCTGGTACGCGCGACGATACTCGTGGGCGATCTTCACCACGAGCCGCAGGTTCGAGGTGACGAGCTTGCGACCGGCTTCGCGATCGCCCTGCTCCACCCACTTCACCGCGAGCTCGTACTCTTCGTCGCGCGTGAGCAACGGATGGCGACGCACCTCGGCCATGTAGGCCGCGAGCGGATCGCGACGCGCGAGCGCAGTCGTGCCCGGCGGCGCTGCGGCGGTGCGCAGCTCACGTGCGATCTCGTCGAGCTCGTCGTCGGTGACCGGATCGAGGTCGGCGAGCGCCTCGGCCGCCGCTTCCTCCTCCACCTCGTCGTCCGGCTCGGCCGCGGACGGCTCCACCGCATCCGGCTCGAGCACTTCCACGGGCACGACCGCGGCGGGCGCGGGCGCATTGCGCTCGGGTTGCTTGGCCTCGTCGGTCCGCTTACGCGCCATCGACAGCGGCAATGTACTTCGGGAGGCCGCGCCGGACAGGGACAAATTTCTATCGGCGTGCACGGTGCAGCTACACCGTCACGGACCCCTTGTACGTTTCACCAGGGCTTTTCGTTCGGAGGAGCTGGACACCGCGGCCTCACGCGAAGTTTCGGTCCCAAAGTGCCCCACGTGCGCAGCTACTCGCCTGGCCGCGCTGGAATCCGCCAGCTACCATGAACGACGATGAGCTCAGCGCCGCCGTCCCGATCCAGTTCTGGTCACGCCGTCCGGCGTGACGATGCCGGTCCGCTCGCGGACCGGCGCGGTCGTAACTTCCCGCGCGCCACGCCGCTGCTCGTCGTCGGCTCGCTGCTCGCCGCGCTCGGGCTGACCGCGTGGAGCGAGACGCACGCCGGCGGTCAACGCCACGATCCGCGCTCGCACACGCGGCTCTCGCCCGCCGCCGATGCCACCGAGCTGCGCGTCCTCGACTGGACGCTGTGGAACATCTCCAAGTACTACGTCGAGCCCGATCGCATCGACCCGCGCAAGATGACGCTCGCAGGTCTGCAAGCGCTCGAGAACGACATCGCGGAAGTCCTCGTCGAGCCGGTCGGCAAGGACAAGGTGCGCGTGCGCGTCGGCACTGCCGAGCAGGAGTTCGACATCGGTGGCGTCGAAGCGCTGTGGGCCGTCGGTCCGCACGTGCGCGAGGTGTTCCGCTTCGTCAACAAGAACGTCACGCTCACCACCGACGAGCAGCAAGATGCCGAGTACGCGATCGTGGCGGGCGTGCTCGCCACGCTCGATCCGCACACGAACTTGCTGCGCCCCGCCGACTTCGCGGACATGAAGGCCAGCACGAAGGGCAGCTTCGGCGGCCTCGGCATCGAGGTCGGCATGCGCGAGGGCGCGATCACGGTCATCCGCGTGATCGAAGGCAACCCCGCGAGCAAGGTCGACATGCAGCCCGGCGATCGCATCGTGCAGATCGACGCCGAGTCGACCGTCACGATGAACATCAACGATGCGGTGTCGCGCCTGCGCGGTGCACCGGGCACCACCGTCGCCGTGCACATCACGCGCGACGGCCTCGATCGCCCGAAGGCGCTGAAGATCACGCGCGCACGCATCCAGCTCGACAGCGTCATCGGTGACGTGCTCACCGAGACCGACGCGTCCGGCCGCACGCGCAAGGTCGGCCTGGTGGCGATCCCGCGCAACTTCGCCGAGACCACCGGCGCCGAGCTGCGCACGAAGCTC
>DASZPU010000388.1:0-4811 GCA_035550195.1 Nannocystaceae bacterium
GGCGCATTCGCAGCGGGATCGACCGCGTCCGGCTCGCGTGCGGGCGCGACCGCCTCGGGCGCATCGTCGCTCGTCTCGACGACCGGCGCGTCCTCGCTGCCACGCGCGATCGCATCCGCGTCCGGTGCGGACGGATCGCACGCGAAAGGCGTCGCGAGCGCGACGGCGAGGAGGGTTCGACGGGCGTTCACCGCGGGGGGGCTCATGTCATACTCCAACGCGCTCGATGCAACCGCAACAAAGCTTCCGCGGCACGCCGCGCTACATCGTCTCCGAAGAGCTCGGCACCGCCGTCGACGTGGCGGTGCACCTCGGCCGCCCGCTCTTGGTGAAGGGCGAGCCCGGCACGGGCAAGACGTTGCTCGCGATCAATCTCGCAGCCGCGCGCGATCTGCCGCTCGAGCGCTGGCAGATCAAGTCGACCACCAAGGCCACCGAAGGCCTCTACACCTACGACACCGTGAAGCGGCTGCACGACAGCCGCTTCGGTGGTGCCGATGTCGGTGACATCGCGAAGTACATCGAGCTCGGCCCGCTCGGGCGCGCGTTCGAGCGCCAGGCCCCGAGCGTCGTGCTCATCGACGAGATCGACAAGGCCGACCTCGAGTTCCCCAACGATCTGCTGCACGAGCTCGACACGATGAGCTTCACGATCCCCGAGACCGGGCGCAACGTGGTCGCGAGCGTGCGGCCGATCGTGATCATCACCAGCAACAACGAGAAGGAGCTGCCCGACGCGTTCCTGCGCCGCTGCGTGTTCCACTTCATCGAGTTCCCCGATCGCGAGCTGATGCAGCGCATCGTGCGAGTGCACCATCCCGATGTCGACGAGCAGCTGCTCGCGGGCGCGCTCGAAGCCTTCTACAAGCTGCGTGCGGTCGACGGGCTGCGCAAGCCGCCCTCCACCAGCGAGCTGGTCGACTGGATCTCCGCCCTGCGCTTCGCCGGCATCGAGCCCGCGAAGCTGCTCGGCGCCGGCCTGCCGTTCCTCGGCGCGCTGCTCAAGAAGGAAACCGATGTGAACACGGTGTTGCACAAGGCTAGACGGGGCGCCGTGGGGCGCTGAGATGTTCCTCGACTTCTTCTACGCGCTACGCACCCGCGGCGTTCCGGTCACCACGCACAACTGGCTGGCGCTGGTGCGCGCGGTCATGGACGGCCTGCACGGGCAGCGGCTCGACGGTTTCTACCAGGTCGCGCGCTGTCTCTGCTGCGCGAACGAGTCGCAGTACGACGCGTTCGACCAGGCGTTCTCGCAGGTGTTCCACGGCGTCGCGGTGGACGGCGACACGATCCTCGCGGAGCTCGAGGCCTATCTGAAGGATCCGAAGCAGCTCGCGTACCTCGACCCGGCGTTGCGCGCTGCAATCCAGTCGCTCGATCTCGAGGCGCTGCGGCGCATGTTCGAGGAGCGTCTCGCCGAGCAGAAGAAGCGCCACGAGGGTGGCAATCGTTGGATCGGCACCGGCGGCACGTCGCCGTTCGGCCAAGGTGGCTTTCATCCCACCGGCGTGCGGATGGGCGGACAGGGCGGGGGCCGCAGCGCGCTCGCGGTCGCCGATCAGCGACGCTTCCGTGCCTATCGCAACGACCTCGTGCTCGACACGCGCCAGATCGCGGCCGCGCTGCGCAAGCTGCGAAAGATGGCGCGCAAGGGCGACGAGCAAGAGCTCGATCTACCCGAGACCGTCGATCAGACCGCGCGCAACTGCGGTGACCTCGAGCTCGCGTTCCATCCGCCGCGCAAGAACGACGTGCGCGTGCTCTTGCTGATGGACGTCGGCGGCAGCATGGATCCGTTCGCGCAGCTGGTGAGCCAGCTGTTCTCCGCGGCGACCTCGGGCGGTGGCTTCCGCGAGCTACGCTCGTACTACTTCCACAACTGCGTGTACGGCCGCGTCTACGAGGACGCACTGTTCACCAAGGGCATCGCGACGCCGGATCTCGTCCGCGATCTCGATCCGAGCTGGCGGCTCATCATGGTCGGCGACGCGTACATGCATCCCGGCGAGCTGATGATGTCGTCGGCGGATTGGTGGGCCGGTGGTGGTGGACCGGTGGGACTCACCTGGCTCGCGCGTCTGGCCGATCGCTTCCCGTATGCGGCGTGGCTCAACCCCGAGCGCCCCGACATCTGGGATGCGCCGACGATCGACGAGGTGCGCAAGGTGTTCGCCATGTTCCCGCTGACGCTCGAAGGCCTCGGCGACATGGTGGCGCACATGCGTCGCCCGCCCGCACCCGCGCGCACGCAGCTGGTGCATGCGATCGCCCGCGGCGAAGGCCTGCCCTACGGAAGACGCGTGGATTACTGACCGTCCGCAGATGCAACGACGCGGCCGATCGTGCTAGATCGGCTCGCATGTCGACCCGCACGCTCCTCGGATCCCTCGCTGTGTCGCTCTCGTTGGCCGTCGTGCCGGCGTGCAAGAAGCCGGAGGAGAAGGACAGCAAGGATGCGAAGGATGCGAAGGACGGCAAGGACGCGAAGAAGGGCGCCGACGACAAGAAGGGTGCCGACGACAAGAAGGCCGACGACGGCGGTGAGGAAGGCACGCTCGCGGTCGCCGATGGCGATGCTGCCGTCGAAGGCCCCATCCCGCCCGACACGAGCGCGGTGTTCTTCGCGGTCGAGGGCGCGCTCTATCCACTGGCGTGCTTCGACAAGGACAAGAAGAAGCTCCTGTCGGGCGACGAGTGCATGAAGATGGTGAAGAAGGACGCCGACGTGCGCGTCGCGTCGAAGTTCTCTTCGTTCAACAAGAAGGCGGGCGAGCCCACCGAGCCGCAGTGCATGGGCGGCACCGGCAAGAAGCTCGCGATCGCGGTCGAAGGCATCACCGAGGGCGCCGACTTCGTGTACGGCACGTGGCCGCCGTCGGCGATCAAGATCGTCACGCGCTCGGCCGACGACACCACCTCGCCGCCGAAGACGGTGCTCGATCAAGGCCCGAAGGACAATCTCGTCGCCGCGATCAAGTCGGCGGGCGGCAGCGGCGAGGTCACCGTGGATCAGGTGGCGGAGATCGATCTCGACGGCGACGGCAAGGCCGAGAAGGTCGTCAGCGCGCACATCCCCAACCCGAAGATCGACGAGACCTACGACTGGTCGGGGCTCCTCATCGCGCGCGGCGGTGACTTCGGCAAGCTCGAGGTGGTCGAGAAGCTGAAGAACAAGCCCGACGTTTTCGAGCTGCGCGGCAGCTTCGATCTCGACGGCGACAAGTCGGCCGAGCTCTGGGTGCGTCGCACGTCGCAAGACGGCAGCGCCGGCGACACGATCTTCTCCGGCCCCGGCGGCAAGTGGAAGCAAGTCGGCGGCTGGAGCTGCGGCGTCGAGTGAGGCGCGCGCGTCATCGGGCCACCCGCGCGAGCACTCTGCGTTGGGTCGCACTGGCGGCGCTGGGCACGGGCGCGTGGTTGCTGCGCCATCGCATCGCGGCGCGGATTCCCGGCGCGCGGGCGCGGCTGCAGCGACGCGCCGCGAAGTCGGACTTCTTCGACGGTGAGGCCACGCGGCTGGTCGCGGTCGGCATTCCCGATCATCGCAGCGCACGGGTGTGGGTCCGCAGCGATCGCAGCGGCGCGCACATGCTGACGCTCGAGCGTGACGGCGGTCAGCTCGTGCATCGCGGTCGCTTCGAAGTGCCCGACGATCCCGCGTGCGATCGCACCACCGCAGTGCGGATCCCCGAAGACATCGACGGACCGCCGCTCCACGCCTACACGCGCTACCGCGTGGAGATCCACGCCGCCGATGGAACGTCGATCGGCGCCGCGCGCTTCACCACGGCGCCCCTCGGCGAGCACGATGCGCCCGATCGCTTCGCGCTCGCGCTCGCGAGCTGCCACCAGCCGTTCGCCGACGACGGCTCGATCCAGCCGGGCGCGGCCGAAGTGCTGCACGAGCTGCCCGAGTTGCTCGAGCAGCACGGTGTCGAAGCCGTGCTGTTGCTCGGCGACCAGATGTACAACGACCTGCCTGCCGGACACTCGCTCTTCGACGATGCGGCGTTCGCCCGCGTCGCGCCGAAGGGACGCAAGCACGTGCTCGAGTGCTCGCGCGAGGAGGTGCGCGCCATCTTGCAGCAACGCTATCGCGTGTTCTGGAAGGTGCCCGCGTTCGCGCGACTGCAGGCGCGCTTCCCCAGCCTGTGCATGCTCGACGACCACGAGCTGGTCGACAACTTCGGCACTGCACCCGAGCACCGCGAGCCCCCGTGGCGCACGTTCGCCGCCGGCGCGCTCGATGCATTCCACGACTACCAGGGGCTGCGCACCAGCGATCGCCCGCGTCCCGAGGAATTCAGCGCACGCTTCGCGTGGGGGCCGGTCGCTGCGCTCGTGCTCGACCTCCGCTCGCAGCGCGTCGCATTCGAGGAGCGCATCGAGGTGCTCGGCGAGTCGCAGTGGCGCGCGCTCGATCGCTTCCTCGATGACGAGGTGAAGCGACCCGTGTTGATGCTCGGGTTGTCGGTGCCGCTCGTGCATGCGGCCGAGTGGGTGGTCGCGAGCGCGAACCTGCTGGCGCCGCGCGGGAGTGCGGCGCACGAGCAGTGGTCGCATCCCCACCAAGCCGGCCAGCGCGACCGCCTCGTGCATCGACTGCTCGAGCACCGCCGTCGTGCGCCGCAGCAGCGCATCGTGCTGCTGAGCGGCGATGTCCACGTCGGCACGGTCTGCGAGCTGAGCATCGGCGACACCGCACCCATCCTGCAGGTCGTCTCCTCCGCGCTGACCAACTACGAGAGCGTGGTCGTGCGTGCGGGCTCGAGCGAGTCCGCCGAGCTCGCACGCGAGCTCGAGACCGC
>DASZPU010000389.1:0-6198 GCA_035550195.1 Nannocystaceae bacterium
CGACGGCAGCGAGAGCTCGAGCGAAGCCGGCAGCGGACCGAGCGACACCTCGCTGGCCACGACGAGCACGGGCGCCGACACCACGAGCACCACCACGGCGGGCTCCGAGTCGAGCGAAGGATCCGAGTCGACCGGCGCGCCGCTCGAGGGCTACGACGATCCCGCGCTGTGGCTATGCCACGCGGGCAAGCCCGTCGACGAGGATCAGTGCCTGTCCGCGGATCTCGACGCGACCGAGCTGTTGCCCGACGGCACCACCGCGCTCGTCGAGCACACCATCGCGGACCATCCCGCGTTCGATTGCTTCTACATCTATCCCACCGTCGACATCGACTTCACGCCGGGCCAGACCGAGAACTTCGACGACATCGATCAAGAGCTCGATCCGCTGCTCAACCAAGCCGCGCGCTTCACCTCGATGTGCCGCGTGTTCGCGCCGCTGTACCACCAGGTCACCATCGGCACGTTCGGTAGCGACATGGCCGACGAGCTGCTCGATGCCGCGTACCAGGACGTGATCGCGGCGTTCGAGAGCTGGCGCGACACGCAGGCCGGCGATCGCGACTTCGTGCTCATGGGCCACTCGCAGGGCACGTACATGACCACGCGGTTGCTGCAGGAGGTCATCGAGCCCGACGACGCGCTGCGCGAGCGCATGATCGCGGCGCTGCTCGTCGGCGGCTCGTTCAGCGTGCCGTTCGGCGAGCAGAGCGGCGGCACCTCGTCGATCCCGCTGTGCGACAGCGCCGATCAGATCGGCTGCGTGATCGCGTACCGCAGCTACGCCGAAGCGCTTCCGCCGACCGCCGGCAACCAGGCGCCCGACATCCCCGGCAACGACGTCGCGTGCACGAACCCCGCGCTCGTCAACGGCGGCTCGCCACGCTTCGCCGGCGGCTTCTTCCCCACGTTCACGCATCAGCCCGCGGTGTTCCCGGTCATCGACTACGGCACCACCTACGACACGCCGTTCGTGCTCTTGCGCGACTTCTACGAAGGCGAGTGTGCGATGGATTCGGACGGGCTCGGCTTCCTCGCGATCCGCGAGGCCCCGCAGGGCAACGACATGCGCACCGGTCCCGTGAACTTCGACGAGCCGCTCTTCAACCCCAGCTTCCTCGGCCTGCACGTGCTCGACTACAACTTCGCGCAGCAGGATCTCCTCGATCTCGTCGCAGCGAAGGCCGCCGCCAAGGGCTTGTGACCACCGCATCGCGGCCGAGCTCGTCGGCTGATCACGGCACCGGTTCGAACACCCAGCGATCGCGCGCTTCGTCGCGTCGCACGAGCCGCAGCGTGATCGCGTCGCCCACGGTGAACAGCGCGTTGCCGTCGGGGCCGAGCAGCGCGGCGCGACCGGGCGAGAGCTTCAGCCACACGCCGCCGCGCGCCTTGCCGGCGTCGGCGACGTAGAGCTTCACGTCGATCGGCGGGTTGTCGAGCGTGACGTGGATCTTCGACGCGGTGAGGCCCATGATCGCGCCCTTGCGCAGCGGCCGCGTGGCCCGCGGTTGCTTCAGCTCGGGGCCGAAGATCTGATCGAGCACGCGTCGGTTGGTGAGATCGATGATGCGACGCTGGCGATCGCGCGCAGCGTTGGCCGCAGTCACCACCTCGTCGCGCAGCGCCGAATCGCCGGCGATCGCACCGCGGGGCGCGAGCCCGAGCAGCTCGAGCGCTTCTTTGTGCACGAAGACGCCGACGACCTCGCGCATCGGTGCGGAGAAGCGTGCGTAGGGTTCCGCGCCCACGCCGAAGTGCTCACCCGGGTTCTCGGTGAACACCGAGCGCACGTTCACCATCACCGCTTGGCGCTCGATCGCCCGCGCGATCCGAGCGAGCCGCTCGTCGGTCGCGAGCGACGGCAACGCGTCGACCCACTCCGACAACGGCGTCGGCGGATGCCACGACCAGCGCGCGGCATCGAGGCCATGGAACGCGACGAGCTCGGCGATCTGGCGCTCGAGCTCGACGAGCCGCTCCGGTGGTGGCGCGGGGTGGACGCGATAGATCGCCTGCGCGGCCTCGGACTGCTCGTCGCCGAGCGCTCTGCACAACAGCCGCCCGCCTTCCGCGTTGCACAAGAGCGAGAGCTGCTCGTTGTGGCGCTCGACCGCGTGGCGCGTGCGCGCGAGCACGGTGAACGCGTCGCCCTCGAGCCCCACTTGGATCTCTTCGCGATGGAAGCGGATGACCTGCCGCGCCGCGGCCTCGAGCTGGCGCAGCGTGCCGACGATCGGCAAGAGCATGAGGCTGGCCGCGTAGTCGCGGCGCTGCAGCGGCGACGCATCGGGGCGATCGAGCAGCGACTGCACCTCTTCGAAGGTGAGCTTGGCGCGGCTGCGGATCTTCGCGCGGCGCAGCACGGTGGAGTGGCAGTGCCCGTCGCGATCCACCCGCATGTCGAACACGAGTGCACGCCGCGGCGAGTCGGCGTTGAGCGACACGGCGCCCTCCGACAGCACGCGCGGCAGCATCGGCACCGACAACCCCGGCAGATAGAAGCTCGTGCCGCGACGCAGCGCCTCGGCGAACAGCGCGGTGCCGGGGCGCACGTAGTGGGCCGCGTCGGCGATCGCGTAGCGCACGCGATATCCGTCGCCATCGCGCTCGAGGTGCAGCGCCTGATCGAGATCGCGGGTGCCTTCGCCGTCGACGGTGACGTAGGGGATGCCCTGCTGATCCTCGAGCCGCGGATCGTCGAGGCCCGGCGCAGCGACGAGCGCCTCGGCCTCGCGCTCGACGTCGTCGTCGAAGCGCGGATCGAGGCCCTCGTGCGCGAGGATCTCGCGCAACGCCGCCGGCACGCGATCGCGTCGTTCGTCCATTCCACACCAGCCTACTCGATCGCGTCGGACTGTGGCATCGTGGGCCGCGAATGAGCGGCAAGGCTTCCGAGGCGCAGCACCTGCGCGAGCTCGCGAAGCTGCGACGTGTCCGCGATCGGATCGATCGCGAGTATGCACAGCCGCTGGATGTCGAGGCGCTCGCCGAAGGCGTCGGCATGTCGGCGGGCCATCTCGGCCGCGAGTTCAAGGCGGCGTACGGCGAGTCGCCCTACGCGTATCTGATGACGCGCCGCATCGAGCGCGCGATGGCGCTGCTCCGGCGCGGTGACATCAGCGTCACCGCGGTCTGCTTCGAGGTCGGCTGCTCGTCGCTCGGAACGTTCAGTACGCGCTTCACCGAGCTGGTCGGCTGCTCGCCCAGCGCCTACCGCCGCGACGCCGCGCGCGCGACGGTCGGCATGCCATCGTGCGTCGCGCGACAAGTGACGCGACCGGTCAGGAATCGAGAAGCACCCGGTCGCGGACGCTCCTAGATTGGCCCCCCATGGACATCACGATTCACGCGAGCTTCCTCCCCCACAACGATCCCGACGCTTCCTTGACGTTCTACCGCGACGTCCTCGGCTTCGAGGTGCGCAACGACGTCGGCTATAAAGGATTGCGCTGGATCACCGTCGGTCCCGCCGGCCAGCCCAGCACCTCGATCGTGCTGTATCCGCCGTCGGCCACGCCCGGGCTCACGGACGACGAGCGCAAGACCGTCGAAGAGATGATGGCGAAGGGCAGCTACGCCACGATCGTGCTGCAGACCGGCGACGTCGACGGCGCCTTCGCGAAGCTGCAGGCGCAGAACGTCGAGGTCGTGCAGGAGCCGATCGATCAGCCCTACGGCGTGCGCGACTGTGCACTGCGCGACCCCGCCGGCAACATGATCCGCCTGCAGCAGCAGAGCGCGGGCAAGCGATCGAAGTCATGAGCAAGCCGAAGCGCAACGATGCGGCGGTCGCGGTGCCCGCGGCCGATCACCACGATCGGATCCGCGTGCAGGGCGCGCGGGTCAATAACCTCGTCGACGTGAGCCTCGAGATCCCGAAGCGCAGGCTGACCGTCTTCACCGGCGTGTCGGGCTCGGGCAAGAGCTCGCTGGTGTTCGGCACGATCGCCGCGGAATCACAGCGGCTGATCAACGAGACCTACAGCGCGTTCGTGCAGGGCTTCATGCCCACGCTCGCGCGCCCCGAGGTCGACGTGCTCGACGGGCTCACCACCGCGATCATCGTCGACCAGGAGCGCATGGGTGCGAACGCCCGCTCGACGGTCGGCACCGCGACGGATGCGAACGCGATGCTGCGCATCCTCTTCAGTCGGCTCGGCAAGCCGCACATCGGGCCGCCCAACGCGTACTCGTTCAACGTGCCGTCGGTGAAGGCCACCGGCGCGATCACGGTGGAGCGCGGCGCGGGCAAGACCACCACGAAGCGCGCGACGTTCTCGCGGCTCGGCGGCATGTGCCCGCGCTGCGAGGGCATGGGCTCGGTCAGCGACTTCGATCTCACCGCGCTCTACGACGAGAACAAGTCGATCAACGGCGGTGCGATCACGATCCCCGGCTTCAGCATGGAGGGCTGGTACGGCCGCATCTTCCGTGGCTGCGGCTACTTCGACGCCGACAAGCCGATCAAGAAGTTCTCGAAGAAAGAGCTGCACGATCTGCTCTACCGCGAGCCGACGAAGATCAAGATCGACGGCATCAACCTCACCTACGAAGGCATCATCCCGCGCATCCAGAAGTCGTTCCTGTCGAAGGACGTGGACGCGATGCAGCCGCACATCCGCGCATTCGTGGAGCGGGCGGTGACCTTCCAGAAGTGTCCCGAGTGTGGCGGCACGCGGTTGAGTGCCGAGGCGCGCTCGTCGAAGATCAAGGGCAAGAACATCGCGGATGCGTGCGCGATGCAGATCAGCGACCTCGCTGCGTGGGTGCGCGACATCTCGGACAAGTCGGTGGCGCCGCTCGTGGGTGCGCTCGGCGATCTGCTGGAGTACTTCGGCGAGATCGGGCTCGGATATCTCTCGCTCGATCGTCCGGCCGGCACGTTGTCGGGCGGTGAAGCGCAGCGCACGAAGATGATTCGCCACCTCGGCTCGTCGCTCACCGACGTCACGTACGTCTTCGACGAGCCCACCACCGGGCTGCATCCCCACGACGTGCAGCGCATGAACGACCTGCTGCTGCGACTGCGCGACAAGGGCAACACGGTGCTCGTGGTGGAGCACGAGCCGGAGACGATCGCGATCGCGGATCACGTCGTCGATCTCGGCCCGGGCGCGGGCTCGGCGGGCGGCAAGATCTGCTTCGAGGGCAGCGTCGACGGGCTGCGCGAGAGCGGCACGCTCACGGGTCGACACCTCGCGGATCGTCACGCGCTGAAGCAGAGCGTGCGCAAGCCGACCGGCAAGCTGAAGATCAAGGGGGCCACCAACAACAACCTCAAGAAGGTCGACGTCGAGATCCCGCTCGGTGTGCTCGTGGTCGTCACCGGCGTCGCGGGCTCGGGCAAGAGCTCGCTCGTGCACGGCTCGATTCCCGCGGGCGCTGACGTGATTGCGATCGATCAGAGCGCGGTGCACGGCTCGCGGCGCAGCAACCCCGCGACCTACACGGGTGCGCTCGATCCGATCCGCAACGCGTTCGCGAAGGCCAACGGCGTGAAGCCGGCGTTGTTCAGCGCGAACTCCGAAGGCGCGTGCCCGACCTGCAACGGCGCGGGCGTCATCTACACCGACCTCGCCGTGATGGCGAGCGTCGCGACCACGTGCGAAGACTGCGAAGGCAAGCGCTTCTCGGCCGAGGTGCTCGAGTACGAGCTCGGCGGCAAGGACATCAGCGAGGTGCTCGCGATGTCGATCGCGGATGCGAAGGCCTTCTTCGCCACCGGCAAGGCCAAGACTCCGCCGGCGGAAGCGATCCTCGCGCGGCTCGTCGACGTCGGGCTCGGCTACCTCAGCCTCGGGCAGCCGCTCACGACGCTGTCGGGCGGCGAACGCCAGCGCCTGAAGCTGGCGACGCACATGGCCGACAAGGGCGGCACCTACGTGCTCGACGAGCCGACCACCGGCTTGCACCTCGCCGACGTCGAGCAGCTGCTCGGCCTGCTCGATCGTCTGGTCGAGTCCGGCAAGTCGGTGATCGTGATCGAGCACAACCAAGCGGTGATGGCCCACGCCGACTGGATCATCGATCTCGGTCCGGGTGCCGGGCACGACGGCGGTCGCATCGTCTTCGAAGGCACGCCTGCGGATCTGGTCGCGTCGCGCAAGACGTTGACGGCCCAACATCTCGCGGACTACGTCGGCGCGACGGCGAAGAAGACGAAGAAGGCCTGAACGTCGGCCGAACGATCGCTGC
>DASZPU010000390.1:0-6598 GCA_035550195.1 Nannocystaceae bacterium
TCCAGGCGGCGATCGATCTCATCTGGACCTCGAGCTACGGGTCCGTGAGCGTCGACGCGATCTGCGAGCGCGCCGAGGTCCGCAAGGGCAGCTTCTATCACTTCTTCGCGAGCAAGGACGAGCTCGTCGTCGCTGCACTCGAGGCGCACTGGGATACGCGCAAGCCGATCCTCGACGACATCTTCTCCGCATCGCGACCACCGCTCGAACGACTGCAGCGCTACTTCGCGTACGTCGTCGAGCGACAGACCCAGGTGAAGGGCCAATATGGCCGCGTACTGGGCTGTCTGCACCACTGCATCGGTTCCGAGTGCGTTCAGCAACCGAGCGAGATCGGCGCGAAGGCGCAGGACATCGTCTTGCGTCTGCGTCGCTACATCGAGTCGGCGCTGCGCGATGCCCAAGCCGCGGGGTTGATCCCTCGCGGTGATCCACCCACCGATGCGAAGACACTCTTCGCGCTCGTCGAAGGTGCGCTCGCACAAGCGCGACTGCACGACGACCTCGACATCCTGCACCGGCTCTCGGCCACCGGCTTCGCGCTCATCGGCGCCAAAGCGGCCTGAGCCCACGCGTCGGGACGCCTCCCGCCGCGCGAATTCGTTCGAAGGATTCTTGACTAAACGGTCATCTAGAAACGACTCGTCGCCATGTGGATCGTCCGTCTCGCCCTTCGTCGCCCCTACACCTTCGTGGTGATGGCGCTCTTGCTGCTGCTCGGCGGCGCATGGGCGGTGAAGAAGACTCCGACGGACGTGCTGCCCGAGGTCGACATCCCGGTGATCAGCGTCGTGTGGACGTACACCGGTCTGCCCGCGCAGCAGATGGAGCAGCAGGTCACGCTGTTCAGCGAGTACTCGCTCGCCGGCAACGTCGCCGACATCGCGCAGATCCAGAGCGAGAGCTTCGACGGCGTCTCGGTGATTCGACTCTTCCTGCAGCCCGACGCCGACGTGCCCGCCGCGATGGCACAAGTCACCGCCGCGTCGCAGACCATCGTGCGCCGCATGCCACCCGGCATCGTGCCGCCGCTCATCCTGCGCTACACCGCGTCGAGCGTGCCGATCTTGCAGCTCGCGTTCTCGAGCGAGACGCTGAGCGAGCCGGAGATCTTCGATCACGTCAATCAACGCGTGCGCACGATGCTGAGCGTCATCCGTGGCACGCGCTTCCCTCTGCCGAGCGGCGGCAAGATCCGCCAGATCGCGGTCGACCTCGATCCCGCAGCGATGCGTGCGCTCGGCGTGTCGCCGGCGGAGATCAGCACCGCGATCTCGGCGCAGAACCTCACGCTGCCGACCGGCGCTGCGAAGATCGGCGAGCGCGAGTATCGGCTGAGTCTCAACAGCAGCCCCGAGGCGATCGCCGCGCTGAACGAGGTGCCGGTGCGCGCACGCGATGGTCGCGACGTGTACGTGCGCGACGTCGCCCACGTGCACGACGGCTTCGCGGTGCAGACCAATCTGGCGCGCCGCGACGGCAAGCGTTCGGTGGTGCTGTCCGTGATGAAGACCGGCGATGCGTCGACCACCGAGGTCGCCGAGCGCGTGAAGGAGATGTTGCCGACGATCCGCGCCGCCGCACCCGAGGGGCTCGAGGTCGAGCTGCTCAGCGATCAGTCCACCTTCGTCACGCGCGCGATCGATGGTCTGATGGTCGAAGGCCTGATCGCGATGGCGCTCACCGCATCGATGATCCTGCTGTTCCTCGGCAGCCTGCGCTCGACGTTGCTCGTCGCGATCAACATCCCGCTGTCGGTCACCATCGCGCTCTTGTGCATGCGTGCGCTGGGCGAAACCATCAACGTCATGACGCTCGGTGGGCTCGCGCTCGCCGTCGGCATCCTCGTCGACGATGCCACCGTCGAGATCGAGAACATCCATCGCAACCTCGCGATGGGCAAGCCGCTCACGCGGGCGATTCTCGACGGCGCGCGGCAGATCGCAGTGCCGGCGTTCGTCGCCTCGCTGTGCATCAGCATCGTGTTCGTGTCGGTGATCTTCCTCGAAGGTCCGGCGCGCTACATCTTCCTGCCGATGGGCATGGCGGTGGCCTTCTCGGTGATGGCCTCGTATCTGCTCTCGCGCACGCTCGTGCCCACGCTCGCGAAGTACTTGCTGCGCGGCGAGCAGCACGGCGACGCGAAGCGCAGCATCGGTGCCCGCATCCACGCCGCGTTCGAGCGCGGCTTCGAGCGCGTGCGCGCGAGCTATCTCGGCCTGCTCGAGTGGGCGCTGCACCACCGCAAGACCGTGCTGGTGAGCTTCGGCGCCGTGGCGATCGCGACGGTCGCGCTGTTGCCCTTCGTCGGCCGCGACTTCTTCCCGCCCGTCGACGCCGGCCAGATCCGCCTGCACGTCACCGCACCGCCCGGCACGCGGCTCGAGGAGACCGAGCGCTGGTTCTCGCGCGTCGAAGACGTGATCCGCGACGTCGTCCCCGACGAGGATCGCGAGAGCATCCTCGACTTCATCGGGATGCCGAGCGGTTACAACCTCTCGATCACCGACAGCGCGAACGTCAGCTCGGCCGACGGCGAGATCCTCGTCACGCTCTCGCCGCACCGCGAGCGCGCCAAGGACGACATCATCCGCGAGCTGCGCGAGGTGCTGCCGCGCGAGCTGCCCGAGCTCTCGTTCTACTTCCAGCCCGCCGACATCGTCACGCAGATCCTCGACTTCGGTCTGCCCTCGCCGATCGAGATCCAGATCTCCGGTGCGCAACGCGACGCCACGCTCGCGGCCGCGCGCGCGCTCGATCAAGAGCTGCGCACCGTGCCCGGCGTCGTCGACGTGCACCTCCATCAGATCACCGCCGCGCCGCGGCTGCACGTCGAGGTCGATCGCGTGCGCGCGGACGAAGTCGGCCTCACCGAGCGCGACGTCGCGAACAACATCCTCCTGCTGTCGTCGTCGTCGTCGCAGGTGACCCCGACCTTCTGGACCGATCCGAAGTCCGGCTACGCCTACCCGGTCGCGCTGCAGGTGCCCGAGTACCGCGTCGATTCGCTCGATGCCGTCGAACAGTTCTCCATCGCGACGCCCAGCGGCACGCAGAAGCAGCTCGTCGATCTTGCCGACATCGAGCGCGCCACCACGCCGGTGTTCATCAGCCACACCAACGTGCAGCCGACCTACAGCGTACGCGCCGACGTGCAGGACACCGATCTCGGCGACGCGCTCTCGCGCATCGAGGACATCATCGCGCGCTACCGTGACGAGCTGCCGCCCGGCTCTTCCATCACGATCCGCGGCCAAGCCGAGAGCATGGAGATCGGCTTCGCACGGCTCGGGCTCGGGCTCGCCTTCGCCGCGTTGCTGGTCTACGCGCTCATGGTGATCAACTTCCAGTCGTGGAAGCTGCCGTTCATCATCCTGATGGCGCTGCCCGGTGCCGGTGTCGGCATCGTGTTCACGCTGTTCGCCACCGGCACCACCTTCAGCATTCCTTCGCTGATGGGTGCGGTGATGAGCATCGGCGTGGCCACGGCCAATTCGATCCTCGTGGTCACGTTCGCGAACGAACAGCGCGCGCACGGCCACACCGCGATCGAAGCGGCGCTCGAGGCCGGGCGTGTGCGACTGCGTCCCGTGCTCATGACCGCGATGGCGATGTTCATCGGCATGCTGCCGATGTCGCTCGGGCTCGGCGAAGGCGGCGAACAGAATGCCGCGCTCGGTCGCGCCGTGATGGGGGGCCTCGTCGGTGCCACGATCGCGACGCTCGGCTTCGTGCCCGTCGTCTACTGCGTGCTCGCAGCGAAGTGGCGCGCGCGCGCGTTCGATCCCGATCTCGACGAGCTCCCGCCGCCCTCGGTCGGCGCGGACGAACTGGAGGCGCACCGATGAGCACCCGTAGCTCCGGATGGAAAGTCATTGCAGGCATGATCGCCGTGCTCGCGGGCGCGGTCGCGATCGGCATCGGGCCGAAGCTCGAGCAGCATGCTGCGCGTGCGCGTCGCCGAAGTGAGTCCCGGCGACGATCACGTCGAGCTCGTGTTGCCGGGCAGCTCCGAGCCGATGCACACCGCGGTGCTCTACAGCAAGGCCACCGGCTTCGTGCGCAAGAACCTCGTCGACCTCGGTGATCGCGTGCAGACCGGACAGGTGCTCGCGGAGATCGACGCGCCCGAAAGCACCGAAGAGATCCGACTCGCGCGTGCACGACTGCACGAAGCGCGCGCCAACGTCGGCATCGTCGAGACCACGTCGAAGCGGCTCAGCACGCTCGCGGGGCAGGGCGCGGCGTCGCAGCAGGAGGCCGACGACGCGCTCGCGCAGGCCAACAGCGCGAGCGCGCTGGTGGCCACGCGCAAGGCCGATCTGCAGCGGCTCGAGGTTCTGCGCGACTACCAAGACATCATCGCGCCGTTCAACGGCATCGTGACGCGCCGGCTCACCGATCCCGGTGCGTTGGTCGGGCCCGCGAGCGCGGGCGGCACGGCGATGTTCGAGATCGCCGACACCGGCATGCTGCGGGTCGTCGTCGAGGTGCCCGATCGCTATGCCGCCGACGTGAAGACCGGCATCGAAGCGGAGGTGTACACGCCGCGCGATCCGAAGCACACCGTCACCGGCACCGTGACGCGCAGCGCCGGCGTGCTCGAGCAGGGCAACCGCACGCTGCGCATCGAGGTCAACGTGCCCGCCGACGATGTGCTGATCCCCGGCGCGTTCGTCTACGCGAAGCTGAAGATCCCGCGCGCGAAGCCGGTGCCGCTCATCCCCGCGAGCGCGCTCATCGTGCGCAAGGAAGGCACGATGGTCGCGCGCGTCACGGGCGATGTGATCGAGCTCGCGCCGATCGTGCTCGGCCGCGACCTCGGCAAGTCGATCGAGGTGATCGATGGCATCGCGCCCGGTGATCGCGTCGTGCTGCAGCCGCTCGACACGCTCGAGAGCGGTCGCGTGGTCGAAGTGCTGCCGACCGCCTCCTAAGGCAGCTCGTGCACCGAGATGCCGTCGATGTCGATCGCGATCGGCGGCAGACCGTTGCGCTCGCGCGGCACGTCGCCGGGCAAGTACAGCCCGGTGCCGTCCCACGTGGACACGTCGGCGGCGTAGATGCGTACTTTGTTGGCGTCGGCGCGATCGCGGAACCAATCGATGGCGGCCGCGCCTCCGTTGGGATCGTCGTCCCAGTCCATCGCGATGATGATGCCGTCGACGCCCGCGTCGACGTACTCGTCGTAGTAGGGCCCGTCGTAGGTGCCGTCGAGACAGATCATGAGCCCGAAGTCGCCGTATGGCGTCGACAACACCGCCGCCGATTCACCCGGAGTCGCGTAGGCCTGATCGACGTAGTAGAGGCTGCGCTTGCGATAGCGGCCGGCGTAGCCCTCGGGGCTCACGACGCCGAGTGACGCGTAGTAGGTCGAGCCTTCGACCTCGGGCACGTGATAGATGACGAAGACGTCGTGCTCGGCCGCGAAGTCGGCCCAGTAGCCGGTGGTGGGACCGCCCGGCAACGTCTCGGCGACCGTCGAGACGTCGCGGCACGTGCGGCCGTTGAACTCGGCCATTCCGGGTGCGCACCAGAGCTCGGTCTCGGAGGCGTAGCCGTAGGTCGAGCCTTCGGGCATCACGATGATGCGCGCGCCTTGTTCGACCGCAGCCTCGGCCCACATCGTCAGCGCTGCGATGTTTCCCTCGCGATCGCCGAAGTGCTCGCCGTCACCGTCGTACTGCACGAGACCGATCGCCGGCGGCAACGCGGGTTCACCCGTGCTCGAGCTTTCGCTCGAGCTCTCGTCGCTCGAACCTTCGCTCGTCGTGCTGGAGCTCGCGGCCGAGCTCTCGCTCGACGTTCCCGTGCTCGAGCCCCCGCTGCTCGACTCGCTCGAACCTTCGGTCGTCGTCGGCGCGGCCGGAGCCGCGCTGCAACCTGCAACGATCAGCGCACCGACCACGAGAGCATGCGCGCGGGGGAACATCGCGAACCGATCCCACCCTACCAGGCGTCTTGCGGGCATGCACCACCCCTTGACGGTGTGGCCGGCCCGCATGACGGGAGGGCTCGCGATTTTCGACTCAGAGCGGCACGGCGTAGATGCCGATGAGGCACATCTCGTTCGCGGTGTTGAAGCCCGGCATGACCGGCTCGGTGTCGCCGCGCGTGTCCCAATCGCAGGTGACGTACATCTTGTCGGCGAGATCCGCCTGCAGCGGCTGCTCGAGGAAGTACGCCGTCTGCCACGCGAAGTCGTAGCGATCGACGTCCGCAGCGCACGACTTCGCGCCGCCGGTCTCGAGCTCGATCATCATGTTGCGCCCGCGCTTGTGCATGTGCGGCAAGAAGCCCCACACCTCCACGGGACCGGTGGTCTGCTCGACGTCGCCGCCGAAGCTCATCATCGTCGCGATGGAGTCGTTCCACGCATACTTCACGCTCGGCTGACCGGGCGCGAGGCTCTCGGGCGCACCGAACACGCTCGAGTACAGGAACGGATCCCACAGCGCCTGCACGGCGGGGCGCTCGACTTGATCGGCGTACTTGATGCGCACCGTGGTGCTGTCGGTGCCGGTCTCTTCGGTGAGGTTGTAGTGGATCTGCACGACGAGCACGTCGTCGGGGCCCATCGGAATGCCGGTGCCGGTGG
>DASZPU010000391.1:0-8267 GCA_035550195.1 Nannocystaceae bacterium
TAGAGCTGACGCGCGCGAGCGCGATCGGGCGCGCGCCCGCCGAGCAAGAGCGCGGCCACGTCGCCGCACGCCCAGTCGTAGCCACCGTCACAGGCGCGCGTGTGCAGGCGCAACGCGTCGTCGACGTCCTTGTCCATGCCGTCCTTGCCGGTCGCGAGCAGACCTCCGAGCTGGTAGCACGACTCGAAGAGACCGCCGTCGCAGGCGCGGTTCCACCAGCGCCGCGCGCCGCTCGGATCGCGCTTCGCGAGCTTGGGGCGATACAGATAGATGACCGCGACCGAGTCGCACGACTGCGCTTCACCGAGCGCACAGCCGCGCTCGAACGCCGCGATCGCCTCCGCAGGATCGTTGGGCAGCGGCAGCGGAATCTGCAGATCGGCGAGGTCCTCACCGAGCGCGTCGCACGACCCACCGTCGCCGAGCTCGTAGCAACCGCGCTCGAGCATCTTGCGCCCCATCGCGAGCTCGCGCGGCGTCGGCTTGCGCTCCTCGTCGTCCGCGTAGATGTACAGCTGCGAGCCGAGGGCACAGGCGCGCCCGAAGCCGCGATCGCAGATCGACGCCCACAGCGAGTGCTTGGTGTGCCAGTCCTTCGTGCCGCGCGCGAGGTTGTAGCAGCTCGCGAGATCGCCGGCGTCGCACTGCACCTGGCAGTCGGCGAGATCGTCGGCGTCGCACTGACGCACCGGAGCGCTCTTCGGCTGTGTGCACTTGCCTTCCGACGACACGAAGCCTGCGGGGCACGGATCGATCAACGCGTCGTCCTCGCGCGGCCGCGAGACGTCGGCGGTGATCGGCACCAGCTCGACGCGGATCGCCGACTGACACTGCGCGGGCGGATCGCTCGCCGACGGCGACGCCTCGGCACACGACGCGAGCTGGCCGTCCTGGCTGAGCGCTTGCTTGCGGCTCTCGGTTCCGGTCGACGCCCCGCCGACGCCGAACAGCTCCGCCGCGGCCTGGGCCTTGCCCGCGGCACCGCTCGCCATCGAGAACGCACCGAGCGACGACGCGCGCACGACGTGGGTCGCGGCCGCGCAGTCGCCTTCGAGCATCTCCGGCGTGATCGAGCTCGTCGTCGACGAGCGCTTGCCGATCATCACCATCGCGAGATGGATCGCGCTGCCGCGCTGCAACGACGCCTTCAACGACGCGATGTTGGCGCGGAAGTTCACCGCGAGCTCGGCCGCGTTCTCGATCTCGATCACGTCCTCTTTGCGGCTCACGCCCGCGAAGATGTAGTCGCCCTGCGCCTTGCAGCCCTTGACGATGCGGAACTCGTCGCAGGTGTAGCGCACCGGAACGAGCCCGTCCTTCATCGCGATCTCCAGGTCGAGCCGCGCGTTCGAGCTCCAGTCGACGACCAGCGGCTCGCTGTACGCGGGCGCGGCGTCGCACGCGATCACGTTCGCACCGAGCGCGTCGGTCGCCTTCGGATCGTCGGGCCGCGCAGCGCCGCCGCCCTTCATCCCGCCACAACCGGCGAGCACGAGCAGCGCAAACGCGGACGACGGAAGCCTCCGATACGGGGGGATCGAGCTCTGCATGGAAGAGCGACACGCCACCTCCCGACTCGTCGCACCGACCGCGGTCGATTTCTTTCGCGACGCGATTCCGCGCGCGGTTCACTGGCGCTCGGCGATCCAGGCCTTCACGTCGGCGGTTTCGACGTCGTCGAGCTCGGCGAACCGCGCGGCCGCGCTGCGGGCATACGCGAGCGCTCGTTGCCGCTGCGTGCGATCGGTCGACAGCGCGCGCGCGAGGATCCACTCCAGCGTCGCGCGACGACGCGGGCGCGCTTCCACCTCGTCGAGCAGCGCGAGCGCACGCTCTGCGGGTGCACGCGCCTGCGCAGCGCGCCCGCCCGAGATCAGCGCCTCGCCGAGGTGATAGAGCGCATCCACCTGCGCGGGATGGGGCTCGGCGTGCCCCGTTTCACTGAAGCGCACCATCTGCTCGGCCGCGGCGATCGCTTCGGGCCAGCGCTCCAGCACGCGCATCACGCTGAGCCGGGTGCCGAAGTAGTTCGACCACGCGTCGGGATCGGCGACACCCGCCGCCTCCAACACCCGCGCACCGCGATCGAGGCTGTCCACCGCGGCGTCGCCCTCGTGATCGTGCGCGAGCAGGATCGCGTAGTTCGCGAGCGGCGCGACCAGCCCGGGATCCATCGGGCCGACGTTGCGCTCGTACAGCAGCACCGCCTGGTGTGCGGCCACGCGCGCTTCCGGATAGCGATCGTTGGCGATCAAGTAGCCCGACAGGCTCACCCGCAGCTGAGCGGCGCGCAGCGAGTCCGAGCCGAAGTACTCGTCCGTGAGCGCGACCGCTTCCTGCACCATCGCGAGCGCGCGCGGCTGATCCCCGAGCAGATCCTGCACGGCCGCGGCATTCACCAACGCGAAGATCGTGTCGGCGTCGTCGTGGTTCGCACGCGCGATCGCCAGCGCGCGCTCGAACTCCGCGCTCGCCTCGGCGTAGCGCGCGAGCGCCGAGAGTGCGTCCGCACGCAGGCGCCGATACGCGCCGGTGGTCGGCGCGTCGGCCCCGAACAGACGCGTCGCGAATTCCAGCGCGCGGTCGGCCACCGCGAGCGCATCTTTGCCGCGCCGCAGATCGCGGAACGCCCGGTGCTCGGCGTCCATGATCGCGAGCAACACCGGCGCGTCGGTCCCGAGATCGCGCTCCGCGATCGCGCGCGCACGCGCGAGCAGCTCGAGCGCCTCCGCGGGGCGCCGCTCTTCACACATCGTCATCGCGAGGTCGCGGAGCACTCCCGCGTCCTGCAAGCCCTCGGCGGGATATTGATCGAGCAACGGTCGCGCGATCGCTTCCGCCTCCGCGAAGCGGTGGGCCGCGCGCAACACCTCGGCACGGTAGCGTGCGAGCTCGATCCGGGTGTCGGGCGACGCCGCGATCCGGGCCGCGATCGCGTCCGCGGCATCGAGCCAGTGGATCGCTTCCGTCGTCCAGCGCGTGCGCGCGCCGAGCTGGCGTGCGAGCGTCGCCATCGCGTGCATCTGCAGCTCGTCGTCGCTGGTCGCGAACGCAGCGACGAGCGCTTGCTCGAGCGCGGCGCGAGACTCGGCATCGAAACCGATCTCACTCAGCGCGCGCCCACGCAGCAGCTGTGCGCGCGCCTCCAGCCAGCGCCAGCCCGCGCCGCGGAGGGTCGCGAGCTCGTCGTCGAGGCGATCGGCGGCCCGCTGCGAGCGGCCCGCGGCATGCTCGGCCTCGGCCTCGGCGATGACCGCATAGCTGCGCTCGTACAGCTCGCGATCGGGCGGCGCGACGCGATCACCGTGCAATGCATCGGGCGCGCTGCACCGCGTCGGATCGGGCAGCCGCGTCAACAGCTCGTCGAGCCGCGCGATCGCTTCGGCATCCGCGGTCGCGAGCACGGCCAGCACACCATCCGTGTCGGCACGCTGCCGCGCGAGGCAATCCATGCGCTCGTCGAACCGCTCCGACGACTGCTCGCCGCGATCCCAGGTCGCGCGACAAGCATCTTCGCGTGCAGCGGCCCACGTGTCGGCCCACGGCGCGACGCGGGCGTGCACGTTCGCTGCGGCGGCCTCGGCGATCGGCGAGCCCGCGTTGCCGAACTGCGTGGCGAGCTCGCCTTCACGCGCGGCGGTCCACACCTCGGTCGCGGAGGCGCGCAGCCCTGCGCAGCGATCGACCGCGGGCTCGCGCACCGCCCATGCGCCCAGCGCTGCGACGCCGAGCACACCGATACCGAGCGCGATACGTCGACGGCGACGCGTGGGATCGGCCGCCAGCGCGGCCGCGAGCGCATCGATGCTCGGCCAGCGCGCGTCGGGATCGCACGCGAGCCCGCGACGCAGCGCAGCCGCGATGTGGTTGGGGACGTCGCGCGTGTGCTCGTGCGGCGCGAAGCGCTGCTCCTGGATCGCGACGAAGCGCGCAGCGATGCTCTCGCTGGTGAACGGCAGCGCGTCGTAGAGCGCTTCGTAGATCGTCGCGCAGCAAGCGAACTGATCCGCGGCCGCCGACGCGGTGGCCCCGACGACCTGCTCGGGAGCCATGTAGGCGGGCGTGCCCATCAGCGCGCCGGTCTTCGTGCGCACCGGCTCGACGCTGCCGGAGTGATCGACCTCCGACTGTGCTTCGGTGTCGGGCACGTCGTGCAGCCGCGCGATGCCGAAGTCGGCGACGCGCACGCGACCATCGTCGCCCACCAGCACGTTGTCGGGCTTGAAGTCGCGATGCACGATGCCGAGCCGATGCGCGGCCGCGAGCCCGCGACACGCCTGCACGTAGATGTCGAGGATCTCCGCGGTGCTGCGCGAACGCTGCTTCGCCCACGCGCGCGCGTCGCTGCCTTCGACGAGCTCCATCGCGATGCACAGCGCGCCTTCGTGCAGCGCGACCTCGTAGACGGTGACGACGTTGGGATGGGAGAGGCGCGCCATCGTCTTCGCCTCTCGCCACATCCGCGACGCATCCTCGTGCGCGCGATCGAGGCCGCGCAGCTTCACCGCGACGCGGCGCTCGAGCATCGTGTCGATCGCCTCGTACACCACCCCCATCGCGCCGCGTCCGATCGTGCGCACGATGCGGAAGTTGCCGGCGACGATCGCACCCGGCGCGAGCTCCTCCTGCGGTCCCGATTCGGGCCGCCCGTCGACGCTCGCGATCGTCGCGAGATCGGCCTCGCGCGTGCCCGAATCGGAGCGCAGCGACTCGAGGCCATCGTTCACTGGGTCATCGTACCGCGGGCGGCGAGGCCGCAGCATCGTCGCGAGAAAATCGACCGTGGGCGCGAATCGTTTCGCCGCGGCCCCGGACGTGGGGGGCGATGAAGCTGCACATCGCTGCCCTCCTCTCCCTCGCGACGCTGATCCCGGCCGGTTGTGACGCACCGAGCGACGCGTCCTGCGACGTCGTCGTCTCCGGTTTCCGCAAGCTCGCGGTCAACGGCGTCTCGCTCAACGGCGTCTCGCTCAACGGCATCTGGCAAAACGGCGTCGGTCTCAACGGCGTCTCGCTCAATGGCAAGTCGCTCAACGGCAAGTCGCTCAACGGCGTCTCGCTCAACGGCGTGTCGATCAACGGCATCTCCGTGAACGGTGTGTCGGTCAACGGCACGAGCCTCAACGGCGTGAACCTCAACGGCGACGCGCTCGGCGACGAGCTCGCGATCGACGTCGCGCTCGACGGCACCGCGCTCGTCGGCCAGCTCCCCGACGGCACACCGATCGCCGGCACCGACTGGATCGGCGCGACGCTGCTCGGCAAGGTCGGCGACGACGAAGTCGAGCTCGAGATCACCGACGTGCGTCGCGACGGCGAGCTCGAGCACTACGCGCTCGCGATCGCGGGCACCGAGATCTGCGCCGACGGTGGGCTCTTCCTCGCCGGCGTGTGGGACGACAGCGGCGCGCGCCATGACACGCTCGCCGACGGATCGTTCGCGTACTCGTTCTCCTGCACCAATGGCGCGCTCGCGAAGTGCATCGCGTGGGGCTACGCGCCGTACGCCGTCGGGAGCGTCGCGCACCAGAGCTGCACCCGCCTCGTGCGCGCCGACTACTGCGGCGACGGTACGCCGCACACCGCGGACGGCACCGAGATCGACGTGTTCGATCGCCTCGGCGTGCAGCAGAGCGACACCTCGGTCGACTTCGACTTCGAGGCCGGCTGGGGCCCCGACGGTGCGGTGTGCGTCTCGCATCCGCGCTACGAAGAGTTGAAGGACGGCGAGATCGTCACGCCGTCGTGTCTCGAGCAGCTGCCGAGCTGCGACGACGCAGCCACCGCGTTCACGATGGGCGCGCAGGTGGTGAACCGCTCGGTCGAGCAGACGCTCTGCTACGAAGGCTGAGGCTCGGGCAAGCCCCGCGCCCACGCCTCGAAGTCGGCGACGCTCGAGGCGAGCAGCTCGGGGCTCTCGGCCAGCTCGGCCATGATGTCGTGCAGCGCCTGCTTCGCGCGATGCAGGCGACTGCGCACGCCCTTCTCTCCGAGCCCGTAGATGTCCGCGAGCTGCGGGCCGGAGAGCCCTTGCCAGTGATACAGCTCGAGCAACACCTGACTGTCGAGCGGAAGGCGGCGCAGCGCATCGAGCAGCAATCGTTGCTCGCGCTTCGCCGCGATGTGCTCGCTCGGGCTCGGCACGAGATCCTCGAGGCGGCTCGAGTCGGGATCGAGCGGCGCCGCGGCGCGGTTCTTCGCGCGCAGATGATCGTAGAGCACGTTGCGCGCGATGCCGAAGAGGTAGCCACGGAACTCGCTCTCGCGGCGGAACTGTGCACGGCCACGCAGACAGCCGAGCATCGTCTCCTGCACGAGATCGTCGGCGGCGCCGTCGATCTTGCGGTCGAAGAAGCGGAAGAGCGCGGCGACGTGACGGCCGAGCAGCTCCTTCGCCGCGCCGCGATCGCCTCCGGCCCACGCGTCGAGCAGCTCGAGGTCGCCGCGCTCGCTCATCGTTCCGCCTCCGCGAGCTTCGCGAGCTCGCCGTCGAGCTCGGCACGCGCGTCGGCACTGGTGTCGGGGTTCTCGCGCTGACGATCGCGCGCGCGCTCGAGGGTCGCGCGCGCGTCGGCGAACCGACCGGCCTCGCGTTGCGCACGACCGAGGTTGATCAGCTCGAGCACGACCTCGGGGTGCGTCGGCGGGAACGTCTGCTCGCCGATCTCCAGCGCGCGTGCGAGCTCGGGGATCGCCCGCTCGGGTTGGTGCGACGCGAGCAGCACGAGCCCGGCGTACGAGTGGTCGACGCCGCAGTTGAAGTCGTCGGGGCCGAAGATCCGCTCGTCGATCGCGAGCGCATCGGCGAGCAGTGCGAGGCCGCGCTCGGGCTCGCCGTCGTGCCCGAGCGAAACCCCGAGCCCTGCGAGCGCGCGCGCCGTCCACGGATGATCGTCGCCCAACTTCGTCGCCACGATGTCGTATGCGCGCTGGTGCGTGACCCGGCATTCGTGCCACGCGGAGCGCTTGCACTGGATGTTCGCGAGCGTGAGCAGAGGCTCGCTGAGCAGCAGGTGATCGGGACCGTAGAACGACTCGACCTCGGCGAGCGCACGACCGATCGCCTCCTCCGCGCCCGCGTCGTCACCCGCCAGCATGCGACGGCGCGCCTGCGTCGACGAGTGGAACAGCTCGGGCATCGGACGTTGCTCGGGCGCCAGGCGTGCGAGCGCAGCGACGGCGAGGTCGTCCCAGTGCTTCGCCTCGGGCTCGCGCGCGAGCAGGATCGCGAGCACGTGGCTCACCATCGTCGCGCTCATCGCCATCGTCTCGTCGTCGCCGGCACGAAATGCGCTGTAGAACGCGCGCTGCGACAGCTCCAGCGCGCGCTCGGACGCCCCGACGTTCACGTGCATGTGCGCGAGCCGGTTCGCGAGCTTCGCATCGGCGGCCGGCCAGCCCAGCTCGGCGACCGCAGGCTCGAGTGCCTCGAGCTTCGCGAGCGCGTCGTGATCGCGACCGAGGCGGCGCAACGACTCGCTCGCGGACAGCTCCGACTCGATCCGGCGCAGCTCGGCGCGACGCTCGGGCTCGGCGGGCGGCGGTAGATCGAGCGCGAGCGCCCGCGCGTCGGTGCAGCGCTCGGGCGGAGGCAACAGCAGCACCGATCGGGTGGCGTTGTCGACGGTGTGCCCGTCCGCCCGGCTGAGCGCATCGACGAGCGCCGTGAGGCCGTGCTCGCGCGCGGACAGACACGACACCGAACGCTCGGCCATCGTGTCGTCGAGCACGCGATCGATCTCGATCGCACGGCAGGCCGCGCGCGTCGCCTCGCGCAATCGATCGGCGTAGGCCGACAGCTCGGCGCTCGTGCGTGTCGCGGTGCTGCTCGCGTTCACGGCCCCGGTGGCGCCGAGCCCCGCGACCACGCTCGCGTCCGCGTCGGCGTTCCACACCGCGTCGACGCTGGCCGCACGCTCGTCACAGCGACGCGATTGCACCGCCGCGTATGCGCGCAGCCCCACGAAGCCGAACGGTACGATCGCGAGCGCGAGCGCGAGGCCGAGCCGTCGTCGTCGTCTCCGCCGCGGGTCGTTCGCGAGCGCGAGCAAGAGCGCCTCCATCGACGCATGACGACGATCGGCCCGCTGCGCGAGCCCGGTGCGCAGGGCGGACTCGAGAAACGGCGGCAGCAGGCCGCGCGGCGGCGGATCGATCTCGCCGACCAGCACCGCCGCGAAGATCTCCGCGCTGCTCGTGCCCGCGAACGGTCGTCGGCCCACGAGCGCCTCCCACAGCGCGACGCAGAACGAGAACTGATCGGTGCG
>DASZPU010000392.1:0-15266 GCA_035550195.1 Nannocystaceae bacterium
GAAGCACGGCGTCGATCCGGTCGCGCTGGCCGAGACGCGTTTCGGGCTCGCGCGTGTGCTCGCGGCGACCGGCGGCGACGCGGCGCAGGCACGTCGCCTCGCCGAGCAAGCGCGTGATGCGTTGGTGGCGATCGGTCCCCGCGGCGCCTTCCCGCTCGAGAAGGTCACGCGCTTCCTCGCCCGCGAATCGAGCTCGCGCTAGTCGCCGAGCATCTCGTGCCAGCGTTCTGCCGCGAGCGTGCTCGCCTGCGGGCGCTGCGTGACGAGCTGCACCGGTCGCGGTTGTCCGGGCGCGAGCTGCAGGGTCCACAGCGATGCGGTGCTGCGCGTGCCGATGCCGTAGCGCAGATCGGTGAACTGCGTGGGATCTGCTTCGGAGCGCCCGACCCAGCCGTCGGCGAACCACGCGAAGGTGCGGAACGCCGCGAGCGTGCGCGCGTCGGCGACGACGTCGGCGGGCAGATGCGTTTCGTCGACGACCGGGCTCGAGCCGCCTTCGTTCATCGTGGTGCTGCCGAACCATGGCGTGCGCACCTCGTCGACGTAGATGCGTCCGCCCGCGCGATATGCCGTGCGCCACACGAAGTTCACCGGGAGCATCGGGAATGCGTCGACGCGCGCGAGCTCGTGGCCGCGTTGCTGCGCGAGGTTCTTCGCGCCCGCGACGGCGCGTGCGTGCAGCACTCCGCCGAGCGCGAGGTACATCGACGACGCGATCAATGCGGCGAGCGCCGAGCGCGGGCTGCCGCGGCGCTTCGCGAGCCACACGCCGAGCGCGAGCAACAGCGTGTAGATCGGATCGATGATCGCGACGAAGTCCCACGCGACGCGCGTGGAGGAGAACGGCCACCACAGCTGCGTGCCGTAGCTGGTGAACGCGTCGAGCAAGCCGTGCGTCGCGTAGCCGATGGTGGTGGCGGCGGCGATCAGCTTGCGCCGCGGGCCGAGCTTGGGCTGCAGCAGCCACGGCAACGCGCAGAGCAAGCCGCCGATCGGCACGAACGCGAGCGAGTGCGTGAAGTGGCGGTGGTACGTGAGCGCGACCATCGGATCGCCGCTGCGGATGAGCACGTCGAGATCCGCAGCCATGCCTCCGAGTGCGCCGTACAACCACGTGCGTGGGCCGAGCCTGCGCGCGAGCGCAGTCTGGGCGGCCGCAGCCCCGAGCACGCCCTGGGTGATCGGATCCACCGAGTCAGGCCCGTGCGACCGCAGTGAGCGCGACCTTGCGCGCGGGGATCTGCGCCACGGCACGCTCGGTCATCGCGACGATGGTGAGCGACGGGTTGACGCCGGGGTTCGCGGAGATCGCCGAGCCGTCCATGACGTACAGCCCGTCGTAGCCGAACACGCGATGGTCGCGATCGATCACGCCCGTCTCCGCGCTGTCGCCCATGCAACAGCCGCCCAAGATGTGCGCGGTGGTCGGGATGTTGAAGAGCGTCTCGGTGAAGAGTGAAAAGGGCATGCCCTCGAGCTTGTCGCCGACGCGATTCGCGAGCTCGGTGGCCTCGGGGATCGATGCGGTCGGGACCTTGCCTTCGTCGTGGCTGGTGGTGAGGCGCCCGGTCCACGAATGGCGGAAGCGCAGCGTGCCCTCGGCGGTGCGCATGTAGAGCAAGATGGTGGTCTGCTTGGAGAGATCGCGGACCGTCAACGCGCGCAGCACCGCGAGCGGGTGACGGACGATGGTGCCGATCAGCCGCGCGAGCCGTACGAACACGTGCTCGCCGGGGGCGTGCGGCGCGATGAGCAGGCGGAAGAAGCCCGAGCCCGCGGAGAAGCGCACCGGCTCGAGATGGCTGTGCTCGTCGGTCTGCAGGATGGATCCGATCGCGATGCCCTTCGACAGATCGGGCTCGCGCTTGCGCGAGATGACGCCGATGAGCGCCTCGGAGTTGGTGCGCACGCTGCAGCCCAGTCGCGGCGACAGCTTGGGCAGCGCCTGCGGATCCTTCTTCAAGCGCAGCAGCAAGTCGACCGTGCCGAGCACACCGCCGGCGAAGACGACTTGCTTCGCGCCGATGTCGATCGGCGTACGCCCGAGTGGATGGCGACCTTGCTTCGCGAAGATGCGATAGCCGCCGCCTTCGCGCGGCTGCACCGAGGTGACCTCGGTGTCGGCGAGCAGCTCCGCGCCGGCCTTGCGCGCGAGATACAGGTAGTTCTTGTCGAGCGAGTTCTTCGCGTCGTGGCGACAACCCAGCATGCAACCGCCGCAGCGGATGCAGCCGGTGCGGCCGGGGCCCTTGCCGCCGAAATAAGGATCGGGCACCGACTGCCCCGGCTTGCCGAACCAGATCGCGACGTTGGTGGGCTCGAAGGCCTCGGGTTGCCCGCGCTCGATCGCAATCTCGCGCAGCACGTCGTCGGTGCGCGTGCGAAACGGCGTCTCGGTGACGCCGAGCATGCGCTTCGCTTCGGAGTAGTGCGGCGCGAGCTCGGTCTTCCAGTCGGCGAGCTGCGACCACGCCGGCGAGGTGAAGAACGATTCCTTCGGCACCGGATGCGTGCACGCGTAGACCAGCGAGCCGCCACCGACACCGACGCCCGAGAGCACGGTGACGTGGCGAAAGAACGTCATGTTGAAGAGGCCGCGGAAGCCGAGCCACGGCATCCACATGTAACGACGCACGTCCCAGTTCGAGCGCGGGAACTCGGCGGCCCCGAGCTCGCTGCCTTTCTCGATGACGAGCACGCGCCAACCTTTTTCGACGAGCCGAAGCGCGGCCGTGCTCCCGCCGAAGCCCGAGCCGATGACCACGAAGTCGTAGTCGTCCGCCATGCGCGGCCGCGACGTTAGCACGATGCGATGATCGCTGCGGCGAGCTCCGGCAGGCTGGCGCAGGCGCTGCTGCGCAACGCGTGGCCGCCGGTGGATTCCGCGAGCTCGGCGAACGGATTGTCGTCGATGTTGATGTCGATGATGGGCCGGCCGGAGCGTGCGACCCGGCGGGCGATCTGCTGCGGCAAGTTGGTCGCGCCCGCAGTGCCGACGACGACGAGCAGCGCCGCGTCGGCGGCCGCAGCCATCGCGCTCTCGGCCTTGAACAGCTCTTCGTCGTAGTACTCGTCGAACCACAGCACGTGTGGGCGCCCGCGGCCGCCACACTTCGGGCAACGCAACAGCGCGAGCTCGTGCGCGGGCAGCGGATCGTCTTTCGTCTTCGGCGTGATCGCGTCGGGGATCGGCGTGAGCTCCGAGCTGCACGCACGCGCGCAGCGGAGGAAGTCGATGTTGCCGTGGATCTGCAGCGTGTGTTCGATCGGGCTGCCCGCGCGCAGGTGCAGTCCGTCGACGTTCTGCGTGATCAGCACGAAGCGATCGCCGAGCGCTTCGTCGAGCTCGACGAGCGCACGATGTCCGGCGTTGGGCGCGGCCGCGCGACACACCGAGCGCCGGTAGAGGTACCAGCGCCAGATCTCGTCGGGCATGCGCGCGAACGCTGCGGCGGTCGCGAGCTCCTGCGGTTGATAGTTGCGCGAGCCGACCGTCCAGTAGCCCTCGGGGCCGCGGAACGTCGGCACGCCGCTCTCCGCGGAGATCCCCGCGCCGGTGAGCACCACCAGCAACCCGTCGTCGCGCAGCGCCTCCGCGATCGTCGCCTCGACCTGCGAATCCATTGCGCGACGATGATGGCTCGCACGCAGCGCGAGGTGCAATAGACTCTCGGGCGATGAGCACATCGCATCTGCAACCGGGTCAGCTCGCGGAGCTGCGCGCGCTGCTTCTCGCCGAGCGCGATCGCCTGCGCGCGCGCGCCGGCCTGCCGCCGGCCGAAGAGCTCGAGGTCGGCGACGCCCAGGATCACGCGAACGAGGAAGCCGAGCTCGAGCGCGCGATGCTCGTCGGCGATCACGATCGTGCGCGGCTCGCCGAGATCGCGGCTGCGCTCCTGCGCATGGACGACGGCAGCTACGGCACCTGCGAAGAGACCGACGAGCCGATCCCGTTCGCACGCCTGAAGCTCGAGCCCACCGCGCGCTACACCGTCGAGGCGCTCGAGCTGCTCGAAGAAGAGCGCCGTCGCGATCGCGTCAGCGGCAACGAGAGCGACGAAGATCAAACCTACTGAGGGCCGGCGTGCGCTTCGTCGGAGAAGCGCTCGCGCACCGCCAGTACGTCGTCCATCGCACCGAGGAACAGCTCGACGAGCCGCGGATCGAAGTGCCCGCCCGCGCCGTTGCGCAGGTGCGTGACCGCGGCGTCGATCGTCCACGCGTTCTTGTACGGGCGCGCGCTCGTCAACGCATCGAACACGTCGGCGATCGCAGCGACGCGACCTTCGATGGGGATGTCTTCGCCCGAGAGCCCACGCGGATAACCGGTGCCCGCCCATTGCTCGTGGTGCGTGTGCGCGATGCTGGCGGCGTAGCGCACGAGCTCCGAATCCGATCCGGAGAGGATCCGGAATCCGATCTCGGCGTGCTGCTTCATGATCTGGAACTCGTCGGTGCTGAGCCGGCCGGGCTTCAAGAGGATGTGATCGGGGATCCCGATCTTTCCCACGTCGTGCATCGGGCTCGCGATGCGGAGCATCTCGCAGGTGTAGTCGTCGAGCCCGGCGCGCTGCCCGAGGATGTGGCAGTAGTGGCTCATGCGATGCAGGTGCGCCGCAGTCTCGTCGTCACGGTACTCCGCCGCACGTGCGAGTCGCTCGATGGTCTCATGCCGCGCGACCGCGAGCTCGAGCTGCAGTCGTTCGAGCCCCAGCGTCGCGGCCGGCAGGTCTTGCGCATTGCGCTGAACCACCGTGCGCAGATCGGTGCGCTCGCGTGCGACGGAGTCGAAGTAGAGCTTGAGCCGAACGCTGTTCCTCAGCCGGGCCAACAGCTCGACTTCGTCGAACGGCTTGCCGAGGAAGTCGGTCGCGCCCGCCTGCAACGCCTCGCGACGAAATGCACGATCGTCCATGCCGGTCACGAAAACGACAGGCGTGTGCTCCGTACGAGGATCCGATCGCAGACGTCGGCACACGTCGAGCCCGCTCATACCGGGCATGCGCATGTCGAGCACAATGGTGTCGATGGTCGCGTCGCTCCACACGGTCGCGAGCGCTTGCTCACCGTCACCGGCTTGAAGCACGTCGTAGCCCTCGGCGACCAACAACCGTTCGAGCACGCGCCGCACCGCGGCATCGTCGTCGACGATCAGCAGCCGTCCTGCGCACACCGGTTCGAACGCGACGCCTTGCACCCCAAGCTAGCGTAGCGCGCCCGGAGCATGGTTCGGAAGCACCGTTATCGGGCCACCTTTGCGGCGCGCGATCGGGTAGGATGGTGGGTGCGCAGGTGATCCTGCGGTGCGGGCCTTGGACCGTTACGGCGGGGGAACAGGACGTCGATCAGCGGGGATGCGGCCATCCGCGCGGCGCTGCTCGTGGCACGTCGTGATCGCGCTCGGTCTGCTCGGCGTGCACGGCTGTGAGCGATCCACGCCGGGCGCGAGCGGTTCGGGGAGCGCCTCCGCCCCGATGCCGCGCAAGGTCGAGCCGGTCGCGGCTCCGGTCGCGGGGCTCGACGCGTTGCGGGTGTCCGCGCCCGATCGCATCGTCGCGGTCGGCGATCTCCACGGTGATCTCACGGCGACGCGCGCAGCGTTGAAGCTGGCCGCGGTCGTCGACGACGCCGATCACTGGATCGGCGGCACGACGGTGCTCGTGCAGACCGGCGATCAACTCGATCGCGGCGACGACGAGCAAGCGATCCTCGACCTGCTCGATCGACTGCGCGACGAAGCCGCGCGCGCCGGCGGTGCGGTCGTGGTGCTCAACGGCAACCACGAGGTGATGAACGCGCTCGGCGACTTCCGCTACGTGACTGCACCGGGCATGCGCGACTTCGATGGTGCAGCAGCGACGGACGATCCGCGGCTCGCGTCGGTACCCGAAGAAGCGCGGGCACGACTCGCTGCGTTCTTGCCCGGCGCGCCGTATGCGAAGTTGCTGGCGAAGCGCCACATCGCGGCGATCGTCGGCGACACCGCGTTCGCACACGGCGGCATCTTGCCGGAGCACGTCGAGACGCTCGCGAAGCTCGACGCGGACGTGCGCGCGTGGTTGGACGGCACGTCGACGGAGCCCCGCGCGATCGAGCGCGCGATGGACGAGCAGGGACCGCTGTGGACGCGCGACTACGCGGCCGACGGCACGCCCGAGCTGTGCGAGCGACTCGGGCGCGCGCTCGCACTGCTCGGTGCGACGCGCATGGTGATCGGGCACACCGTGCAAAAGGGCGGGATCACCTCGGCGTGCGATGCTCGACTGTGGCGCATCGACGTGGGGCTGTCGCACCACTACGGCGGCCCCACGCAGGTGCTCGAGATCCGTGGCGACGCCGTGAAAGTGCTGGGCTCGTAAGGCCCGCGATCGCGACGGCGTCAGATCGCGATGCTGGTCGGGGTCGCGACCGGGGCGATGGGCACGACCTCGGCCGACGTGCCGGCGACGATCTGCCCCGCGCGTGCGAGCGCGAGCGCTTCGCAGCGCTGGATCTCGACGAAGCCCTGGCTGCTGGTCGGATCCAAGCCATCGCTCGCTTCCATCGACGCGTCGGCCGGGTTGTAGAGCGACGCGCTGCACTCGCGGATCGCCTGCACGAACGCGTGGCCCTTGTAGAGGCCGAGCACGACGGTGCCGCTGGCGTGCTCGGCCAGCGTCTCGATCGCCGCGATCGCGGCCCGCGGCGCAGGGTCGTAGCTGCGCCCGTCGTAGGTCGCGTCGGCGACGACGCGTGCGAGCTGGCCGAACAGCGCGGTGGCGCGCCGATCGAGCACGGCCTGGTAGATCGCGCGCAGGCCGGTGCCGAGCAGCTCCATGCCGGGCGCCTCGTACACACCGCGGCTCTTCGTGCCGATGATGCGGTTCTCGAGCGCGTTCGCGAGGCCGATGCCCGCGGCGCCGCCGATGGTGTTGGCGAGCTGCATGATCGACAGCGGCGAGAGCTTCACGCCGTCGATCGCGACGCAGCGTCCGCGCTCGAAGGTGAGCGTGACGTCGCGGACGCGATCGGGCGCCTGCTGCGGCCACACGCACATGATCGGATCGACGATGAGGCACGAGGTCTCGATGTCCTCGAGATCCTCGGCTTCGTGGCTGAGGCCCGCGAGGTTCGCATCGGTCGAGTAGCGCTTCTTCACGACCTTGGCCTCGAGCCCGTGCTGCTGCAGGTACGCCGCCATCTGCGTGCGGCCGGGGAACTGCGCGAGCATCGTGGGATCGCGCCACGGCGCGTAGACCTTCAGCTCCGGCGCGAGCACGTTGGTGTAGCGCTCGAAGCGGATCTGATCGTTGCCGCGACCGGTCGCGCCGTGCACGAGCACCGTGCAGCCCTCGTCCTTCATCGCCGCGAGCAGGCCCTTCACGGTGACCGCACGCGCGAGCCCGGTGGTGTTCCAGTAGCCGCCGTCGTAGGTCGCCTGCGTCGTGATCGCGGCGAAGCAGGCCTCGGCCATCTCGTGCTGCAGATCGACGATGCGACACGGCGCACCGGTGGCCTCCATGCGCACGCGGACGTCGTCGATGTCCTTCTCGTCGGGCTGCCCGAGATCGGCGGTGAAGCACACGACGTCGCAGCCGGCTTCGAGCAGACGGCGCGTCACGGTGCGCGAGTCGAGCCCGCCCGAGACGCAGATGCCGAGACGATGACCGTGGAGCTGTTCGAGCAACATTGGATGCATGGATATGCAGGACCGATTCGGTGCGGACAAGCTCGGATCGTGTCCTGGGCAGCGAATCCCGCATGCGATGCATGCGGATCGCATGGATCGCATGCATGCGTCATGCATCCGATGCAGCGATGCTCTACGATGACGCGGTGCATTCGCGGTCGTGCGTCGTGCTCGGCGGACGTCGTCGAGCAGCACGACCTCGACCTCGCCGTCGTCGAGCAGCACGACCTCGGTCGACGAGAGCACCACGTGCGGTCGAGCTCGGATCGTTCGACGTCGTCGACCCGCGGGTCGAGCCGTCCTGGCCGACCACGGGTCCACATCCCAACCCCAACGCGATCCACACCCAACCGGCTCGTCCCACGATCACGCCTAGCAAACCCAACATAGCTGGGATTGCTGCGTCGCGCCTCGTGGGGTCACCCGGACATCGTTCCGCGCGAGCTCTGGCCGGGGCCCGCGGTCCCTCCGGGCGTCGATCCGCATTCCACGCCGCCCGATCGTTCGGGTTGCGTAGCGGCCTGCGCGAGCCGACGTGGTCCCACCGGATCGGACCTACGCTGCTCGTTCGCGTGCGTGCATCACTTCGATCTGCGATCGCGTTCGCGCTCTCGTGTGCCGCGTGCGAGCACGGCGGTGCAGCGAGTGGACCTGCGTGGTCGGGTGAGACGACCACGAGCAGCACGTCGAGCGCTGGCTCGAGCGGTGTAGCCGAGTCGTCGTCGAGCTCCGAGGCTACGACGGCCGTCGACGACACCTCGACGAGCTCGACGTCGACGAGCGCGCAGAGCAGCAGCTCCGAGGAGTCGGGCGCGCCCGCGGTCGACTGCTCCGCGATCGCACACATCGGCGACAGCCTCACGTACTACACGATCGACGCGCTCACCGACGCGTATGCGACGGTCGGCGTCACCGCGACGATCGATGCGTTCGGCGGTCGTGCGATCTTCCAGAAACTGTCGGACGATCCGCACACCGGCGAGCAAGCGGCCGAAGGGATCGTCGCGTCGGGCTTCAGCGGTTGCTGGGTGGTCGCGCTCGGCACCAACGACACTGCGAACGTCGCCGCGGGTGCCGGCTACACCCGCGACGAAGCGATCGACGCGATGATGACCGCGATCGATCCCAGCGCCACGACGCCGGTGATGTGGGTCGACACGTTCACGACCAACGGCAGCGGGTACTGGTCGAACGACAACATGGTGCTGTGGAACGAAGCGCTCTTCGCCGCGACGTCGCGCTGGCCCAACCTGCGCGTCGACGACTGGGCGGCCGTCGCGGTCACCGGCGTGGCGCCGTACGTCGATGGCATCCACCACACCTCGGCGGGCTACGACGTCCGCAACGCGCACATCGCCGAGTCGCTCGTCAGCTTCTTCCCGCTGCCGTAGCGGTCATGCCCTGCGCGAGGCGGGGCGCGACGGTGCGAAGGTAGCGGATCGCGGCGGCGTGGTGACGCGCGATCATCATGTCCTTGCGCCACACCGCTTCGTAGGTGAGCAGCGCCGGCTTGCCGCTCGCGAGCACGAGCGGATAGCGATCGATCGCGCCGCGGATCAGCGACTCGGGGAGGATCGCGCCGCCGATGCCGAGCTCCGCCCAGTCCTGCAGCACGCCATAGCTCATCGCTTGCCCGCGGTACTCGTCGATCGCGAGCTCGCGCTGCGCGAACAGGGCCCGCGTGGCGCCGGCGAGTCCGCAGAGGCCGACGCTGAGCACGAGGGGGCGGCGCGCGATCTCTTCGAGCGTGATGCGTTCGCGATCGGCTCCACCGAGGTAGCGCAATCGATCCTTGTAGAGCAGCTGACGTTCGCGTGTCTTGCTGCGCCGCAGCCCGACACCGAACACCACGTCGACGGTGTTGGCCTCGAGCCGCGCTTCCATGTCGTCGACCGCACACTCCTTGTAGATCACGTCGACGTCGCGGTGCTCGCGGGCGAACGGCTGCATGAGCACGCCGAGACGACCGCCGACGATCGGCGAGAAGCCGAGCCGTAGGATCGGCAGCGCGGGCTCGGTCAACGCTGCCGCCCCGCGTTCGAGCTCTTCGGCGGCGCTCACCACCGTCTCGATCAGCGGCAAGAGGCGCGCGCCGGCCGGAGTCGGCGTGAGCCCGCGGGCGCCGCGTTCGAACAGCGCTGCACCGAGCTCTTCCTCGAGCGCTGCGATCGCGTTCGAGATCGTCGGCTGCGCGACCTCGCAGGCCCGCGCCGCCCCGGTGAAGGAGCCCGAGCGGGCGGCCGCGGCGGCGTAGCGGAGTGCGGTGAGGCTCGGCAATAGCGACTCGCTATGTCTTCATTTCATCCATAACTCTACCCGATAGGCCCCCGTGGGCGCAAGACAGTCCCCATGATTCTCCACGGTCACCCACTCTCCGGAAACACTCACAAGGTTCGACTGCTGCTGCGCGCGCTCGCACTCCCATACGAGGAGCGCGTCGTCGACATCCCCGGCGGCGAGCACAAGTCCGCGGCGTTCCTGCGCCTCAACCCGCGCGGACAAGTCCCCGTGTTGGTCGACGAGGCCGAGGACCTCGTGCTCGCCGACGCGCAGGCGATCCTCGTCTATCTCGCGCAACGTCACGATCGCGACGGCGCGTGGCTCGGTAAGACGCCGCGCGAGCTCGCGAAAGTGATCGCGTGGCTGTCGTTCGCGGCCAACGAGATCCAGAACGGTCCCCATCTCGCACGCATGCACTTCCTGCTCGGTGTGCCGATGGACATCGACGCGGTGCAACAGGCCGCGCGCGCATCGTTGGCGATCGTCGAGCAGCAGCTCGCCGGTAGCGACTATCTGCTGGGCTCGCGGCCGACGCTCGCCGATCTCGCGGTGTATCCGTGCGTCGGGCTCGCGCCCGACGGCAAGCTTCCGCTCGATCCGTATCCGGCCATGCGCGCATGGATCGCGCGCATGCAGGCGCAGCCGTTCCACGTCGCGATGCCCGGGCTCGGAGCCCCTTCGCCGCTGTGACGGATACACGCACGATCGTCGTCGTCGGGGCCAACGTCGGCCTCGGCAACGCCGTGCTCGCGACGTTCGCGGCGCGCGGTTGGTCGACGGCGGCGCTCGGTCGTGCAGCGGCGCTCGGGTCGGTGAACGCGGAGCACGCGATCGCCTGCGATGCCACCGATCCCACTCGAGTCGCCGCCGCGTTCGACGAGCTCGCACGCGCCGCGCCGCCGGTGCGCGCGGTCATCTACAACGCGCACCGCGTCGATCTCGCGCCGGCGTTGGAGCTCGAGCTCGCGACCTTCGAGGCCGCGTGGCGCACCTGCTGCTACGGCGCCTTCGTGGTGGCTCGGCGCGCGATCCCGATGATGATCGGACACGGTGGCGGCACGCTGCTGCTCACCGGCGCGACCGCATCGATGCGCGGCGGCCCACGCTCGTCCGCGTTCGCGTCGGCGAAGTTCGCGTTGCGTGGCCTCGCCCAGTCGCTCGCGCGCGAGCACTCGCCCGCGGGCATCCACGTCGCGCACGTGATCATCGACGGGCTCATCCGGAGCGAGCGCACGAAGCAGCGGTTCGACGCCGACCCCGCGCGCTGCATGGACCCGCACGACGTCGCACGGGTGTACGCTGACCTCGTCGAGCAACCATCGTCGACGTGGACGCACGAGCTCGATCTGCGCGGGCCCCACGATCGCTTCTACTGAGGTGCAGATGCAGATTCGTGCCGACCGCAGCATCGCCGCGCGCGTCGTTCTCGACGAGCTCGAGTGGATCGCCTCGCCCGCGGGTGGCGTCGAGCGCAAGCCGCTCGAGCGCGACGGCGAAGAGATCGCTCGCGCCACGAGCGTGGTGCGCTACGCCCCGAACAGCCGCTTCCCTCGCCACGTGCACGAGCGCGGCGAGGAGTTCCTCGTGCTCGAGGGTGAGTTCTGCGACGAGCACGGTCGCTACGGCCCCGGCACCTACGTGCGCAATCCACCGGGGAGCAGCCACGCACCGTTCTCGGACGTGGGCTGCATCATCTTCGTGAAGCTGCGGCAGTTCGTGGACGACGATCTGCGCGCGGGCGTGCTCGCGCCGGAACAGCTCGTGTGGCGAGAGCTCGCGCCGGGCCACACGCGCGCGCTGCTGCACGAGCACCGTGGCGAGCACGTCGCGCTCGATCGCATTGCGCCGGGCCGTCGCGCCGCGCTCGGCCCGTGCGAGCTGTTGCTCGTCGAAGGCGAGCTCGTGATCGACGACGCGCGGATCGTCGGGTGGACGTGGTGTCGCTGGCCCGACGCCGGCCACGTCCTGCAGAGTCCCGACGGCGCACTCGTGTGGCTGAAGTGGGGCCACCTCGCGTGATGCGAGCCTCAGTCGCCGCAGCTCCGCGGACGATTCCTGCCGCTGTCGATTCTTCGAAACGGCCGCTCAGACGCCGTCGCTGGGCAGCACTGTGAGGCGGGCGCTTGCGGGCGGCCGCTCGACCGCACCGTCGTCCCACGTCGTCGCCGCGGTCGACGCGACGTCGTGCCGTGCCACCGCCGGATCGAGCAGATGGCTCGGCTGCACGTTGCGCAGCGCGTTGAGCATCACGCTGCGGACGTTGGGGTTGTCGCGCTCGAGCTGATCGATCAGCTGCGTCATCGCATCGCGGCGCAGCCCGCTCTGCGAGCCGCAGAGATTGCACGGCAGGATCGGATACGCGGCCGCGCGCGCGTGCTCGGCGATGTCGGCCTCGGCACACTCGACGAGCGGTCGGATCACACGGAAGCGGCCGTCGTCGGTCGTGTAGATCGCCGGCATTGCCTGCAGCCGCCCCGCGTAGAACAGATTGAGCAGCAGCGTCTCGAGCGCGTCGTCGCGATGATGGCCGAGTGCGATCTTGTTGCAGCCCAACCGCTCCGCGACGTCGTACAGGATGCCGCGACGCATCCGCGAGCACGGCCCGCAGTAGGTCTTGCCCTCGTCGACCAGCTCGATGACCTTCGAGTAGGTGTCACGCCGCACGATCTCGAACGGCGCACCGTACGACTCCAACCACTGCAGAAGTGGCGCGCCGTCGTAGCCGGGCTGCACCTGATCGAGGTGCACACCGATCAGCTCGAAGCGAAACGGTGCGCGCGCCTGCGATCGACACAGCAGATCGAAGAGCGTGTAGCTGTCCTTGCCGCCCGACAGCGCCACCATCACCTTGTCGCCGGGCTCGATCAGCCGCCACGCGGAGATCGTGCGCGTCATCTGCCGCGACAGCCGGCGTGCGAGTGGAGTCATCCGATCACCGTGACGGTGATCTTGCGCGAATGCGGGGCCTTGCGGTGCTCCCACAGATAGATGCCCTGCCACGTGCCGAGATCGCAGCGTCCGTTCGCGATGGGGATCGACAGCGACGCGTGCGTCAGCACCGTGCGCACGTGCGCGGGCATGTCGTCGTCGCCCTCGTCGACGTGCACGAACAATGGGTCGCCATCGGGCACGAGCCGCGCCGCGAACGCCTCGAGATCGCGACGCACGTCGGGGTCGGCGTTCTCGCACAGGATCAGCGACGCGCTCGTGTGGTGCACGAACACCGTAGCGAGCCCGCGCTGCACGTTCGCCCCGCTGACGATCTGCTGCACGCGCGCGGTCACGTCCTGCATGCCGCGACCCGGCGTCTTCACCACGAACGACTCCGAGGTCGCGCTCACTTCTGGAACTTCGCCTTCCACTCGTCGTACGGCATGCCGTAGACGATGCGGCGCGCGGCGTCGACGTCGACGTCGACCCCGCGTTCGCTCGCCGCCGCGGCGTACCACTTCGACAAGCAGTTGCGACAGAACCCCGCGAGGTTCATGAGGTCGATGTTCTGCACGTCGGTGCGCGACTGCAGATGCGCCACCAAGGCGCGGAACGCCGCCGCCTCGAGCTCCGTTCTCTCGTCGGGCATCGCCAACTCCTCAGAAGAAGATGCCGTGCACGATCGTGAGCGGCTCGCGCTTGATCGTGCGCCAGGTGAAATCGAGCAGCACGCGATCGAAGTTGCCGCGCGGCAGATCGTCGAACGCGGTCTTCACATCGGCGCGCTCGAGCCCGAAGCGCAACAACCCCCGGCTGTGCTCGATCATCACCGCGTTGCGGAAGCACTCGGCGACCGGGCCGAGGTTCGGCACCGCCATCACGCGGTGGTTGTAGAGCATGCACTCGTCGACCACGTCGAGCCCCGGCAGCGCGAGGCCCTTGGTCTCGCGCTTGAACAACGCGAGGCTGCGCTGCAGGTAGTTCGCGCCTTGGTCCTGCTCGCTGACGATGCCGAGGTCGTGCCACATCGCGATCGTGTACGCGAGGTCGTCGTCCAGCTCGAGCCCGCGCAGCCGCATCAGGCCGGTCGCGAAGCGATGCAGCCGCTTGCAGTGGTTGCCGAAGCCGACGCCGGGGTAGGGGCTCACGCGCGCGAACACTTCGTCGGCCATCGCGCGCAGTGACGCGGCGCGGGCGACGGGCTCGATGCGCGACGGCTGATCCATCGCTTTGGGTGTACTCCGCGCACGCGGCCCGGTCAACCTCGGGGCTATCGCGCGCTGCGCCGCACGCCGATGTCGTCGAGCAACAGCTCCACGACGAGGCGTTGCATGTCGATGCGGCGGCGCTCCGGGAAACCCATCCACGTCTCGATGCACAGGCCCACGCATCCGATCGCGTCGACGATCACCTCGGTCGACGACGTCGCGACCGGATAATACTGCGGCGCCCAACGCTCCGCTTCGGATGCGAGGCGCAGATTCAGCGCGGCGATCGTCCGGTCGATGATCGGTGGGCGCGGCTCCACGCCGTACACGATCGTCTGTCCGAACGACGGCACCACCGCGGGGTCGTAGCGCTTCTGACTCTCGTGCAGCGTCACTACCAGCGCCGGTCGTTCGTCGAGCACGAGATCCATGAAGCGTCGCGCGAGTCGTTGCTCGCGCGCTTCACCGTTCGCATCGCCGGGAAAGCAGCGGTTCAGATCGAGCCCACCGGGCGCCTTGCGCTCGCGCGCGCGATAGGCCGGCGGGTTCATCACCGGCACGACGATGAGCCGGCCGTGCGTCGGTCGCAGCTCGTCCTCGAGCAACTCGGCGAGCGCGTGTGCACCCGCGATCTCGTCGCCGTGGATCGCCGCCTGCACGAGCGCAGTGGGCCCGGGCTCCGGCGCATCGAACACGTGCAACGGCAACGTCGGCGAGAACCAGGTGACTCCGGCAGGCAGCGGCATGACGACCACCGCACGCTACCGCGACACGGCATCCGTCGCTAGGAGTGTCGCGACGGCGGCGCGGCGAGGCGCTCGCGGATGCCTGCGACCCAGCGTTCGATGCCGTTCGTCGTCGACGTGAGCAGCTCGGTGCTCGTGGCCATGCGCGTGAGCGCAGCATCGAGCAGCGATCGCGCGGCGCGGATGCGGCTCGCGATCGTTCCCGCAGGCTCGCCCAACGCGTCAGCGATCTCGTTGCGCGTCATCGCTTCGAAGTAGCTGAGCTCGAGCACGATCTGGTGCTCGATCGGAATGCTGCGCAGCGCTGCGAGCAACAGCCGTTGCTCATGTCGCGCATCGATGAGCGTGGCTGGGCTCGGACCGAGCTCGGCGATCGAGTCCACCGCGGGATCGAGCGCGCCGGGAGAGCGACGTTTGGTGCGCAGGTAGTTA
>DASZPU010000393.1:0-18183 GCA_035550195.1 Nannocystaceae bacterium
TGGTGGAGTCACCACCCTCCCCGAACACGACGCGGCCCGCCGCCCCGCCGCGCCCAGCAGCGCCGACGATCGCAGCGCGACCGACCCCGCTCGCTCCGCGCACGCAGCCGACTGCCGTGCGAACGCCGAGCGTCGCCGCGCCGCAGCCGATCGTCCACGTGCACATCGATCGCATCGTCGTGCGCGCCGAGCCGACTGCGGCTCCGCCCGCACGCCCAGCCCAGCCCTCCACGAGCTCGGGTGCGGATCTCCTCGCCCGCTACCTCGCCCACCGATCGAGTGATCGCCGATGAGCAACATGACCGCGATCGCGATCGTCTCGGCGGTGCTGCATGCGCGGCTCACCGCACTGCTCGAAGCCAACGGGCTCGGCGGTCTGACGGTCTCCACCTCGCATCCCGAGGCCGACCCCGATCCCGGGGTCTACTTCAAGCTCTACCGCATCACGCCCAACGCGGCGGCGCGCAACCTCGACCTGCCGACGCGTCGCGACGACGGCAGCGTGGCGCTGCGTCCTCGCCTCGCGATCGATCTTCACTACCTCTTCACCTTCGTCGGTGACGCGAGCCGCTTCGAGCCCGAGCGCCTCGCCGCGATCGTGATGACCGATCTCCACGCGCGTCCCACGATCACACCGGCGGCGATCGCCGACTACATCGCGTCGTTGGACGACGAGGATCCGCTGGCCGCCACGGATCTCGCGGCCCAGCTCGAGCGCGTACGCTTCACGCCGCAGAACCTCGACCTCGAGCATCTCGCTCGGCTGTGGAGCATGCTCAACCAGTCGTACTATGGCCTGTCGGTAGCCTACGAGGCGAGCGTCGTGCTGCTCGACGCCGCGATCCGACCGCGCGAAGCACTGCCGACGCTCGATCGCCGGCTCGCATCCATTCCGGTTCGAACCCCGCGTCTGACCGCCGTGCACGCCGACGGCAGCACGCAGCCGATGGCCGCGATCGGCGAGACGCTCGTGCTCGAGGGATCCTCGTTCGTCGGCGCATCGACCTGGGTGCGGCTCCACGGCACACCGATCGAGATGGCGCCCGCGGCAGTTCGACCGACGCGCATCGAGCTCGTGCTCACGCCGGCCCTCGGCTTGCGCGCCGGCGTGATCGCGGTGAGCGTCATGCATCGCGTCGACGTCGGTGACGGCGTGACGCCGCGCTTGCGCGACGCCGACGAGTCCAACCCGCTCGCGCTCGCGATCGTGCCGACGGTGGCAGCCGCGTCGCCGGCCGTGGTCTCGCTCGGCGGCGGACGAGTCGCGGTGCGGCTCGCGATCGACCCGGTACCGAGCCCGGGCCAGGACGTGTCGTTGCACCTCGATGCGCTCGTCGGCGATGCGGCCGCGAGCTCGCGCACGTGGGAGCTCGACGGCGACGTCACGGTGTTCGATGCCGCCGCGATGCCGGCCGGAGCCGTCCTCGTGCGCGTGCGTGTCGACGGCGCACCGAGCCGTGTGAGCCGCAACCCCGCGGGTGCGATCGTCGGGCCCACCGTGACCTTCCCATGACCGGTCGAGCTCGCGGCAAGGACATCGCGAGTCGGTCGCCGCCGGTCGCGGCGCCGAGCGATGCACGCGGGCCTGCGGATCCGACGCGTCATCACCGTCGCGCGATCGCAGAGATGCTCGCGGTGGTACGGCGTCAGCTCGAGCGGCGCACCGGCGCGCGCGAGCCGTTGCCCGCGCCGCTGGCGGGCTCCGCCCTCGCGATGATCATCGAGCGCTGCGAGCTGTCGAAGTTCGAGACCGCCGTGCTGGTGCTGGCGATCGGAGTCGAGCTCGATCCCGCGATCGGCAAGGCATGCGCGACCGCCCACGGCGATCCGAAATGCGCGTGGGCGAGCTTCGGGCTCGCGCTGTCGAGCTTCGACGATCCCCACTGGGATGCCTTGACCGAGGACGGCGCGCTGCGTCGCTCTCGGCTCGTCGTGCTGGGCGACGGCGGAGTACTCACCCAACGGCCGGTGTTCGTCGACGAGCGAGTGCTCCACGCGATCCTCGGGATCGAGCTCGTCGATCGCCGGATCGCGTCGCGGATGCTCCCCGTCGCCGGCGAAGTCGCGCTCGCGGAGGCGCACGAGACCGTGATTCCGCGGATCGCTCGCTGGCTGCGCGAGCACTCCGGCGCGCTGATGCAGCTGAGCTCCGAGCTGCCGCGGGTCGGTGTGCAGGTCGCGGCCCGAGCGTGGCGACATCTCGATGCTCGCACCATGTTGCTCGATGCCCGCGACGTGCCGGTGGATGCGGCGGAACGCGACGAGCTCGCGCGCGTGTGCGAGCGCGAAGCCAGGGTCGCCCGCGTCGCGTTCGTGATGGACTTCGACGGTGCCGATCGCATGCAAGCCCGCGCGGCCGCCGATTTCGCGTCACGACTGCGCGCACCGATCATCGTGGTCGGACGCGAGGCCGTCGAAATCCCCGGGCGCGGCGTGGTGCGCACGCGGATCCCCGAGGTGGGCTTCGACGACACGCTCGCGCTGTGGCGACGTGCGGTGGCGAACGTCGAGATACCAGAGGACGAGCTCTCGCGCATCGCGGCGCAGTTCCGTCTCGATCCCGAATCGGTGCACGCGGCGGCCGCGGAGCTCGCGATGAACGAAGGCGAGCCGCCGGCGCGGGCGCTGTGGAGCGCAGCGCGAGCGCAAGCGCGACCACGTCTCGAAGACCTTGCGCAGCGCATCCGCACATCCGGCGCGTTCGGCCGCCTCGTGCTTCCGGATGCGCAGCTGCGCGTGCTCCGGGCGTTGATCGGTCAAGTGCGGAACAAAGCGCGCGTGCAGTATCGCTGGGGCTTCGCGAGCCTCGGCGAGCGCGGGCACGGCACGTCTGCGATCTTCGCGGGGCCGAGCGGCACGGGCAAGACGATGGCCGCGGAAGCACTGGCCGAAGAGCTCGAGCTCGATCTGTTTCGCATCGATCTCAGCGCGGTGGTCAGCAAGTACATCGGCGAGACCGAAGAGAACCTCCGGCGGGTGTTCGACGCCGCCGAAGCCGGCGGTGCGATCCTCTTGTTCGACGAGGCCGACGCGCTGTTCGGCAAGCGCACCGAGGTCCGCGACAGCCACGACCGCCACGCCAACATCGAGGTCAGCTATCTGCTCCAGCGGATGGAGGCGTACGGCGGGCTGTCGATCCTCACCACCAACTTCCGCAAGACCATCGACGACGCGTTCTTGCGCCGCGTGCAGTTCGCGGTGGAGCTGCCGTTTCCCGATCAGAATCTGCGCGAACGGATCTGGCGGGGCATCTTCCCGGCTGCGGTGCCGCTCGGCGAGCTCGACTTCCACAAGCTCGCGCAGCTCACCGTCGCGGGTGGCAACATCCGCAGCATCGCCCGCAACGCAGCCTATCTCGCCGCGGACGTCGACGAGCGCGTCGAGATGCGCCACATCCTCGAGGCCGCGCGGCTCGAGTACGTGAAGCTCGCGCGCGCGCTGCCTCCTTCGGAGGTGCGCGGGTGGAGCGACTGAGCGCCCGATCGGCGCTGCTGCTGTTGGCGCTCGTCGAGCTGGCCTGCACGCGATCGGCCACCTCGGTCGCGCCGCCGAAGCCCCACGATACGAGCGCCCGATCTGCGATCGACGCCGCATGTCGATCGGCGGTGTTCGGTCCGTCGGTCGCTCGCGACCCCGCGCTGTCCGGCGACAGGCGCAACGTCGCGGTGCTCTTCCGCGATGGCGAGCTCGCGTTGTTCGACGCGCGCACGATGGATCGTGAGCGCCGAATCTCCGCCGGCGCAGCCGCATTCGCATCGTCGCCTGCGTTCACGCCCGATGGCCGCCTCGTGATCGAGCTGCTCGACGACGGATCGATCGCAGGCTTCGATCCCCGCGACGGCCACGGTGTCTTCGAGCTCCATCCTGCACCGCGCTGCCAGACGATCGCGGTCGCGAACACGGGCCTGGTCTGCCTGGGCAGCGGCGACGATCCACCGCGTTGGATGACGTTCGATGGCGTCGCGGTCGAGCGCTTGCCCGCCCCACGCACGTCGGACGCGATCGCCATCGCGCCGAGCGCAGCGATCGTCGCACTTGCGAACGTGCCGCCGCGCGGGCGCACCGAAGTGCGAGTCGTCGATCGTTCGGGTGACGGCGACCGCACGCTGCCGATCGCCAGTCTCCGCCGCAGCGACCGCGACGAATCGGACCCGGTCGGGGTGACGACGATGATCGCGAGCGATCGCGGCGACGTGGCGATCGCCACGACGGAGAATCGCGTGCACTGGTCACGCGCCGATGGCACGTCCGTCGTGCTCGACCCCGCGGAGGGCTCCCTCGCGTTCGAGCCCGACGGCGACGCGTTGTGGGGCTTCGTCGATCACACGCTCGCTCGCTTCGCTGCCGATGGCGTCCGCGAGCTGCAGGTCGGCGGACCCGAGCCGATGTGGATGGTGCCGGGCGAGGACGCATTGGGATTCGACGGCGACGACGTCGTCGTCCTGCACGCGCAGGGCATCGACCGCCTCGATCGTCGCAACGGACGATGGACTGCGATCTGCCGCGGGCTCACTGCTGGAAGCCCGACTCCTTCATCACCTTGATGTTGTTGGTCTTGGCCTGCTCGGCGATCAACTTCATCTCGTTCTCCGTGATCGCTTCCTTGCCGGTCACGCTGGCGAGCTCGTTGTAGTACGGCATCTCCTCTTTGATCAGCGCGGGCAGCAACGCCGGCTCCATCACGTCGTAGTACATCCAGCGGTAGGTCTCGCGCATCGCCTTCTCGATCGCGAGCTTGACGTCCGCACGGCCGGCCTTGTCGATGGCCGCCTGGAAATCCGCGAGTGGCGGCGTCCCGGTGGCAGCGGGCGTGGTCCCGGTGCCGACCTTCGCCTCCGCGTCGAGCAACGCCTTGCCGGCGATGCTGTTGCCCAAGGCGGTCTGGTAGCGGCCGCGCACGACCCCGCCTTGCGAATCGTGCTGTTTGCCGCCGCCGAAGTCGACCGAGCTCGTCGAGACGTGGAGCCCGCCCGACCGGTGCGTGACGCGTGCGACCAGGATCGCCGGCATGAGCCCACCGCGTCCCTTCGCGAAGTCGGCGATCGGGAAGACCGTGCTCCCGACGAACTTGTCGACCTCGGCACCGGACGCCGTGATCCCCGGATAGAGTTCCTTGTTGTTGAACTTGTTCGACGACACGCCATTCGCGTGCAGCACAGGGAACGCGCGCGGGCCGTCCTTGCCGTTCTCGAAGAACTCGAGCAAGAGGAACTGCGTCGTGTGATGCGACTCGCGCTCGACTCCGCGTTGTTGTCCTTGGAGGGTGATCTTCTCTCCGCTCGGTGAAGTCGCCGGGTTCGCCCTGACGTCGGTCTGATTGAATCGGCCGATCCGCAGGCCGATGTTCGTCGTCCGGCTCGGGTCGACCTTCGCGTGATCGAGATATTCGCCCTTGACCGGCAGCTGGTCGGCCTTGAGCGCATCGCTCTTGTTCTTGTCGTCTTCGATGGCCTTCTTGATCGCAGCGATGAAACCGTCGCTGAACGAGAAGACCTTCGATTCGAAGACTCCACCGATCCCGAAGAAGCCGAGCACACCGCGGCAGCGGGCGCGCAGCGCCGCACTACCGGCCTCGGTTCCGCTCTCCAGCCACAGCGGGTCGGTTTGTACGTGGGTCTTGAGCGTGGTCGCGAACGCGAGCTTCCACAGATCACCGCCGCCGACCACCTCGCGGAGATCGAGATTGACGACCTTGATCGATTTCACCGGATTCTGGGCATCGATGAACGGCTGCTTCTCTTTCTTCGCGCCGGGTACGTTCCCCTCCCCGAGATTGAATTGCAGATCCAGCACAACGCCCGATTCGCCGAAGATCGCACCGATGAGCTCGTCGCGGAACCGCGTCGGTTCGATGAGCGGAACGGAATCGTTGCCGACTTCGGTCGGCTTGAGCAGCACCAACGCCTGCGCCGCGGCGTGGTCGACACCGTTGGCGATCTTCGTCTCGCGATTGCCGAGGTGCTTGCGCAATGCGTCCTGCACCGCCGCGTCGGCGAACGTCAGCGCGAACTCCAAGTTCTTGGTGTCGGACTTGCGGCTGCCCCACGTGCCACGGACGCCGCGCCAGATCGATGCGGTGGCGGTCTGCTGATCCGGCGAGAGCGCACGGTCGTCGTCGTGTGCCGATCCGCGATCGTCCTCGCGCGCACGCGAGACCAGCGTGTCACCGCCGCTCAGCTCGGTCAGCAGCGGACCGACGACGGTATCGAGCGGCGACGGCTGCAGACCCGCGCTCACCGATCGCGTCGGCACCAGCGTGCTGCTGGGCCCGCGCATGTCGGCGATCGCATCGGCCGTCGCCTCACGCACGGGATCGAACGTGACGCCGAGGCCGGCGGCACCGAGTCGCGGAACCGTATCGTTGTTGACGTCGAGTGGACGTGGGCCGGTCTGCTGCAACACGTGGCCGATCTCGTGCCGCAACACTCGCGCGCCGCCGCTCGACTCGATGTCGAGCCCCGGCCGCATGAAGACGTGGCTGCCGGAGGTCACGGCGTGGGCACCGATCGCGTCGGTGAGCTGTTGCGCATTGCCGTCGCGGTGCAGGCGAACGTGTGCGAGATCCTGGCCGATGCGGCCTTCGATGTCGTCGCGCAGCGCGTCGCCGAGCGGCGCACCGCTCGTCGCAGCAGGCAGCGCAGGCGGGGGCCCGCGTGGCATGCGTGTGGGATCGCGGGCCGCTTCCAGCTGCGCGTCGTCGCTCTCGGTCGCGACGCCGCCACTCGGATCTTCGTCCTCGGTCTCGACGTCCTCGCCGGCGCCCATCGTCACGCCGACCTTCGGCGCCTCGCCGAGGCCGGTCTTGAACGGAGCGTCGCCGCCGACGAGCCCATCGATGAACGGGGCGATCGTTCCGGTGAGCACGCCGTAGACACCATTGGTGGCTTTCTGCACCGGTCCGGCGAGCAGCGGCAAGATGTGGGTCTCGATGAGATTGTTGGGGTCGAGCGCCGAGCCGACGAAACGACTGGTGATCGCTTTGTAGATGTCTTGCTTCTTCCCCATCCGGTCGAGGATCGTCAGGAAGCCCTTCGCCGCGTACTTGTACTTGCCGCCGAGGCGGTTGACGACGAAGTCGACGACCACCGAGAGGATCGCGTCGAGCGGAATGATCTCGCGCGGCAGTACCAGCTCCGAGACGCGCAGGAAGAAGCCACGGATCCGCGCGCCGACGCCCTTCACGCCGCCGCGGATCTTGTCGAGCACGTCGTCGACCGACATGTTGAAGATGTCGTTCAAGCGCACCCCGGACAGGAGGTGGATGAAGTGCGCGACACCGCGGATCAGCCGCGCGAGGAACGGCCGCTTCAGCACCGCGAGGCGCAAGCGATCCACACCCGCGACCGTGGTCCGCTGGAAGCGGCTGAACAGCGACACCAATCGGCGACCGAGCCTCGCGATCCTGGAGAAGATCTTGCGCACCGAGCCTTGATTGGTCGACGAGATGCCGCCGGTGTTGGGCTGCTCCTCGGCCGGCTTGACGAGCTTCATCCGCCCGAACAGAAGGTGCTTCCACAGGTGGTCGACGTCGAGGAAGTCCTTCAGCTTGTCGACCCCCTTCTTCAGCAGGTCGAGCGGGTTGGTGGTGATCACCGTCATCAGTGCGTCGAAATCGGTCCCCGCCATGATCATGAACACCGCGGTCGCGATGCGTGCGGCCGCGACGGCCTGACCGACGCCGGGAATCAGCTCGATGCCATCCATGATGATGCCGGCCATGGCCTCGAGCGCGCCCGCGAGCGCGTTGAGATCGACGACGACGCTGTTGATCGCGAGCGCGTGCGTGAACTCGGCGAGGCGATCCTCGCGATCACCCGTGACGGTCTCGGCGACACCGTTGCGCTGGTAGCGGAAGAGCTGGATCTTCTCGCGCGCATCCTTGTAGGGCTCGATCTCCTGGCGTTGGTCGTCGGCCCCGACCGAGAGCGTCGACGCATCGGCCGGCGCTGGCCTGGTGACCTCCGCGCCCTTGCGTTCGCCCAGGCCGATGCCGGGCCGATACGACGGGTGGTACTCGAAGTCCTGATAGACCTCGACGAGCGAGTACCGGATGCCGTCGATCATGAAGAAGCTGTCTTCGCCCTTGCCGGCCTGCACCGCGTTGCCGCCATCGGATGGTCGGACGGCGCCGCGCGACTTCCCTTCGGCCTTCCCGCCGACGAAGCCGTAGCCGGTCATCATCTTCTGCATCTGTTTCGCCCAGGCCTCGTCGACCTCCTTCAGCGCCTTGATGTCCGCGTCGCGTCGTGAGCGCTCGCCCGCGCTCTGCACCGTGTCGAGCGGCGTGTCCTCTCCGTGGATCGGCTTGTCGGGCGCAGCCGCGACGGCGAGCGCGTGCTCGACCACCGGTTTCCACTGCGTGATGAGGTCGTACTCTTTGCGGTTCTTCCAGCGATCTTTGAGCTTCGGCGCGAGCGCCAGCACCATCGCGACCACGTGGCCGCTCTGGTCCTTGCCCGGCGCGAGTCGAGTGCCGATCGAGATGAGCTCGGTGAACAGCTTGCTGGGGATGCTGCCGGCCAACAGCTCTTTCTGGCCCTTGACCGTGATGCGCTTCGTCCAGTGCTCGTTCGAGAAGTCGATCCAGGGCTCGAGCCAGATCGCGGTGTAGTACTGCCGCGTGCGGATGCAGGCCTGACGCGTGCGGTCTATCAGCGTCGCGTAGGTGGTGTCGTACTTCTTCTGCAGACCGTCGTAGAACGCCTTGGCGGCATCACCGAGCTCGGTCTTCGGCTCGGCGTCCGCGGTTGCGCTCGTCGCATCTTGTTTGTCCTTGCTGTCTTTCTTCTGCTTGGCCCTCGCCTCGTCGATCTGCTTGTTCAATGCCTTGATGAAGAGCGACGACCACTCGGCGTTGGTCATCGTGGGAAGCGCAGGCGGATCGTCGAGCGCCTCGAGCTTCTCCTTCTTCTTCTTGGCCTCGGCGATCGCCTCGGTCTGGTGGTATTGCCGCAACCATTTGTCGATCGTCGGATCCTTGCGGACTGCGGTGATCAGATCGGAGTAGGACGGAAGCGTCCAGATCACTGCCGGATCGCTCGGCTCGATCGTGGTGATCAGCTCGGGGCGTCCCGCACCGCGTTCCTCCCCCGCCATCCGATCCGTCTTCGGGTGGTCGAGCAAGTAGGTCCCGAAGTCGGTCTTCACACCGAGGTAGATGTAGTTTTTCAGCGTCCATCGGCGCGGTGGCTTGCGCTGCTTGCGATGCGCCTCCAGCACTGCGGGGATCGACTGCTCGGGCTCGAAATCGGTGCGAGTGGCTCCGCTCGCGTCGACGTACGTCCCGCCGGGCTTGAGCAGCGTGGCGAGCAACTGATTGGTCGCCGCCCACTGCAGCGTCTGGAGGAACACGTAGACGTCCCGCGGCCGAATCGGCTGGGCCGCGCCGATCATCCGGTACGCTCCGATCGTTTCGTCGTGCACCATCTCGCTGAGTGGCGGCTCGGTGAACTCCCAGTCGCCGGTCGCCACGAAGTAGAGGGAACGCTGCTGATAGCTGGCCTTCGCAGGATCGATTCCCTGGTCGGGCTCGATCACCTTCTGGACCGCGGTCTCGAGCTCGGACCACTCGATGCGCTGCGCATTGTTACGGATCAACGCCGCGAGGTGAATGCGATGGGCCGCCCGATAGTCGACCGCGTAGGTCAGGCGTGCGACCCAGGCTTTTTGGTCCGCCGGTTTCGCGCTGGCGTAGTCGGGATCGGCGAGCACGGCGGATTGCACCCGCTTCACTTGGTCTGCGGTGCGCTCGACGTCTTCGGAGTACTTGTACTTGGCGACCTCCCCCTTGATGTAGTGAACTAGCAAGTGTGCGGCGAAGCGACCGATCACGAGGTTCTGATCGACTGCACTGCGCCAGTTCTTGCCGGCGAGGATCGCCTTGGCGATCTTCGTCGCCTCGTTCGACTGCGGGCGTTGCAGGACGTCCTTGTCGAGTGCTTCGAGACGTTGGAGCGCGCCCGCGTTGGCGCGGGAGTAGGCGACGAGCTCGGGGATTTGATCTTTGTTGGGCCCGACGTTGACCATCATCGAGTCGACGATCGAGATCAGCTCGGTGCGAAAGCCCGCGAGTCCCTTCGCGGAGGCGAACGCTTTGCGCAGCGCAGCGATGTCGGTCTGGAGCTCCGCGGGTAGCTCGAGGCCGTCGTAGAACGTCGCGAACGCCCCGTCCCAGGCCACGCGTGTCGCACGCGCGGCCTGCTGGACCTTCGGTAGGTAGATCTGCAAGAGCACGCCCGCCCAGCCCGGCAGGTTCGCGAGGCTCGCGTGCGTCTTGCTCTGCTCGTCGTCGAGATCATCGAGCTTGTCCGCCGTCTCCATGCCGATCACATCGGCGAACGGCGTCGCCCATGACTCGATGTGCGCGGCGATCCGATAGCGGCGAAGCTCGGGATTGGATTCCAGCTTCGCTGCCTCGTTGGCGCGATCGATCTCTCCCATCCTCGCGGTGTCGAGCGACTGGACCGCCATCAGCGTCTGGATGAACAGCTCACTTTGCAGCTCGTTGCCGCTGGTCTTCCCGAGCTCTTCCTTGGAGAAGACGTCGAACAGCTTCGTGGTCGGCTTGGTACCCGCAGGGCTGCCAGCAGGGACCGGCAGCACCACCTCGCCCAAGCTCAGCTTCGTCGTGAAGCGCTCGTTGAGCAGCATCAGCAGCAGCGAGTTGAGGAAGTTGACCGGCCGCGCACCGTCGAGCTTGGGGTGCTTGCGCCACAAGACGTCGATCCAGCCCCACGACGCAAGCCGCTTCGGCACGGTCGGCAGACCGGACCACTTGTGCTTCCCCGCCGCTTCGATCATCCCCTGCACCCAGAACGTGGTGGTGATCGTCGGCTTGGCCGCGACGAACGCGACGGCTTCGTCGTAGCGCTCGCTCTGCTTGAGCAGGTCGACCGCGAGCGCGATGAAATGATCGCTCGCGCCCTTGCCCCACGCATCGGTCTTGACCTTGCCGATCGCGGCGACCAGCGGCGCAGGCTTGCCCGTCACGGTCGGTGCGGCGATCGCTGCACGAACATCGGCGAGCGCCTTGACCACCGTGGGATCGCTGGAGCCCCGGGTGTCGTGGGCGCTGAGCACGTCCTCGATCGGCGGTGGCTTGGCATCGAACGGTTGTGCCGCGCCGTGGCCCGGGCCGGCGATGCAGCGCGCCTGCTCGCCGGTGGTCGGCGTCGCGGTCTGCTGGATCACGTGCGCGAGCTCGTGCAGCAGCACGTGCTCACTCGCAGCACGCGCGACGAAGATGTCGGTCGCGAACGCGAGCCCCACCGCGTGTCGTTCGGCGAGCACTCGATCGACCGCGCTCCCGCGATGCACCCGGACCTCGGAGGTGTCGATCGCGAATCGTTCGCGCACGCGCGCAGCGATCGGCTCCGGCAACGGCCGACCACCTTCGTGAAACGGCGCAGCTGTCGAACGCACCGCACGATGCAGCTCCGGCAGCGCGACGCGATCACCTCGTCGTACCGCCTCCGCCCACGCGTCGGCTTCGCGCTCGAGCACAGAGGTGCTCATCGGCGGCCCGCGGGGCCAGGCCGCGCGCTGCTCGAACCGACGCGGCGCAGCGATCGACTGCGGCAGCGCGCTGCCGATCGAAGTCGGCGCGACGCCGGCACGACGCTCGCCGAGCTCCGTCGTCCGCACGCTGGTACGAAGGGCAGCGATGGACGAAGCGGCAGGATCGCGGCGTGCGGCACTGCGCCGCCGGGGCGCCGTCGCGGTTGCGGTGCGGCCCGCCTCGCCGGACGAAGCCACCGATTCACCGTCGAGGCGATCGAGCAGCGAGCCCCATTGTGGCGACGCCGCGACGCGATCGGCCGGGGCCGCGATCACGCGGGTGGTCTGCGAGCGCAGGTCGCTCGCACGCTCACCGATGCGTCCGCCGGTGCGTCGGGCCTGCTCCTGCTCCCTCACGCGACTTCACGCTGCCACGAACGCGGTTGGCTCGCAATGCGATCACGGCCCGCGGATACGCGCTATGATCGAGGGTGTCGCGATCCGATGGACGAAGCTGAACGACGCGCACCTGCGCAGGTGCGGATCGAGATCGGCGCGCTCGAGCTGGACGGATTCCCGGCCGAGCGACGCTTCGCGATCGCCGATGCGTGCACGCGCGAGCTCGTGCGGCTGTTCGAGCGCGGCTCGCCAGCCACACTCGGGAATGCCGGCTCCGATGCCGGACGCGACGAACGACAGACCCACGCACGTTTCGCGGCGAACGACCCACCCGAAGCCGTCGGCATCGCGATCGCTCGGGCGGCCTTCGCTGCACTGCGACCGCGTGGTGATTCCGTGATCGATGGATCGAGCTCCCCCCGCGACTCGCGCAGGCGATCCACTTGAACGATGCACGTCGCGAGCTCGCCTCGCTTCGTGGTAGCCTCCGCGCGTCGACGAGATGGCGGCGTTTCCCGGTGCACCAAGGACGGCCAGGGGCGCGATAGCGGAGGTCGATCCGCTGTCCGGGATCACGCGCGTCGTCACGTTCCAGATCAACCCGCACACGCTGACGCGCAGCTTCGAGATCCCCGGCGGCGGCGGTGCGGGACCCGAGTCGGGTCAGCTCTCGCGGCCGCCGATCGAGAGCATTCGCGTCGAGCTCGAGATCGATGCCGCCGATGATCTCGAAGCCGGTCTCGCGCCGAGTGTCGCGGCTCGCATCGCCGCGCTCGAAGTCTTGGTGACGCCGAGCGCTGCTTCGGCGATCGCGAACGCGGCGATCGCCGCCGCGGGCACGATCGAGATCTTCCCACCATCCGCACCGATCTGCTTGTTCTGCTGGGGTGCGGGCCGCGTGATCCCGGTGGTGGTGAAGGAGCTACAGGTCACCGAGGAAGCCCACGATCCGCAGCTGCGACCGACGCGTGCACGCGCAACGGTCGGCATGCGCGTGCTGACGTGGGCGGACGTCGGACCGACCCATCCCGCGTTCGCGATGAGCATCGCTGCGCAGCTGAGCAAGGAAGCCCAGGCCTCGAAGGTGACCGCCGCGTCGCTCGACGCACTCACGGCCGCCACTCGTTGAGGCGACAGACGAAGGAGCGTCGCATGTTCGATCCCGACAGTCGCTACGCGAAATCTCCGACGAAGGCGGCGACCACGGCCGACGGACGCACGATCGTGATCGTGACGCGGCGGTTCGTTCCGTCGCCGCCGACGCGCGCGCTCACTCAGCTCGTGGTCGCACCCGACGATCGCCTGGACCTGATGGCCACGCGCGCGCTCGGTGATCCCGGGCAATGGTGGCAGGTCGCCGACGCCAACGCGGTGCTGGATCCCGAGCAACTCGAGCTCGAGCCCGGATCGCGGGTCGACATCGCACCGCCGCGGTTCTGATGCTGCTGGGCGGCTACCTCACGCTGTGGATCGGACCGACGGTCCCGTTCCCAGCGCCTCCCATCCTGCTCGACTACCTCGAGCAGGTGACGGTGTCGCACCAAGAAGGTGGGCGCTCGGGTTTCCAGGTCACGTTCAAGGTCGGCCGCGATCGCACGCTCGGTGTCGTCGACTATCCCCCGCTGCTCACGCAGCTGGTGCGGATCGGGCATCGCGTGCAGATCTACGTCACGCTCACCGCCGTGCCCACCATGTTGATGGACGGCATCATCACCAGTTATCAGCTGTCGCCGGGCGGCGAACCGAACAGCGGGCGTCTGACGATCATCGGTGAAGACGTCAGCGTGATGATGGCGCTCCGCGAGCAGCAGCGCTTCTTCCCGGGGATGTCCGATTACGCGATCGCGAACGTGATCCTCGCGACCTACGCGACGTATTCGGTCGTGCCGATGGTGACGATTCCGCCGACGCCTCCGCCGCTGCCGACGGAGCGCACCCCGCATCGCAATGGCACCGATCTGCAGATCCTCGAGGAGATCGCGAGTGCCTACAAAGCCGTGTTCTACATCGACCCGCTCACCATACCGGGGGTGAACCGCGCCTATCTCGGTCCCTCGATCCGTGCATCGGTTCCGCAGCGCGCGCTCACCTACGGAATGGGTCCGGCCAGCAACGTCACGTCGATCCAATTCACCAGCGACGGCAATCGACCGCGCTTCATCGAGGGCGTCGTGCAGCCCTCGCCGATCGACCCCAAGGCGCCGCCGCTGCCACCGGTCCCCGTGATCGCGCCACCGCTGCCGATCCCGCCGCTCGCCGCGATGCCGGCGCTCGCCGGCAATGCACCCTACGTGGCGTCGAAGCTCATCACGGATCAGAAACAGGGCGACCTCGCGGCCGTGATCGCGACCGTGATCGCCGATGCGGCGGCCTCGACCCAATCCGCCGTCACCGCGTCCGGCGAGCTGGATGTCGGCCGCTACGGTGCGATCCTCAAGCCGCGCGGCGTGGTCGCAGTGCGCGGCGTCGGGCTCACCTTCGACGGTTTCTGGTACGTCAAGAGCGTCACCCACAACGTTTCGCGTAGCGGGTACAAGCAACAGTTCAACCTCGAACGCGACGGGACCATGCCCCTGTCACCCGTGGTGCCACCATGAGCGGGCCGCATTTCGGGAAGTATCGCGGCGTCGTGATCAACAACGTCGATCCCAACGGATCGGGGCGGCTGCAGATCAGCTGTGCCGAGGTGCTGGGGCTCAGCATCACTGCGTGGGCGCTGCCGTGCGTACCATTCGCGGGCGCATCGTTGCCCGATCGCGCCCCCGAAGGTTTCCTGATGCTGCCCAGCATCGGCTCGAACGTATGGATCGAGTTCGAAGCCGGCAATCCCGAGCGCCCGATCTGGACCGGCTGCTTCTGGGCCGACGGCGGTGCGCCACCGGCCACGATTCTCCCCACCGTGCGCACGATCGTTTCGGGCGGCGTCGAGATCCGTCTCGACGCGACACCGGGCATCGGCGGGCTGTCGATCAAGGTCGGTCCACCGACGGTCGGCGTGCCTTGCGAGCTGAAGTTCTCCACCGGGGCGATCGAGCTGACCATCGGCGCCGCGTCGATCAAGCTCGATCCAGCGCGGATCGTCCTCAACAACGGAGCGCTCGAGGTGATTTGACATGCCGTTGCTGCTCGACCAAACGAGCGTGCTGCAGTGTCCGCACGGCCTGCCGATCCAACATCCGCCTTCGCAGGTGCGCGTGTTGCTGAGCGGTGCGCCGGCGCTCACCGTCGCGGACATCGGCACAATCACCGGCTGCCCGTTCACGATCCCGCCGTCGAAGCCGTCGCCCTGCGTCACGACGCAGTGGTTGCAGGGCGCGGTGCGAGTGAAGATCGGCGGCGTTCCGGCGCTCTTGCAGAGCTCGCCGGGTCTGTGCAAGAGCCCCGAGCAGGCGCCCCAGGGTCCGCCGTTGCCGTGCGTCGTCCAGCCGCGGGTGCAGGGGGTCTGATGCCGATCTCGCATCCGTTTCGCATCGATACGACGGGACGCACGGCCACCACCGCGGACGCGCGCCAGCTCGTGCGCGAGCTGATCGAGCAGGTGTTGTTCACGCGACCGGGCGAGCGCGTCATGCGACCCACGTTCGGCTCCGGTGTACATGCGCTGGTGTTCGCGCCGGCAACGGACGAAGTGGCCGCCATCGCCCAGCACGTGGTGCAGGCATCGCTGCAGCAGTGGCTCGCGGAGTGGATCGAGATCCGCAACGTGGCCGTGGTGGCCGAGGGCGCGAGCTTGACGATCACCGTCGCGTATGTGCTGCGCCGCGACGGTCAGCGCGACGAGATCGCGATCACGCGAGACCTGTGACGATGACGACCTTCCGCTGCGAGGATCCCGGACGACGTCGGCGGCTGCTCGAGCAGAGCGCCCCACCGGGCTCGCGCATCGACGCGATCGACTACGTCGTGGTCGCCGACGGCTTGGCCGTACCCGACAGCATCCGCCAGCGGGTGTTGCTCGTGCGCACCGTCTTCGGCGATCACATGGGCGCGCTCGGACCCGACGTCGTGCGCATCACGGGTGGCGTGCGCGTGCGCGACCCGATCGTCACGTGGGCGATGCCGATGCCCGACGTGGTGGCACCCGGTGGACCCGCCGACGATCCCGCCATGGAGCCCGATCCACTCGCGCGCGCGTGGCTGGCCGCGCGCGTCGCCGCCACACCCGATGCCGCGCAGTGGTTGGTCGTGCGCGTGGCCGAGCCTGGCGACTACTCGCGCTACACGCTGCGGTTGGCGAGTGCATCGGGCACGCCGGTGCCCGGTTTCGATCGCCGACTCGCGGAGGTCGAGCTCTCCTTCAAGGTCGAGTGTCCCGCGACCGACGATTGCGGTGCGACCGACGAGTGCGCGGTCCAGCCCGTGGTCGCGCCCGAGATCGATTATCTCGCGCGCGACTTCCCCAGCTTTCGGCGCTTGCTGTTCGATCGGCTGTCGCTGCTGCAGCCCGGTGAAGACGATCGCGGCGCGGCTCAGCTCCGCACCACGCTCGTCGAGCTGCTGGCGTGGGGTGCCGATCGCGTCGCGTACCAACAGGACGCCGTCGCAACCGAGGCATATCTCGGCACCGCACGACTGCGTCGATCCGTGCGCCGTCACGCGCGGCTGCTCGACTATCCGATGCACGAGGGCTGCAACGCCCGCGCGTTCGTGCACCTGCAGATCGCGGGGCCCGGTGGCGTCGGCAGTGCGGCTGCGCCGGCGGTGCCCGTCGGCGCGCAATTCTGGACGCGCGTTCCGGACTTGATCGACGACACCACGCTGGAGGCGTTGCCGTGGATCGACGCGGTGCTCGCACGCAAGGTCGGCACGCCACCGGTCGTATTCGAGGCGATCGCACCGCTCGTTCGCGCCAGCTCCGTGCACGACGAGATCGCGATCCACGTGTGGGGGGACACCGACTGTTGTCTCGCGGCGGGATCGACCGCGATCACGGTGGTGGATCCCGGCGCGCTGGAGCTCGCGCCCGGCGACTTCGTGCTCCTCGAAGAGATCGCGTGGACACCCGCGGTCGACGACACGCCGCGCCGGGATCCCGACCGCACGCATCGGCAGATCGTGCGGCTCACCGCGGTGTCGGCCCCCTACCCCGACGAGCTCGTCGGCGTCGACGTCCGCGACCTCGAGTGGGCACTCGCCGACGCGTTGCGCTTCGACCTTCCGCTCGCCGCCCCCGATGGTCGCACCGTCGTGGTCCGCGGCAACATGGTGCTCGTCGATCAGGGCGCCGTCGCCCACGAGGACGACGTCGCGGTGCAATCGTTCGGACGTCGCGGTCGCGTCGCGGTGCTCGAACGCACCGGCATGGTGTGGCGCGAGCCAGTGCCGACGACGATCGACACGCCCGCTGCGGTGATGGTCGCCCAGGATCCGCGCCGTGCGATGCCGGCGATCGAGCTCACCGACCCCGACGGCGCCCAGTGGACTCCGCGTCGCGATCTCCTCGGCAGCGCGGGCTCGGCCCTCGACTTCGTCGTCGAGATGGAATCCGACGGTCGCGCGCACCTGCGCTTCGGCGACGATCGGCTCGGGCGCGCACCGATCAGCGCCACCTTCGCGCACGCGCGCTACCGCGTCGGCAACGGCACCACCGGCAACGTCGGCGCGGAGTCGATCGTGCACGCCGCCGCCGATCCCGATCGACCCGACGCGTTCCCGCTCACCACTGCGCAGAAGATCGCCGCAGTTCGCAATCCGTTGCCGGCCGAAGGTGGTTCCGCACCGGAACCGATCGACGACGTGCGGCTGTACGCGCCGCGAGCGTTCCGCCGACAGGAGCGTGCGGTGACGGTCGCGGACTGGGCGGAGATCACCCAGCGCGATCCCGAGATCCAGCGCGCAGTGGCACGGATCGAGTGGACCGGTAGCTGGGCGACCGTGTTCGTGCACATCGATCCGCGAGACGGACGCCCGGTCGACGACGACCTCCGTGCTCGCCAGCTCGCACGCCTCGATCGCTACCGACTCGCGGGCTACGACCTCGAGATCGTCGCGCCGCAACACGTTGCGGTCGATCTCGCCGCGACGGTCTGCGTCGCGCCGGGCTTCGGCCGCGACGACGTGCAGCGTCGCCTGCGACGCGAGTTCGCCACCGGGCGCCTGCCCGATGGTCGCCGCGGCTTCTTCCACCCCGACGAGTTCACGTTCGGACAGTCATTGTTCCTCAGTCGAGTCGTCGCTCGGATGATGGCGGTGCCCGGGGTTCGCGAAGTCGACTTCACCCCACCGAAGATCAGCACGGAGCCCCAGCGCAGGTTCAAGCGCTGGGGCCGCTCGCAGGGCGCCGAAGTC
>DASZPU010000394.1:0-4047 GCA_035550195.1 Nannocystaceae bacterium
CGCTCGCTGCACGTGCGGCAGATCGCCGAGCAGCTCGCGGGCAAGGGTCTGCTGGGCGGGGAAATCTCCGAGATCGAGCGTGCGGCCACGGCGGCGCTGCTGCTCGACGTCCGCACCAAGGGGCGGGCCTCGCGGTTCTCCGCCCGCGGCGACGCCCGCTACCAGCTGCAGGGCTCGCGGTTGCCCGAGCGCGCGGCCAAGTCCGAGGCCGGATTGCGCGAGGCGCTCCGCGAGCTCGAGCACGAAACCAACGCGCAGATGATCCAGTGGTTGCAGTCGCTTGGCGCGCGAGCCCTCGAGTCTTTGGTGAGGATCTGGCTGCGCCAGGAAGGGCACGTGCTGCACGCCTCGCTGCCGCCGGGTCGCGGGGTCGGGCGGCTGGTGGTCGACGATCCCGAGGCGGACGACGACGAGGCGCGGCTGCTCGTGGCCGTGGTGCCGCGGCGCACCGCGTTCGATCCGAAGGCCTGGGAGGGCGAGCCCGAGCGGCACCACTGCAGCGGGGTCGTCGTCTTCGCGATGGGCGACAACGTCGAGGAGCAGGCCGGCGATGCGCGCGTCATCGGTGCGGTCGAGCTCGGCGTCTGGCTGCGCGAGCACGGCATCGGCGTGCAGCGTGTAACGCTGGAGATCACCGTGCTCGATCCCACGGTCATCGAGTCGGTCGCCGGGCTCGACAGCTGAGCTCGCATCGCGCCTTCCGGCGCTCTTCCTCGCGCGCGATCCTTCTGCTCGCTGTCCGCCGTGGCAACGCCACGTCGGGCTCGGGAATCCCTGTCAGTCTGTCGGCCATGAGCGAAGGCGAGAACGTGGGCGAGCTCCGGGCGGTCTTCCTGGGCCGCATGCGCTTCGCGCCGGTGCTCGAGCTGCAGCTCGCGCTGCGCGAGGCGATCCTCGCCGGCACTGCGCCGCCGACGATCCTGTTGGTCGAGCATCCCGCGGTGCTGACCCTCGGTCGTCGCGGGCGCCGCGAAGACGTGATCTGGACGGACGAGCAGCTCGCCGCCTTCGGCGTCGAGATCTGCGAGACCCCGCGCGGCGGCCAGGTCACGCTGCACGCGCCCGGTCAGCTCGTCGCATATCCGATCGTGCGCATCGGCTTCGAGGTGCGCCGCCACGTGACGCAGATGGGGCGCGCCGCGGTCGAGCTGCTCGACGGCGTCGGCGTGCCCGGCTGCGACGTCCGCACCGACAAGCTCGGCGTGTGGCTCGGCGAGCACAAGCTCGCGTCGATGGGTGTGCACGTCAGCCGCGGCATCACGGTGCAGGGCATCGCGATCAACCTCGACGTCGATGCGCGGCTCTTCGGTGCGCTGGTCTCGTGCGGGCTTCCGGCCGCGACGATGGACAACGCGAAGCGCTTCGGCGCGGCCGCGATCGCGATGGACGAGGCCGCGCGCCGCTACGCCGAGGCCTTCGCGCGGGCACGGGGAGACTCGCTCGTGCACGCGCCGCGCAGCGCGCTCGTGCCGTGAAGGTGGGGCCCGCTCCGCGTGCTACGATCGGGGCGCGCTCGTGCAGCTCCGCGTGCTCAGCCTGATCGCGCTCCTCGCCGCCTGCGGGTCGGACGACGCTGCGAACGCGCGGCGCTTCGAGCTGCGGGTCTACGGGGTCGATGCGCGCCCGGTCGACGGCGAGATCCCCGACGAAGAGGCGGTGCGGCAGCGGATCCAGGAGGCGGTGCGGATCTCGAAGGCGTTCGTCGATCCCCGCCACCTGGACGCGCCGGTGCTCGCGACGCGCATCGGCGTCGGCGAGGTCGCGAGCGCAGCCGGCTCGCGGGTGCTGCGGGTCGAGGTCGATGCCACCGTGCCCGACGAGCTGCACGCGACGCTCGGCACCGCGGTCGATGCGACGATCGAGCTCGAGCGCGTGGACGGCCGCATCGTGCCGGCGGAGGACGTGCCCGAGGCGCTCGGTCGCGCGGTCGCAGTGCTCGATGCGAAGCTCTCGCTGGTGACCGGCGACGAGTCCGATGCGCGGCGGCTGCTCGGCGATCCCGACCCGGAGATCGTGGTGCTCGCGCTCGAGCACACGCAGCGGCAGCGCTGGCGGCAGCTCGCCGACGATGTGGCCGCGGTGCTGCCCGGCACCGATCCGCGGGTGACGATCGCCGCGGTCGGTTGCCTCGGCGAGATCGGGCGGCCCGAGCACGCGCGCGCGATGCTCGAGCACGTGCGCCTCGCCGACACTGCGCAGGCGCAGCGGCTCTACGAGGCGCTCGCGGCGGTGGGCGGCGACGAAGCGGCGGCGTTCCTCGAGTTCGCAGCGCGCAACGAAGACGATCCGACGATGGCCGACGTCGCCGAGCGTGCGCTGCGTCGGCTGCAGACGCGGCCCGAGGTCGCCGACGTCGATCCGACCCTGCGAGGCCATCGCCCGTGATCGCGGCCGCGTTCGCGTGGGCGCTGGCACCCGCGCCCGATCCCAGCGTTGCGCCGACGAGCCCGGCGGAGCCGCTGCCGGCGACCCCGCCGACGGCCGTCGCGGACGAGCCGCCAACGGAGGTGCCGAGCGAAACGCCCACGGTGGCAGAGGATCCGCCGGCGCCAGCCGAGTTGCCGAACGCGGCCCCGTTCGAGCAGGAGGGCGCGGGTGCGGTCGGCAGCGACGCGCCGCCGTTGCCACCGGCGCCTCCACGCACCCAGAAACGGCCGCTGCGCGGGCCGTGGTACGGCCGCGGCTGGCTCGAGTTCGGCGGCGATCTGATGTTCCTCGGCCACCTGCCGCGCGGGCTCCGGATCCTGTCCGCGGGCCTCTCCGCCCAGGGCGGGTGGCGACCGCATCGCTGGTTCGGGCTCGGCACCCAGCTCTCGACCTTCGTCAGTGATCGACAGTCGGGTCGGGTCACCGACGAGGAGACCGGCCAGAGCGCGACGCTCGCGGCCGCGGTGCCCATCACCGCTTGGGATACGCTCGTGGTCCGGCTCTTCGTGCCGCTGCCGCGCCGCATCGAGCCGATCTTTGAGGTCGCGAGCGGGTTCGCGGTCGAGCGCAGCCCGTTCGTCGGTCGCAAGGTCTGGGGCTCGGTGCGCGCGGGCGCCGGCTTCGACGTCTATGTGGCACCAACGATGACGCTCGGCTTCGGCGTCGACTACCGGCTGTTGGCGCGCCGAGACGCCTGGCGCCACGCGGTTGGCGGTCGGCTGCGACTCGGTTTCCACTTCTGAGCCGACGACGTTGGCGCCGGGCCAACAAAAGTGGCAAGTTCGGTGTCTGAGGGTTCGTGGTGCCCGAGCCGACTGCCAACCGCGGCGACGAGCTGGCGCGCCGCTACCTCGAGGTCGAGCGCCTCGGTGGCGGGGCCGAGGGCGGCACGTGGTCGGCGCGCGAGCCCGGCGGGGCCAAGGTCGTGCTCAAGCCGGTCGGCGTCGCGGAGCTCTCGGCGGTCCGGCACGCGTTCACGGTGCTGCGCGGCGTGGCCTCGCCGCATCTGCCGGCGCCGCGCGAGCTGTGGACGGCGCCGAGCGGCACCACGTGGCTCGTCACCGACTGGATCGAGGGCACACCGCTCGCGCTCGGCCCGGTGCCCGCGGTCGAGGCACTCGGTGACGCGCTGGCCTGCGCGCACGCACTCGCGGCGATCCATCGCGCCGGTACCCACCACGGCGACGTCAGCCTCGCGAATGCGATCCGCACACCGACGCACGGCTGCGTGCTCGTCGATCTCGCACAGCTCGGTCGCAACGGCACCGGCACGCCGGGCTTCCTCGCGCCGGAGGTGCTCGCCGGCGGTGGCGGACCGGCAGCCGATCGCTTCGCGCTCGCCTGCCTCTTGTGCGCGCGGCTCTTCGGCGCGGTGCCGTGGCAGCGCCCCGAAGCGTTGCTCGCCGTCCGCGATCGCGACGCGGTACGTCGACGGCTCGCCGAGCTCGCGCGCGATCACGAGGTCGGCGACGAGCTGCTCGATCTGCTCACGCGATTGCTCGATCCGGATCCCCGCAAGCGCGGTGACGACGACGACGCGCTCTCGCGCCGGCTGCTGCACCTGCACGCGATCGCGCAGGCGCACTCGCGGGCTGCACCGGCGTCGTTCGGCACGCGCTG
>DASZPU010000395.1:0-8140 GCA_035550195.1 Nannocystaceae bacterium
CGCGAGCGCTTGCTCGAGCTGTCCGCGCGCGCCGGCGTAGCCGATCGCGAGCCACTCGAGCAGGCCCGGGCGCGTGCGTCCGAAGCGACCCTCACCGCGCGTGCGACTCACGCGGGCGATCTCGATCAGCACTGCGTGCGCTTCGGGATCGTCGGCGCGTTCGAGCGCGCGCTCGAGAATGCGCAGCTCGCCGAGCTGCTGCAACACCTGCGGGCGCGAACGAAACGGCAGGTCGGGACTGAGCTCGCGGCGATCGAACGCGCGCAGCTGCTCGACCGTGCCCCAGCCGCCGTGCTCGGCGTGGGTCTTCTCCACCCGCGGGAACTCTTCGACCTCGATCATGTCGCCGACCAGCTCGCGGCGCTCGTCGTCGTCGAGGATCGGATCGTACTCCGCCTGCACGCGCAGGCGATCGCGCAGCTCGAGCAGATCGCCGCGCAAGCGCTCGAGGTTGTGCGCGACCTCGGCCGCGCGACGATCGCCGTGCACGGACGGCGCGAGCAGATCCTCGAGCGTCGCGCCCAGCTGCGCGAGCTTCGGTCCGTCGAGGATCGCTTCGATGCGTGCGAGCGCGCCGGGCACCGCGAGTCGCAGTCGTCGCGCGTTCCAGCCCATCAGCTCGCGCATCGGCCCCGCTTCCGCGCGCATCTCGGCCTCGTGCAGGTGCTCGCCGTGCAAGCGCAGCTCGCCGTCTTGCACGTACAGCCAGAACACGCGCAGCTCGGCCGCGGGGCGCCCCGCGATCTCGTCGGCCAGCCACGCGCCGACGTTGTCTTCGAGCCAGCGCTTGAGCGAGCGCGCGCCGTCGCGTTGTGCGAAGCCGCGACCGACCACCAGCTCGACCACTGCAGGTGTGAAGCGCACGAACACGTTGCGCTCGACCAGACCCACGCGCTCGAGCAATCGTGTGAGCTCGCGGGCTGCGATGCGGCGCGCGGTCTCGTGTGCGAGCGCTTCGAAGGGCACCACGCGATCGATGCGGTTGAACAGCTCGGGCGGGAAGAACTCCCGTACCGCGCGATCGATCTCGCTGCGGTTCGCGATCGCAGTGTCGCCGAAACCCAGCGAGTTGCCGCGCCGCGCTCCGAGGTTCGAGGTGAGCAGCACCACCGCGTGGGTGAAGTCGACGACGTGACCGTTCGCGTCGGTGAGCCGGCCGTCGTCGAACACCTGCAGCATGAGGCCGAGCACCGCGGGATCGGCCTTGTCGATCTCGTCGAGCAACACGACGCAGAACGGCTGCGCGCGCACGCTGGTGGTGAGCGCACCTTCGGGTCGCCAGCGATCGCCGATGAGCCGTGCGGGTGCATCGGGGCCGGCGTACTCGCCCATGTCGAGTCGCACGAGCCGACGCGGATCGCCGTAGAGATACTCGGCGAGACACTTCGCGAGCTCGGTCTTGCCGGTGCCGGTGGGGCCCGACAGCAAGAGCACGCCGTAGGGACGCGCGGCGTCGGCGAGCTGGCTGCGCATGCGCAACACGACGTCGGTGACCGCGTCGATCGCTGCGAGCTGTCCGACGACTTGTCCTGCGAACGCGTCGCGCACCACTTCGGGCGGGAGCTTCGTGTCGGGTACGAGCAACAGCTCGGGCACGCCGGTGCGACGCGCGAGCAGTCGCACGACCGCAGAAGGACCGATGTCGCGCGGCGGCGGCATCTCGTCGAACGCCGCGTCGAGCAGGCCGCGGATCGTGGTCGGTGCGCTCGCGCCCGCTTCGCTGGTCGCGGGCCAGCGCCCACTGTCCGCGAACGCCTCGACCGCATCCTTCGCGGCCTTCAGCCCGACGCCGGTGAGCTCGCGATACGCACGGATCGCGTGGATCTTGCGACCGGCCGCGAGCTCGGCCTCGACCGCCGCGAGGTCGTACGAGAAGCCGTACTCGCCCTTCGCGAGCGCATGCACGAGCTCGATCGACTTGCCGGGCTCGCGGATGTCGGCCGCGAGCGCGCCACCGAGCTCCGCGATCGTGCGAAACGATCGCGGGTCGAAGGCGACGCCGTGGCGCAGCTCGAGCTCGCGCGCTTCGTGCAGCACGAGCCGCAGCGTCTGCGCGGCATCGGTGGGCTCGACGAAGAGCACCGTGAACGCACCCGCGAAGCCGGGCGCATCGTCCTGCAGCATCTGGAACTGCTCGGGCGTGCACTCGCCGACGATGGTGAGCTCGCCGCGCGCGACCGGGCCGCGGAAGAAGGTGGCGAGGTTGCGATCGGCTTCGCTGCTCTCGCCGATGCGACCCCACGCGTGCAGATCGTCGACCCACAGCAGCGCGCGATGGTTGGTGCAGGCCTCGAGCAGATCGACGCAGCGTTGCTCCCACTGCCCGAGATACGACATCCCCGCGATGATTCGCGTGCCGCGAACCGCCCACAGCGAGTGCACGCGATCGAGGTTGCGATGCGTGGGGAACTCGTCGGCGTCGAGCAGGTCGTGCACGAGCCGACGCACGAGCGTGCTCTTGCCGCATCCGGGCGGACCGACCAACAGCACCGCGGTCTTGCGCGGGCCGCAGACGAGCTGCTGCAGCTGCTCGCGCCACGGGCTGCGCGGTGCACCGGCATCGAGCATCGACTCGCTCGCACGTCGCGTCTGATCGACACCGAGCTCGGCGAGCAGGAACAACCCGCGCTTGCGCTGACCGCCGCCGATGCCCGCGAATCCGACCGGCGCCTGCTCGCGCGCGAGCTTGTCGATCAGGCTGCGCGTGTTCACGTGGAACGCGACCATGCGCAGGCTCTCGCGGCCCAGCACGCGCAGCTGCTCGAGCTCCCACTGCGGAAGGTCGGCCCATGCCTCGCGGAAGTACGCGGTGGCCTCTTCGGCGAGCACGCGATCGGGCGCATGTGCGAACCACTCGTCGGGGCGCAGCGGGTGGTAGGCGATCCACAGCGGATCGTCCACGTCGGGCACCGGACCGCGCTCGCGCTCCTCGAGCACGATCGGTATCTCGGTGCGGAAGCGTCGCTTGGGCTCGCCGAGTGTCAGCTCGACTGCGACGCGCTGCAGCTTGCGTCCGGGCACGAGCTCGAGCGCCTCGACCTGCTCGGGGAACAGCTTGCCCATGTCGCGACGCAGCCCGTCGATCAAGCGCTGCTGCAGCTTGAGCGGGCTGGGACCCTGCTCGTTGCGGTTCAGCTCGCCCAAGCCGAGCGTCTGCCAGATGATCGATCCGGACAGCTTGCGCTCGAAGATGGTGACGCGCATCTCCATCAGAACTGCGCCTCCGGCATCGCGTCTTCACCGATGAGCAATCGTCGGACGATCACGCCGAACAACATGCGTTCGAGCGTGCGACCGTCGGCGAGATCGATGCCAGCGATGGTGTTGATGCCCGACTCCGGCATCGCGACGACGCCGTCGGGGAACACCTCTCGCACCGCGGGGAGCTTGTGGATCTGATCGGGCTCGATGCGCGGGCCGGGATCGAACGGTGACGTGCGTCCGGCTGCGGGCGCAGCGAGCTCGAGCTGACCGATCTCGGCACGATCGACGACGTGGCGCACCTCGAGGTGCTCGGCGGTGGCCGCATCGGGTCGCCAGAAGCGCTGCAACCCGTGCTCGAACGCGAGCAACCCACCCGCGGCCAGACCCGAGACGCGCACGAGCAACGCGGGCCAGCGCGCGAGCTCGAGCTCGCGTGCGAATGCGTCGTGGATCCACTTCAACGTGCGCGGCGGACCCCACGGCAACGTCGCCGGCCAATCGGAGCCGCGCTCGCGATCGTCGTAGCGATGCACGAGCACCGACCACGAGCGCTCTTCGCTCCACGCTTCGAGCCAGCGCAACCATCGCGCCCACGGCATCAACCCACCGGTCGGTCGCACGAGCAGCGTGATCGCGTTGCGTGGATCGGCCTCGAGCAGTGCGCGCACGAACGTGATCTCGAAGCTCGCGTGCGCGAGCTCGGCTTCGTCCAGGAGCTCGTCGAGCGGGGCGCCCTCTGCGACCGCGGGCACGGCGAGCTCTTCGACCGCCTCGAGGGCGCGCACCGCCTCGTCGATGCGTGCGAGCGAATCCGCGATGCGTTGGTACTCGCGCATCGCGGCCAACGTGGTCGCCTGATCGCGACCGCGACGGTTCGGAGTGCCCGCGAGATCGGCGGTGAGATAGGACGCGCGCTGGCGCAGATCCTCGATCGCGGTCAGCTTCGTGGTCGCGGTGGCGTTGCGACGCAGCCGCGAGATGCGTGCGAGCGCGGAGCCGATGCCGGGCGGACGCTTGCCCGCCCGACGCACCAACGCGAGCGCGAGCGCATCGGCGTGCACGCGCAGCACCGGATCGAGCTCGCGGGCCGCGATCATCGGGGTGAGCTCGTCGTCGTCGGCACCGATCAGCACGGTGGCATCGTTCGCATCGGCGCCCGCCTCCGCGAGCAGCCGCGCGATCGGAGCGACCAAGCGATCCTCGAGGTGGCGCCGCAGCGCGCGGGCACCGTACTGCGGCGCGTAGCCGCCTTCGGCCAGCGATGCGAGCGCGCGCGCGCCGACGTCGAGCTCGACGCCACGCTCTGCGAAGGCCCCGCGCTCGCGAATGCGTTCGAGCGACACGCGTGCGACGCGGGCGATCTCTTCGCGATCGAGCGACGAGAACGGGATGATGCCGTCGATGCGGTTGACGAACTCCGGACGGAAGTGGCGATCCACCTGCTCGAGGTAGTAGCGGCGCTCGGCGTCGGCATCGGCCGCAGTGACGCGCGCGAACCCGGCACCCTCGCCGTGGCGCGGGCGATGGGCCGCGCCGAGGTTGCTGGTCATGATGACGATCGCGTTGTGGAAGTGCGTGGTCTGTCCGCGCGCGTCGGTGAGGCGGCCTTCGCCGAGCACCTGCAGCAGCAGATCGAACACGGCCGGGTGCGCCTTCTCGATCTCGTCGAGCAACACGACGCAGAACGGTTGCTGTCGCACCTTGCGGGTGAGCTCGCCGTCGTCGCGCTGGCTGCCGCGGATGAGCCGCTCGGCCGCGTACGGATCGGTGTACTCGCTCATGTCGTAGCGCAGCAGTCGGTCGGGCGCGCCGAAGAGGATGCGCGCGAGCGTCTTCGCGACCTCGGTCTTGCCGATGCCGGTGGGTCCGACGAACAGGAAGTTCGCGAGCGGCTTGCCCGGCGGCTGCAGGCGCGCCTTGATGGTGCAGAGCGTCTCGATGACGCGACGGATCGCTTCGTGCTGCCCGATGACGCGGCGACGGAACTCTTGCTCGAGCGCGTCGCGACGCATGCGCTCGTCGTCGCGCAAGAGGAACATCGGGATGCCGGTGCGCACCGAGAAGGCGCGGTGCACGTCGGGCACGCTGATGACGTGCGGTCGGCCCTGCTCGTCGACGTCGTGCTCGTGCACCGCACGCAGCTCGTCGAACAAGCGCACCGCCTTGCCGGGGAAGGCCTGATCGACGAGGTAGCGCTCGGCGAGCTCGACCAGCGGTGCGATCGCAGCGGTCGCGAGCGTGGGGCGCTTGGGATCGCGTCGACGCACGTGCTCGTTGCGGCGCTCGAGCAACGACCGCGTGGTCGCGGCATCGAGCGGCTCGATCGCGACACGATGCAGGCAGGAGAGCAGGGTGGCGTGCTGCTTCTCGTGCTGCTCGAACGCCGCGGGCGTGCTCTCGCCGACGATGCGCACCCGGGCTTCGACGATCCACGGTCGCAGCGCGGTGGCGAGGTCCTCCATGCCGCCGCTTTTGCCCGCGAACAGATCGGCGAGGTTGTCGAAGTAGAGCACGGCATCGAGCAGCTCGGCCGCGCGCATCACCTCCGCGACGCGCTCCTGTAGCTGACCGAAGCCCGACTGACCTGCGACGATGCGTGCGCCCGAGGTGCCGAAGACCGGACGCGCACGGAAGGGCACGATCGCCTGCGAGAGCAGGCCTTCGAACACCGCGGTCTTGCCCGCGAGCGGCGGGCCGACGAGCGCGACACCGCTACGCTCGTCGCCGGACAAGAGCGCGGCGACGCGACGGATCTCGGCGTCACGGCCGACCACTTGTGCGGGGCGACGCTTCGCGACCGCTTCGAGCACGTCGGTGCCGACGCTCTCGAGCAGCTTGCGCGCGTCGGTGCGCGAACGTTCGCCGAGCCTCGCACGTCGCGTGCTCGCGCGCGCACCGAGGTCGTCGTGATCGTTTCGCTTCACCCGCACGTCGATGCGCACCAGCTCGGTGCGCACCGCGGGCAACAGCCGCAGCCACTGCGCGGGCGAGGGCTCGCGCGCGCCGACCTGACGCACGACTTCGTCGGCGACGCGGCGTTCGAGCGACTCGCCGGGTGCGACCCACACCGTGACGCCGAGCGGGAGCACGAGCACCCACTGCGCATCGCGATCGGGGATCGCGACGCAGCCGATCGCGATGGCGCGGTCGATGCCGAAGCGGCGCGCGAGATCTTCGCGCGGCACCTCGACGGGGATCTCGTGCAGTCGCGCGTCGTCGGGACACGTGAAGCTCGCGAGTCGATCCGCGGGCAGCTTCGCGAGATGCTCGGTGAGGAAGAGCGTCTGCATCGACAGCGCATCGGCGACGCTCTCGGCGCGACACACGAGCGTGGGGTCGCCGAGGGGGAATGCATAGACCGCGCCCGTCGCATGCGTGCGCACGACGATGGGAGGTTTCAGCTCGAGCGTGACCGCCACGCGGAGGCAGCGATGATACCCGGCCGCCGATATATAAGGATCGAATCCCGTCCGCGCGACACTCCACTTGCGATGGACCCTTACCGCGAGCCGGCGGCCGTACCCGTTCGACGCGTGCCCGCGAGCCTTCGCCACGGCGAAGTGCTCGCCAGCGCAGCGGTCGTCGCAGCGGTCGGGGCGTGGGTCGGCGCGGTCGCGCGTTCGCTGCTCGCACTCCCGGCCCTCGCTGCGCTCGCCCCCGCCGCGCTCGCGCTCGCGGTGCTCGGGCTCGCCACGCTCGTCGACCGCCGCACGCGGGCGTCGCTCGTGGACGACGCCGAGCTCGCAGGCGGCTGGTCGATCGAGTGCGCACGACGTCGTCGCCAGGTGGCGACGAACTTGCTCGTCGCGCTCGCCGCGATCGGTTTGATGTTCCTGCTGCGGTGCTCGCTCCTCGGCCTCGCGCGTCCCACCTGATGATCGAAATTCGGGGTGGCCAGGGTGGCCCGGCCAGCTGGCCCGAATTCGGGCCGGGCGGCCAGGATCCGGGCCACCCGCGCCGACGTCCGCGTCGCGAAGGCATCGTCGTTTCACGCGGCGCCGCGGTGGCACGTCGCTCGCAGCTCGCGCGCGTATGGCCAGCCGACGTGCGAAGGCATCGCTCGATCAACTCGAGTTGCTCGGCATCGATGGTGGAACGATCGCGCGTGCGAGCCCTGATCACGACGACGACTTGCCGCGCGCATTGGTGCGGCGCTGGGTCGGCGAGCGCTTGCCGTGTGCGGGGCGAGCCGAGCTGCGTTGCAGCGCGTGCGGCAGCGGAGGCGTGTTGCGCTTTCGCTGCGCGGGCCGCTGCGAAGCGGCGTGTGCCCACGACGAGCGCGCGGCCAGCAAGCTGCTCGCCGCGATCCCGCGCGTGCCGGTGCGGCATTGGGTGCTCACGCTGCCCGAAGGTCTGCGCGCCACGTCGGCGTTCGATCAGCGACTCGTCGCCGAGCTGTGTCGCGTGTTCGTGGCCGAGCTGCTCGCGTGGGTGCAAGCGCGCTGTGGCGAGCTACCGCAGGGGCCGGTGCAAGGCGGCGCGGCCAGCCTCGTGCATCGCGTCGGTCAGCTCTTCGATCTGAAGGTGCACGTGCACGCGCTCGTGCTCGACGGCGTGTATTGCGGGGGCGCGCGCGGAAAGCCGGCGACGTTCATGCCGATGCTCGCGGAGCCCGAGCCCGAGCAGCTGATCGGGCTCGCTCGCACGGTGCGCGAGCGCATCGTCGCGCGGCTCGGTCGCAAGCGCGGGGTCGAGCACTCGCTCGCGACGCTGTCGATCGCCCAGTCGCTCGCGCAAGGTCCGGAGGTCGGCACGGCGGTGCGGCGATTGCAGATCGATCGGGTCGAGCAGCTCGATGCGAGCGCGCCGACGCGCGTCGGTGCCGGTGCGCGTCGCGACGGCTTCGGTGTGCACGCGATGGAACGCATCGCGCCCGATGCACGCGTGTCGCTCGCCCGGCTCACGCGCTACTTGATGCGCGCTCCGGTCGCGCTCG
>DASZPU010000396.1:0-2573 GCA_035550195.1 Nannocystaceae bacterium
GCCGCGCGACCTTCGTCGTCGCGCACCGACTCGACCAACGCGGCGAGGCGTGCGTCGTCGTGCTCTTCGTCGGGCCGGGCGATGAGCGCGAGCAGCTGCGTGCCCGCGTTTTCTCCGATGCCGCGTTGCGCGAGCTCGGCGAGCACGCCGTCTTTGCCGATCTTGTCGAGCTTGTCGATCGCTTGCAGCGACACACCTTCGAGCGTCGCGTCGATGCCGGCCGCGCGCACGAGCGCGCGCAAGAGCCCGCGGTGGTTGAGCGCGATGCGATAGTCGTCGAAGCCGAGTCGATCGAGCACGTCGCTCGCCGCGGCACACACCTCGGCCTCCGCGATCGGGCTCTCGGTGCCGGTGATGTCGACGTCGCACTGGTAGAACTCGCGGAAGCGACCCTTGCCCGGACGATCGGCGCGCCACACCGGCTGGATCTGGTAGCGCTTGAAGAAGCGCGGCAGCTCGTTGCCGTACTGCGCGACGACGCGCGCGAGCGGTACGGTGAGATCGTAGCGCAGCGCCTGATCGGACAGCGCGTCGGCATCGATCGCCTTGCCACCTGTGATCACGCGCTGCAGCTCCTCGCCGCGGTGCAAGATGCGATAGATGAGCTTCTCGTCCTCGCCGTACTTGCCGAGCAGGATCTCGACGCTCTCGATCGCCGGGGTCTCGAGCGGCACGAAGCCGTAGCGCTCGTAGACCTCGCGCACGATGCCGACCACATGGTTGCGCCGCGCCAGATCGGTGGGGAGGTAGTCCCGCATGCCCGAGGCAGGCTTGGTGCTGATCGCCATCGCCTCGGGTCGTACAGCGGACCGCGGCTAAAGTCGAGCGTCGTCGCCTTCGTGCTCGAACGCGCTCGCCAGCACGCTGCGCAGGCTGACGTCCGCTGCGCCCGCGGCCTCGCGCAGCACGCTCGCCGCGTCGTCTCGCGCAATGCTGGTCGCGGTCGCGAGCTTCGCCGCGATCGCAGCATGCAACGACTCGCGCGTGCGCTGCAGCCAACGCGCGGTGGTCGTGCGATGCACGCGATAGATCACCGCGAGCTCGTCGATGCCGAGCCGGTGGAAGGTCGCGTGGCGCAGCAGGTTGCGCTGGCGCGGCGTGAGCTCGTCGAACGCGGCGATCGTCGCGGAGCGCACCGCGTCGACGAAGCGCTGGCCCTCGATGCCGCGCTCGAGCGCGGCCGAATGCACGAGCCCCGACTCGACCAGCGGCACCACGGGCGCACGCGCACGCCGGCCGCGGAGATGATCGATGACGGCTCGCGTCGCGACCGCGCGCACCCATCCGTGCAACGAGCCGTCGCCGCGATAGCTCGCGAGCTTGGCCGGCTTGTCGTCGGTGCCGACCAGCAGGCGCGCGAGCAACACATGCAGCAGATCGTCGAGCTCGTCGCCGGCGCCCAGGCGCTGGATCACGCGGCGGAGCTCGGGTGCGAAGCGCTGCTCGAACGTGGCGACCGCGTCGACGTCGCCACGCAGGGCGCCACGCGCGAGCGCGAGATCGTCGACCTCCATCCACGGGAGTAGACGGACGGCGCGGCTGCGGTCGCAACCGTCGCGCGATGATTTCGTCTCTTCTCGCAGGTGGGTTGCGCGGACTCGGCGATCGTCGCGGCGTGGATCTCGAATCGACTCGCGCCCGATGCGCTCGCGGAGCTCGAGGCCCACGCCGACCGCTGTGACGCGTGTCTGCACCTGCTCGCGGCGATCGGTCGGGTCTGCGCCGATCCGCGCAGTCGCGAGATCCATCACACCCACGGCGCCCCCGTGCTCGCGGACTGGGCCGTGCTCGCGGCCGCGCCGGGTGCCGCGATCGGACGCTACGAGCTCGTCGGTGTGCTCGGTCGCGGAGGCTTCGGCGTGGTCTACGAGGCGCGCGATCGCGAGCTCGGTCGCGACGTCGCGATCAAGGCGTTGTTCGCCGCCGCGGATGCGGTGAACGCTGCCGCGATCCGTTCCGAAGCCCGCGCACTCGCAGCGCTCAACCACCCCAACGTCGTGCGGCTGTACGACGTCGTCGAGACCGGCGCGCGCGTCTACCTGGTGATGGAGCTCGTGCGCGGCACGACGATGCGCGCGTGGCAACGCGATCGCTCGGACACCGAGATCGTCGATGGTTATCTCGCGGCCGCGTCGGGGCTCTCCGCGATCCACGACGTCGGGCTCGTGCATGCCGACGTGAAGCCCGACAACCTCCTCGTCACGCACGCGGACATGCGCGTGCTCGTCACCGACTTCGGGCTCGCGCGCGCCGTCGCGACCGCGGCGGGCGACGTGGCCGGCACGCCGCGCTACATGGCCCCCGAGCAACGTGCGGGTGCACGCGTCAGTGCGAGCGCGGATCAGTACGCGTGGTGCGTGGCGCTGTGGGAAGCGCTGCATCGCGCGTTGCCGAGCGAGCGTGCGCTCCGCCCCACGTCGGCGCGCGTGCGCAGCGTGTTGCGTCGCGGGCTGGCGCCGCAACCGAGCGATCGCTGGCCGAGCATGCACGCGCTCGCGCTCGCACTGCGCCACGCGCTGCGGCCGAGCCGACGCTGGTGGGCGCTCGCAGCCGGGCTCGGCCTGGCCGGTGCG
>DASZPU010000397.1:0-2702 GCA_035550195.1 Nannocystaceae bacterium
TACGGAATACGGGTGGGAGCCCGACCTTCAGATGTACGTCCGAGGCCCCGAGCTTGCGCGCAGCCTGCAGCACGCGGTCGAAGATCTCGTTCATGCCCGGTCCCTCATTGTCGTGCGAAGGCTAGCAAAAACTCGCCGCGCTTGACCGTAGGTGACGCAAGGCGCGACGATTGCCGAAATGGCGGCTCGTATCCGGTATGTGGCGGGTGCTGCGGCCCTCATCGCGATCGCTGCGTGCACGCAGATCGGCGGGCCGTACACCGGCAACGAGATGTCACCGAACACCGAGCTGTACGAGGACAGCGGCGCCGAAGCGAGCGCCGGAACCTCGGGCGCGTCGGCAACCACGGCTCCGACGGGCGAGACCGGGGTCGATCCGACGACCGGTCCGACCAGCACGACGACGCCGGGCACGGACACGACGAATCCGAGCACGGATCCCACGACGACGGATCCGAGCACCGATCCCACCACGACGGATCCGACCACGGATCCCACGACGACGACCGACCCGACGACGGATCCCGGAAGCAGCAGCACCACCGACCCCTCCACCGGATCGACGACGACATGACGACACCGCGCCGACTCGCACTCCTCCTCGCCGCTTGGTCGTGTGCGTGTGGAGGCGGTGACGGGTCGCCGGGCGCGGAGGGCACGGAAGGTTCGAGCGGCGAGTCGAGCGACACGACGACGGTGTCGACGTCGGGACCGAGCACCACGATGCCGGCGACGAGCGCGAGCACGAGCGCATCGACGACCGGATCGGAGTCGAGCGGCGACGTCGACCCCGACACGAGCAGCGGTGGCGAGACCGATACCGGCGGCATCATCGACGTCGCGTGCGGCGATCCGCCGCCCGAAGGCGCCGAAGCGCCCCCGCCTCTGCCCGCGTACTCCGGCGGCACGTGCCCGACGTTCGTGTCGGGGTGGAACGAGGGCTTCATGAGCGGCGGCAACGCGCGCCGCTTCATCTACGTGCAGCCGAGCGATGCGCAGCCCGACGAGGTGTTCCCCATCGTATTCCTGTGGCACTGGCTGGGCGGCGATCCCCAGGACTTCTTCGACAAGGCCGACCTGCAGAACGCTGCAGATCAGCTGCGCTTCGTCGCGATCGTCCCCGACAACAAGGGCGACCTCGTCTTCAAGTGGCCGTTCACGCCGATCGATCCCCAGGCGCGCATGGACGAAGAGTTCCTGTTCTTCGACGACCTGCTCGCGTGCGTCGCCCAGACCGTGCCGATCGACGTGAACTGTGTGTCGAGCGCGGGCGTCTCGGCCGGTGCGCTCTTCACCGATCAGCTCGCGTCGTCGCGCGGCGAGTATCTGTCGTCGTTCATCTCGCTGTCGGGCGGCACGAGCGGGCTCGTGCGGCCGTGGGGCGGCTCGCCGCACATCATGCCGGCGATGGTGCTGTGGGGCGGGCCCAGCGACTTCTGCGTCGCGATCGACTTCCAGAACACGTCGCACGATCTCGAGATGAACCTGGTCGCCGACGGACATCCGATCCTCGAGTGCGTGCACAACTGTGGGCACTCCGAGCCGCCGTTCGAGCCGCCCTACCCCGACGCGACGCCCTTCCTCGGCATGTGGCGCTTCTGGCTCGACCATCCTTACTGGTTGGCCGACGGCGAGAGCCCGTGGAGCGCGGGCGTGCCCGACACGACGCCGCAGTGGTGTGCGATGGGTGTCGGCAACGCGACGCCGCGCGAAGGCGAGTGCAACGGCGCGGGTTGTTGATCGCGCTGGGCAACTCGCACATTCGCGATGCGACTTGCACATTCGTGCCGAGCACGGTGCGCTGCGCTCCTTCGCACGTGCACGCGTGCTAGCTTGCGCGAACGTTGGAGGGTTCGATGGTGCGCCGTCGCGATGCGAGTGCGTGGTCATTTCCTGCGATCGATCCACTGGCGCTCGTCGCCACCGGTGTATTGCCGAAGCCGCCGGCGTTGCAGCTCGTCGAGCGCAACCTCGGTGCGTTCGACGAGAGCCTGCCGACGCTGAAGTTCCATCGTCGCGAGCTGAGCGAGGGCATCGTCGAGATCGAATTCGACGAGTCGCACGTGCCGACGCCGGCGCAGCCGCTGCAGCTCGCGCCCGAGTCGATCGCCGCGGAGATCACGACCGAGATCTGGTGGGCGGACGTCGAGCTCGTCGACGAAGCGCCCGCGAGCACGCCGCTCGTGGATGTCTTCGAGGAACCGTCGCCACTGGTCGCGCTGCTCATCCCGCTGATGGTCGCGAAGTCGTCGCCGCTACCGGATCGTCCGCGCACCCTGGTCACGATCCGCCCGCTCAACCCCTGCCCCCAGCCCGCGCCCCCGGCGGTCGCGCTGATGCTCGCGTGCTGGCTGGTCGCTGCGGTGCTCTCGACCGCCATCCTGCTCGTTACCTGAGCAGCGCCAGGTACCGTGGTACATATCGACCATGGCCGGGCTGGACGATCCATTCGTCGTCGCGTTCGAGCGCTGTGAGCTGCGACCGGAGCAGTTCCGGCATCGCGAGCACCTGTTCGTCGCGTTCTGCTACCTGCGCGAGCTGTCGCTCGAGCAGGCGATCGCACGCTACGCCGCCGGCATCCAGCGGCTCGCGGCGTGCTTCGGCGCGCCGCAGAAGTACCACGCGACGATCACGTGGGTGTATCTCGTCGCGCTCGATGCCGCGATGCATGAGCACCCCGAGCTCGACTTCGACGAGCTGCT
>DASZPU010000398.1:0-11056 GCA_035550195.1 Nannocystaceae bacterium
GCGAGTCGAGTGCGCGCGCGACCAGCCGCGCGTGACCCGGCAGCGCGTGCGAGTCGGTGCGGAGCAGCGCATGCATCACGCCGGCGCGTCGACGATCGTCCAGCGTGGGCCACACCGCTTCGATCGCGGCGATGGTGCGCGCCGGCGCGAGCGCGGCGATGCGCGCGACGCTGTGCCCGAGGTGCGCGTCCGGGTCGCGCAGGTTCGCGAGCATCGCGGTGAGCTCGTCGTGTGCGCGCGCGTGCGCCCACCACGTGCGCATCGCGGCATCGTCCGCGAAGGCTCGCCCCGCGATCACGGACACGACGCGGCGCACGAGCGTGCCGGTCGTCGGCAACGAGCGCGTGCCATCGGGCGCGGTCACGACTCGACCCTGACGCAGCAGCTGCTCGCGCGCGTCGAGCAACGCCGGCAGCGCGCGCCACCCGATCGCGATCAGCTCGAACGCGGGGCTGCGCGGGCCTTGATCCGCGCGCCAGCCCAGCTCGTCGCGCCGACGATCGGGATCGTAGCGCAGCATCGGAAAGCGCAGATCGTCGGCGAGCCATGCGACGAGCGCATCGGGATCGTCGCTCGCCGGGACCCCGATCGGATCGTCGCCGAGCACCTCGAGCAGTGCCTCGGCGGTGTCGCCCGAGCGGCCGCGACAGATCATGCGCGCGTGCGCGAGCAACGGCCGCGCACGCGCGCGTGGCATGCCCTGACGCAGCCCGTCCATCGCGACCTCGACGAGCGCGTCGGCGATGCGCGCACGCATCAGCTCCTCGCTCCATTCGCGCGGTCGCTGATCGACCATGCGTGCCGCGAGCGCTGCGTGTCCGAGCGCGCGCACCCAGGTCGCGCGCATGATCGCAGACGCGATGTCGTGGGGCTGCAGCGGGGCGCAGCGCGGGCGATCGTCGAGCTCCGCGGTGACCTCGAGCAGCAGATCGCTCGGGCGCTCGGCGAGCGGCTGGCGATTCGCACCGAGCACGTTCGCCTTCGCGAGCCGCACCGGCATCTCCACGTGGTCGTACGCATCGTCCGCGACGCGCATGTGCATCGGCCACTGCGCGAACCATGTGCCCGCCCAGTCGATGTCGAGGTCGTCGCCGATCTCGATCGCGCGCTCGCGCCCGCGTTGCACCCACGCGTAGCGGCAGCGCGGGAGTCCTTCGTGGTCCTGCAACACCATCCGCTCGACGCGTGCCCAGCCCAGCGGGTTGGGCAGATCCGCACCGTCGAGCAGGTCGAGCAGCTCGGGTGCGCGGTGTGGCGCGATCGTGCGCGGCGGCGTGGCGACCTGTGGTCGCGCACACGCGCACGCGATCACCAGCGCAGCGAGCAAGCGGCGCGACACGACTCGCCAGACCACTTCCGGGTCGCAGAGTTCCCGGCCGGGATGCTACAAGCGTGGGCCTATGGCCAGGACGACCTTGTTCTCGCGTTTGCGTCGCATGGCGGCGCTGTGTCGCGTCGCACGCGACGAAGGCATCACCGAGCCGCGCGCGGTCGCGGCCTGGGTGCACGCAGCGATGGGCCGCCGCGATGCGATGCGCGGCGTGCTCGGTGCAGCGCTCGTCGCGGGTGGCTGCGGCTCGGGTGACGACGGCGACGCGGCCGACTCGTCGGGCAGCACCGACGACACCGGTGGTCCGGACGGTCCGCGCATCGCGATCATCGGCGGCGGCACGGCGGGCCTGCACTGCGCGCATCGCCTGCGCGAGGTCGGCGTCGACGCGATCGTGTACGAGTCGAGCGATCGCGCGGGCGGGCGCATGTACACCGCGCGCGGCATGTTCCCCGACGGCCAGGTCGCGGAGCTCGGCGGCGAGTTCATCGACACCGTGCACCAGACGCTCTTCGATCTCGCGGAAGAATTCGAGATCCAGATCGACCTGCGCGAGGACTCGTTCGGCCCGGACACCGTGCTCGACACCTGGTGGGTCGCGGGCATGGCGGTGCCCGAGACCACCGTGATCGAGCAGTTCGCTCCGCTCGCGCCGATGTTCGATGCGTTGGTCGAGATGGCCGACAACGACGAAGACGCGTACGCGATGCTCGACGCGATCCCGCTGTCGCAGTGGCTCGACGACAACGTGCCCGATGCGGAGCTGCACGCGATCCTCGCCAACGCGTACCGCGGCGAGTACGGGCTCGAGCTCGACCAGCAGTCGTGCCTCAATCTCATCTACCTCATCGGCACCGAGACCGACGAGTTCCACATCTTCGGCATCTCCGACGAACGCTTCCACACGCATCTCGGCAGCGGCACGTTCCCCGAGAAGCTCGCGGAAGCGCTCGAAGGCTACGTGCACACCGGGGTCGCGCTCGTGCGCGCGCGCGATCGCGAAGGCGGTGGCTACGTGCTCTCCTTCGACGGCGCGAGCGGGCCGATGGAGGTCGAGGCCGATCACCTCGTGTTCGCGCTGCCGTTCACGCGGCTGCGCCAGGTCGATCTCACCGCGCTCACGCTCACCGACGAGAAGCGTCAGGTGATCGCCGAGCTCGGCTACGGCACCAACGCGAAGCTGATGGGCGCGTTCACGTCGCGACACTGGCGGACGCAGTACGACGCAGCGGGCAGCGTCACCAGCGATCTACCGATGCAGCAGACCTGGGACACTTCGGTGGGGCAGCCCGGCGAGGGTGGGCTGCTCACCAACTTCCTCGGTGGCGACCAAGGCGTCGCGTGCGGCGAGGGTGAAGCCGAGGCGTGGTACACGAGCGTCGTCGTGCCCGGCATCGACGAGGTGTATCCCGGCGCCGGCGCGCAGTATGTCGCCGGCACTGCGGTGCGCATGCACTGGCCGAGCTACGAGCACAACCTCGGCAGCTACGCGTGCTACCGACCGGGGCAGTGGGCGTTCTACGGCCTCGAAGGTGCGCGCGAAGGCAACGTGCACTTCTGCGGCGAGCACACCTCGCTCGAGTATCAGGGCTTCATGGAAGGCGCGGCGGAGACCGGTGCGCTCGTCGCTGCTGCGATCCTCATGGATCTCGGCATCGCGATGTCGCATCGCCACCATCGCATGGTCGAGCGCAAGCTCGTGTTGCCGCATCCCGCGATCGATGGTCGGCTGCCCGAGCGCCCGCGCTGGGCCGAGCGTCAGCGCGCGCTCGTGCGTCCGCATCCGACCGCGCTCGCGATGCGATCGCGTTAGTCGTCCGCGACGAAACGCTGCTGTGCGAGCCCGACCTGACCGCACGGATCTTCGACCCACGCCTGCAGCACGAGCTCCTGACCGTGGATGTCGAACACCGCGGTGAGCTCGGCTTGCTCGATCGTGTGCTCGTCGATCGCGTCGAGGTGCTCGTCGTCGCCGAGCACCCACTGTCCGGTGTGCCACGCGGCCGGTGTCTCGCAGGGCTCACCGAGCGGCTCGCACTGCGCCGGATCGAACATGCCCGTCGTCACGCGCACCATCTCGTAGCGATCGAGCGCGAGGTTGCCGATGCGAACACCGAGCCACATGTGCGTGCCGCCCTGCGGTCCGTGGTGGGTCGTCGGGCTCTGGCCTTCGCCGAGCGCGACGAAGCCTTCGCTGCCGTCGCCGAGCTCCACCTCGAGCATGTCGTCGAGCTCGCAGCTGGGATCGAGCTCGAAGTCGCCGCCCATCTGCACGCCGCCTGGTCCACCACCGTCGTCGCCGCCGATGCCGAAGAAGGGGCACGCGGCGAGCTGCGAGAGCGCAGCGAGGAGGATGGCGCGGGGTTGCATCTCGATCCGTTGGTGTCCCCGCACCGTGCGACGATCACCTCGCGGCGGGATCGGGATCACAGCACGATCTCCCGGCCGCGTCGGGCGCAGCCCGCTGGGGGCCGTACGCGGCCGTCTTTCGCGTTTGGCAGATCGCCCAGCGAGCACGCGCAGAGCCGGCTTCGGGTGGGCGACTCGACCAAGGCGTGCCGCGATTGCTGGGCGATCCGAGCAAACGACGTAGCGATCGCAGATGCGCGGTAACGAAGACGCTCGCATCGCTAAGGTGCTGGGCGTCTACGGGGGACTACGTCGATGCCGTTTCGTGCTGCGCTTCGCTCCGCCTCGCCATGGCTCTCGCTCTTCGCAATCGTCTCGTGCACGAAGGGCGCGGGGCTCGTCGAGAGCTTCGGCTCCAGCTACACGATCGGTGGCAGTGCCGGTGAAGACACCGGCGACGACGAGAGCGACGACGAAGGGCTCACCGGTCCGGTCGACGACGATGGTGGTGACGATCCACCGAGCGACGACGGTCCGCCGGCGCCCGGCACCGGTGATTGCTGCGTCGGTCACGACAGCGCAGGCTGCAGCGATGCGGCGATCGAGTCGTGCGTGTGCGCGCAGGACTCGTTCTGCTGCGAGATGACGTGGGACGATCTGTGCGCGTCGCTCGTCGTCGAGAACATGTGCGGCACGTGCGACGATCCGAGCGGCGACTCGGGCGGCGGCGATGATCAGCCGCCGGATCCGTCGACCGATGGCGGCAGCGATCCGAGCGCCGGCGAAGAGACCGGCGCGGGCGAGACCGGTCCCGGTGATGGTGGCGAGAGCGACGATCCGACCGATCCCAGCGCGGGCGACGAAGGTGGTGCCGGCGTCGGCGACTGCTGCAGCGCGCATGCGGGCACCGGTTGCACTGCGCCCGCGGTCGAGTCGTGCGTGTGCGCCGAGGACAGCTACTGCTGCGACACCGCGTGGGACGACATCTGCGCGGGCGAGGTCGACTCGCTCGGCTGTGGTGATTGCGGCGGAGGTGGTGGCACCGACGATGGTGCGGGCACCACCGACGACGGCGGCACCACCGACGACGGTGGCGTGAGCGATGGCGGTGGTGGTGGCGACTGCTGCACCGAGACCGCGGAGCCGGGCTGCGCCGACGCGACGATCGAGTCGTGCGTGTGCGCGGAGGACAACTATTGCTGCGCGACCGCGTGGGACGACATCTGCGTCGGCGAGGTCGACTCGCTCGGCTGCGGCGCGTGTGGGGGTGCGACGACGGATCCCGGCACGACCGACGACGGCGGTGCGACCGATGCCGGTGGCACCGACGACGGCGGTGGTGCGAGCGAATGTTGCGTCGCGCAGGCCGGCACCGGCTGCGCCGCGGATGCCGAGATCGAGTCGTGCGTGTGCGCGGGCGACTCGTGGTGCTGCGACGTCGAGTGGGACGACCTCTGCGGAAGCGAGGTCGAGAGCTTCGGCTGCGGGAGCTGTGCTTAGGGCGCGAGCTCTCCGCCGGCAGTGAAGCCTTGCGGTTGCAGCGCGCCGTCGATCCAGACGGCGAGCGGTGCCGTGAGCGTCTGCGGATCTTCGCGGGGATCCTGCTCGACGACGAGGAAGCTCGCGCGCGCGCCCTTGGTGATCGTGCCGAGGCCTTCGAGATTCCAGAAGGCCGCGGGCGTGGCGGTGCCGGCTGCGATGATGTCCGCGCCATCGAGCCCGACGGCACGCAGCGCATCGATCTCGTTGTGATCGATCGCGGGGATGCCGGTGTTGCCGAGGTCGGTGCCGTAGAGGATCGTCGCGCCCGCTGCACGCAGCCGACTGAGGTTGTCGAGCGTCTCCGGGCGCGCACCGAAGGCATCGAGCGTCGTGATCACTGCGCGGTTCGACCACGCGAGCACGGTGTCGTCGGCCAGCGCTTCGATGGGCGTGTGCGCGAGCACGTCGACGCCGACCGCCGCGGCTTCGCGCGCATCGGCATCCGTGAGCGCGTGTGCGACGACCTTGCGATCGCGGGCGTGCGCGCGCTCGACCAGCGCGACGAGCTCGTCGTGCCCGAGCACGGGGCCGGTACCGATCGGAACTTTCACGACAGCAGCGCCGGCATCGACGACGCGATCGACCGCGTCGCGCACCTCCTCCACTCCGGCGACCTCGAGCCCGAAGCCGCCGGCGCCCCAGCTCTGCGTGGGGTAGCCACCGACCGCGGTGATCATCGGACCGGCGCCGAGCAACACGATCGGATCGCTGGGCTGCGCGAGCGCGTCGATCGGTGCGGCGAGATCGACCGCAGCCGCGATGCCACCTTTCGCGAGCGTGCGCGCATCGAAGGCGTACGAGAGATGCACGTGACTGTCGACGAACGCCGGCACGACGAAGTGCCCGGCTTCGTCGACGACCTCGGCGTCGATGCGGTCGGCGATCGCCCCGACCTGCGCGATGCGACCGCCACGCACGAGCACGTCGACCTCACCGAGTCCGACGACGTTCGCACCGCGGATCACGACGCTCGTACGCTGCGAGGCCGGCCCACCACTCGTCGAGGAGGACGACGACGACCCGCTCTCTCCCGAGCTCGACGTCACGTCGCGTGCGAGGGTCGTCCCGGTCTCGGCGACGACGAAGTCCGCGGGCGCCGGCGCGCTCGCACACGCTCCGAGCACGACCACCCCGACGATCCCGATCCGCGTCACGCCTTGCGTACGTAGCGACGCGCCGCTCGGATTGCTCCTCGGTACCGCGTTCGGTGCGACTGGCTGGCTCGCGCGTGGGCGCGATGCAAAGCTGCCGGGATGCACAGATGCGCGCGCTCGATTTCGGTCTCCGTCGTGATGCTCGCGGCCTGCATCGAGTCGCAGACCGGCGACCCCACCGGCAACGACGAGGGGACGCCGCTCGACACGAGCACGGGCGATGCGACGTCTTCGACCAGCGCGACGACGACGAATCCCACGACCAGCACGACCTCGGGCCCCGACGAGACCAGCACGGACGCCGAGACGACCACACTCGCCGAAAGCAGCGAAACGTCGAGCGGCGATACGACGAGCGCAGGCAGCTCGAGCGAGAGCGGAACCACGGGCGGCGTCGCCGTCTGCGATCCGCATCGCACCGACGACGCATGCTGGATGTGCACGCGCGATGCGTGCTGCGCAGCGCTCGAGACCTGCTACGAGGATGCCGACTGCACGTGCTACGTCGAGTGCGTCGCCGCAGGCACGGAGCCGGTCACCTGCTTCACCGAGACCTGCATGCTGATGATGATGCCGGCCGGCCTGCAGGATCTGCAGAACTGCCAGTACGAGAGCTGCGGCGACCCGTGCCCGCCCTGAGGCGCACGAGCGTCACGCGCCGAGGCGGAGCTTCACTTCGGCCAAGAAGGCGTCTTCTTCGACGGTGATCTTGCCGTCGACCTCCGCGATCTCGCGGAGCTGGGCGACCACCGTCGCGCGCTGCGTCGCGTCGAGCGACTTCGCGAGCGCGTCGGCGCAGTTGCCCGCCTTCGCGAGCTTCTCGCCGCGCGCGGGGATCTGCTTGTACGCCTCGACCGTGCTCTTGATGGTCTCGCCGATCGACTCGAGCGTCGCGTCCGGGGCCCACTCGCGCAGCTTCGTCGCGAGCACGCGCATCTCCTCGCCGGTGAGCGCCCCGTCGGTGGCGTGCGCGAAGGTGATGAACAAAAACGCGAGATCGCCGATGGTCCGATCCATCTCGCAAGGGTAGCGCGGCTACAACGCCAGGTCGATCTCGCGCTCGCCGTCCTTGATCACGATCCGCTGCCCTCGCGCCTTGGCCTGTCGCACCATCTGCAACAGCCCCAACGCTTGCGACACGACTGCCCCCGGCGTCGCCGCGCCGAGCTCCTGCGCGAGCGTCACCAGGAGCACCGCGGTCTTCTCGGGGATCTCGATCGCGACCCCGGCCGCCACTAGTCGCCCTTGATCTCGCCGCGCGCGAAGATCGAGGCCACGTAGGTGAGCACGTCGGTCGCGGAGATTTCGTCGTAGCCGTAGTTGCGGATGAGCCGCTGCTTCACGACCTCGATCTTCTCCTGCGCTTCCTTGTCGACCACGTTGGACACCAAGCTGGTGAGCTTGATGCTGTCCTTCTGATCCTCGAACAGCTTGAGCTCGAGCGCCTTGTAGAGCCGCTCGTTGGTGCGGAAGTCGAACTGCTTGCCCTCGATGGCCAGCGCGCCGATGTAGTTCATGATCTCGCGGCGGAAGTCGTCCTTGCGGCTCTCGGGGATGTCGATCTTGGTCTCGATCGATCGCATCAGCCGCTCGTCGGGCTCCTCGTCCTGACCCGTGTACGGGTTCTTGACCTTCTCGCGCTGCGTGTACGCCTTCACGTTGTCGATGTAGTTGCCGCACAGGCGCGCGATGGCCTCGTCGTCGGCACTGATCGCACGCTGGACCTCGTTCTTCACGATGTCCTCGTACTCCTGCTTCACCACCGCGAGCAGCTCGCCGAAGCGCTTGCGATCGTCCTCGCTGTTGATGAGCGAGTGGCTGCGCAGCCCCGACTCGAGCTCGTTCATCACCATGAACGGGTTGATGCTCATCTGCCCGCGATCGCTGACGAGGCAGTTGGCGATCTTGTCCTGCACGTAGCGCGCGGAGATGCCGTCCATGCCCTCGCGGTTGGCTTCCTTGCGCAGCTCCTTCACGGTGTCTTGCGTGAAGCCGGGCAGGGTCTTGCCGTCGTACAGCTTGAGCTTCTGCAACAGCGACAGCTGGTGCTTCTTGGGCTCCTCCAAGCGCGTGAGGCAGGCCCACATGGCGGCCATCTCGAGCGTGTGCGGCGCGATGAAGCGGCCGCGCACGCGCTTGGGGTTGTAGTCCTTCGTGTAGATCTTGATCTCTTCGGTGAGCTTGGTGATGTACGGGATGTCGATCTTCACCGTGCGATCGCGGAGCGCTTCCATGAAGCGGTTCTCCAACAGTCGCTGGTACTCGGCCTCGTTGGTGTGGCCGATGATCACCTCGTCGATGTCGGTCTGCGCGAACTTCTTGGGCTTGATCTTCTGCTCCTGCGTCGCGCCGAGCAGGTCGTACAAGAATGCGACGTCGAGCTTCAGGATCTCGACGAACTCCACGATGCCGCGGTTGGCGACGTTGAACTCACCGTCGAAGTTGAACGCGCGCGGATCGGAGTCGCTGCCGTACTCGGCGATGCGGCGGTAGTTGATCTCGCCGGTGAGCTCGGTGGAATCCTGGTTCTTCTCGTCCTTGGGCTGGAACGTGCCGATGCCGACGCGGTTCTGCTCGCTGATGAGCAAGCGCTTCACGCGGATGTGCTTCACCACCTGCGCCCAGTCGCCTTTGTAGTGCGCGAGCAGGTCGGTGAAGATGTAGCGGCACGCGGGGTTGAGCTCGCCGCGCACGTGCGGGCGGTAGCCGTCGCGCTCGAGCCCGAGCTCGGTGATCGCCTTCTCGCGCCACTCGGGCGGGATCAGCTTGAGCGGCTCCTCGTGCATCGCCGAGGGGAAGATTTCCTGGCCCGCGGTGAGGTAGCGGAGCTCGGGCGGCAGCACCCACTCGTAGGTGAACAGCGCGCCTTCGGGCGTGTGGCTGTACTCCTCGATGCCCTGCTTCAACAGGCGCACGATGGTGCTCTTCGCGGAGCCGACCGGACCGTGCAGCAGCAGGATGCGCTTCTCGGTGCCGTACCGCATGGCCGCGGCCTTGAGCACCGCGACGAGGCGCATGAGCGGGATGTCGAGCCCGAAGATCGCATCACGTCCACCGTGCGCTTCGTCGTCGAAGAAGCAGTAGTGCGTGACCTTCTTCTTGTTGTCGACGTACTCCTCGCTGCCGTGCGAGATGATCATGTCGTAGAGACGTTCGTGCGCAGTGCGAGCGATGCGGGGGTTCTTCCGCACGAGCTCGAGGTAGTCCTCGAACGACCCGCTCCAGTGCAGGTCCTCGTACTTCTTGTAGTCCTGATGCGCGGCGATGCGTTCGACGAGATTGGCCATGTTCGTCTCGGAGTCGAGATGCTACCAGACTTCGCGAGCGCGGTGCGCAGCGGGAGGCCGCCGCCGGGCCTACGGCGCCTCGCAGCCCATGACCGACGCGCCCCCCTCGGCGCAGGCGCCGATGGCGGGCGGCGTGCACTCGTCGACCGTGCCTTCTTCGGTGCACGTCAGCACGACGCCCGAGCACTCGCACTCGTCCCCGCGGTTGCAGCAGATGAGCGCCGAACACGAGTCGACTTCGCCGAGCGCGTCGGGTGGCGTCTCGACGAACGCGCCGCACAGACAGCGATCGCCCGCGAACGTCAGACAGCGCGGCACTCCGCACGCGCACGACCCTCCGCCTTCGCAACACGTCCACGCTTCACCGGCCGGAGGATCGCTGCACGCCGGCACCTCGTGCCATCCCGCGATCTCCGACACGTCCGCACCACAGCGGCAGGCGCGACCGTCCGCATCCGAAACACAGCGGCCGCCGTCGCCACCCGACTCCTCGCTCGATGCCGCGCCCCCGCCGGGCTCGGCTGCGCACGCGAGATTTAAGAGGAACGTATAGAGGATCGTTCGAACCGGGCGAAGGCTGGGGCTCACATCGCGGACGCTATCAGATTGTGAACGCCCGATCGCTGCCGCTACCATGGGCCTCGTGCATTCGCTTCGTCGTGATCACCGTCATCTCTTGCTCGTGCTCGGCGCCTCGGGGCTGACCGCCTGCTTCGATCCCGAAGTCACCCACAACATGACCGCCGAGGACAGCACCGGCGGCAGCGACAGCAGCGGCACGGTCGAGACCACGCTCGAGACCACCACGCCGACGACGACGGCGACGACGACGAGCCCCGACACCACGGTCGAGACGACGACGCCGGTCGATTCGAGCAGCGACACCTCGCCGCCGCAGTGTCGCAGCGAAGGCGACTGTCCCGCGCCCGACGAGTGCCGCGTCGTCACGTGCGAAGACGGCATGTGCGTCGACACGCCGGCCCGTGCAGGCACCGCGTGCGGCGACGACACCGAAGCGGAGTGCAACGCCGCCGACAGCTGCGACGCCGACGGCAACTGCGTCGAGAACATCTCGCCCAACGGCAGCGCGTGCGTCGGTTGTGCGCTCGGGCAGTGCAGCTGCAACGACGGTGCGTGCGGCGACTGCAGCTTCGCGCCCTCGAACAACTTCATCACCGCGAAGTCGATCCAGGGCTGGGACCTCGTCGGTGGCTGGGCGCTCTACCGCGAAGCACCGCAGAGCGCCAACGGACCCGCGATCCCGTTCGGCGGCCAAGTGCTCGGCACCGACGGCAATCGCTCGTTGCCTTACCCGGGCGGCGAACAGGAAGACTCGCACGCGCGCAGCACCGTCACGACGTTGCCCGCCACGCTCGACTTCCTGTCGTGGCACG
>DASZPU010000399.1:0-8863 GCA_035550195.1 Nannocystaceae bacterium
GGGCGCAACGACGACGTGGTGCTCGGTCGCAACGCGTGGATCGGCACGGTGGACAGCGCGCTCGCCGGCCCACCGTTCATCCCCTCGTTCTGGACCGACACGGCGTGCAACGTGATCGTCGACCTCGACGCCGATCGCATGATCGCCGCGGGCGATGGCGTGCCGATCGTGCCCGGCCCCGACTACGCGTGGATGTACACGTTCGATCGTAGCAACGCGACGCTCGGCGACGTGCACGAGAACGCGGGCGAGAGCAGCACGTGGAACACCGCTGCGCACGTCGGCGGCAGCTTGTTGTTCGGGGGTCGGCTCGGCACGAGCCCGCAATCGGGCAGCGGTGTGGTCGCTGGCCTCGACGCGGGCGCGATCCCGTCGCAGTTCCCGGTGCTCTCCGACGCTTTGTATGCCGCGCACGCGCTCGCGCCCGACGCAACGGGATTCGTGCTCGGTGGCTTCGAGTCGAGCGATGGCGCACCGGCGGCGTGGGTCAGCGCGCACAGCACCACGGGCGCCGAGCGCTGGTCGTGGCGCCCGGGGCACGCCGAGTGGCCGGTGTCGCGCATCGAGGACGTCGCGGTCGACAGCCAAGGCTTCACGCTCGCGGTCGGATCGGTGAGCGATGGTTCCGATCAACAGCGCTGGATCGTGCGCCTCGATCCGCAGGGCGCTGCGATCTGGTCCTACACGTTGCCGAACGAGATGACCGGCGGCCACGACATCGCGAGCGCCGTCGTGATCCTGCCCGGTGACGACATCGTCGTGGTGGGCGAAGCCGAGGTCGCGCCCGGCGAGACCGACGCTTGGGTCGCGCGGTTCTCGAACGGCTGATCAGCCGCGGCGCGATCGAGTACAACCGACGTCGTGCACGAGCTGCTGCTGTCGGCCGCGTCGCTGCTGGCCGAGCCGGTCGACGTGCCGACGCCGCCCGATCCCCGCGAGCTCGAGCTGGTGTGGCGGGCGCCCGAGCGCTGCCCGACGCAAGCAGACATCCTGCGTCGGCTCGACGTGCTGTTGCCCGGCGACTCGAACGGCGAGGGCGTGCTGCACGTGGAGTGCGACGTCACCGTCGACCCGTCGGGCGCGCGGCTGCAGCTGGTCTCGACGTTTCGCGGCACGACGGAGCGCCGCGAGATCACCGCGGACGACTGCGGTGCGCTCGGCGAAGCGACCGCGGTGTTGCTCGCGGTCGCGCTCGAGCCGAGCGCGCGTGGGCCCGAGTCGCCGCCGAAGCCCGCGCCAACCGTAACGGAGCCACCGATCGCGGAAGATCCGGTCGAAGATCCGATCGCCGCGGATCCGGTCGCTCCGAAGATCGCACCGATCGCTCCGGTGACGACGACCACGCCGACGCGTCGTGCTCCACTCGCGATCCCTTCGCACTTCGGTCTGCGCATCGCCGGTGGGCTCGAGGTCGGCGGCGTGCCCCCGCCGAGCGGCGCGGTGCAGCTCGCGGGGCTCGTGCTGTGGCGACGCGCGCGGCTCGAGATCCACGCTGCGTATCTCCCACCGCGCAGGCGCGCGGAGGCGAGGTATCAGCTGGTGACTGCGGGCGCGCGCGGCTGCGGTCGTTTGTTCGCGCGCGAGGTCGAGTTTCCCCTCTGTCTCGGTGCCGAAGCGGGGCTCATGCGCGGGCGCGCCGATGGGCGCCCCGCGGTGAACGGACCATGGCTCGGCGTGCTCGCCAGTGCGGGCGTGAGCCGCGCTTGGGGCCCGGTCGCGATCTGGGCGGCGGTCGAAGGTCTGGGCAGCGTGCTCTGGACCGAGTTCCGCGTGGACGGCGATCTGCGTTTCAAGCCCTCTGCGGTGTCGATGCGTGCGCTCTTCGGAATCGAGCTGCGGGCTTCGTGGAAACGCGGGGGTCGTGGACAATAGGCAGCAGATGGCCCGTCAGAGGTCGCGCTCGCCGACGACCACCCGCTCGATGGAGCGGCTGTACCGCGCGCACTACGGGTTCGTGTGGCACACGGTGCGGCGCTTCGGCGTGGTGCCGGCGCTGACCGACGACGCCGTGCAGGACACGTTCATCACCGCGTACCGGCGCTTCGACGAGCTCGCGATGCCCACCGCGAAGGCGTGGCTGTACGGCATCGCGCGACGCGTCGCGAGCAACTATCGACGCACGGACTTTCGTGCGGTGCGTCGTCGTGCGGCGATGGCCACTGCCACCACCGATTCCACCGAGCGCGCCGCGACGCCCGAGGCCGTGATCGTCGTCGATCGATTCCTCGAAGGGCTCGAGGAGATCGATCGCGAGCTCTTCGTGCTCTCGGAGATCGAAGGCATGACCGGCCCCGAAGCGGCGCATGCGTTGTCGCTCAACACGAGCACGACCTACAGCCGCGTGCAGGTGCTCCGCCGGCGCTTTCGCGAGGCCGTCGCCGAGCCGAGCAGCGTGACCACGGCGGTGCGCGAGCACCAGCCGCGGGCGAGCGCGCACGGGTGGGCGTTGCTGCTGCCCGAGCTCGGCATCACGACCGCTGCGCCGGCCACGGGGTTCGGCCTGTTCGCGAAGGCTGCGACGCTCGCGTTCGGCGTCGTCGTCGCGACCGGTGCCACGACCGTGGCACTGCGTGCGGAGCCCACCGCGACGACGACAGCGTCGACGACGGCGCCGCCGGACGATCGCGAAATGCCCGCGACCGCGACGCGGGTCGCGAGCCTCGAGCCGGCGACGCTGCCCGCGTCGCCGCCGATCGCCGAAGCTCCGGCACCGACCACTCCGCCCGTGCACGCATCGGCGACGCACGCTTCGGTGCGTCCGAAGTCGGCCGACGCGATCGCGCGCGATCACGGTCTCATCAAGCGCGCCAACGAACAGCTGCGTGCGGGCGATGCCGCCGCTGCACTCGCGACGACCAGCACGCACGCGCGCGAGTTCCCGTCGAGCGAGCTCGCCGATGCACGCGCTGCACTGCGCATCGAGGCTCTGTGCGCGCTCGACAAGACGGCGCAGGCGCGCGGCGAAGCGCGCACGCTGCTCGTCGCACGACCCGGCTCGCCGATGCGCGGAAGAATCGAACGATCGTGTGCAGGCGTCGTCGTGGAATCGCCGTCGTCCGGACAAGCACAGGGGCGATGACTCGAACGCACCTTCTCGTGAAGCGCCTCTCTCTGCTCGTGCTCGCGTCGCCGCTCGCGTGCGGCTTCGACAAGGATCTCGGCTCGCCGCAGATGAACGGCAGCGGCGAGGACAGCAGCAGCAGCTCGGACGGGGTCAGCAGCACCACCGTCGGCACCACCGCGAGCGACGCGTCGGACACCGACCACGTGTCGACGACGGACACCGATGGCAACACCACGGTCGCCGAGAGCACCGGTGGCGAGCCGGTGTGCGGGCCCGATACGTCCGTGCTCTCGACGCTGATCGACGACCAGCAAGACGACGTGCAGTGGAATCCGATCGGCCTGTACGTCGACGGCATGGGCGTCGGCATCCAGTTCGGTGGCGGTGGCGAGGGCTTCGGCTTCGACGGCGTCATCCATTTGCGTGCAACGCAGGAGGCGCTCGATGCCGGCGGGCCACTGCACGCGAACGGCTACTTGCGCGAGCCGTTCAACGCGCCGACGCACCCCACCGCTTGGTACTGCTTCGACGAGAACACCGAGTACATCGAGGACGAGCCGCTCACGGTGTCGTTCGAAGGGCTGCGGCGCCTCGGACCTTGTCCCGGCGGTGAGCCGGTCGACGGCACCATCGACGTATGCTTCGGTGATGCGGCGTGCGGTGGCGAGCGCAAGGTCGACGTCGTCATCGGCGAAGACAGCTACACCGAGACCCAGGTCGGCACGAGCTCGGCGAGCAGCGACGACCAGTACGTTGCGGATCTCGTGATCGGCGGCGAAGTCCAAGGCACCGCGGGCTTGTTGGGCTTCCATGCCACCTCGTACCAGTCCGGGGCGCCGGGCCAGCACAGCTCCGACTTGACCGATGTCTTCTACATCGTGCCGGTCGGTCGTCCCGATGAAGGTGCGATCTACTGCGGCGGCTCCGGCTCGTCGCTCACCTACGGCGACGACGGACTGATCTCGGCCGAGCTCATCCATCTCACGCGGCTCGGCTCGTGCAGCGACGACGGGCCCACCGACGGCGTGGGCACGTTCTGCAGCGGCTTCGGCGGCTGATCCTTCGCCAGGTAGCGACGCAAGAGCTGAAGGGGTGCGCTCGCGTTCTCGAGCACGTTGCTCGGCACGATCAGCGTGTCGAGCCCGTGCTCGAACAGGTTCTGCGCGGCCTCGGGCTCGACGTCGTCGGAGATCGTCAGCCGGCAGCTCGGCGCCGCGCGCTTGATCGCGGCGATGAGCTCCGGCTCGACGTGCACGCGCGGATCTTCGTAGTCGAGCGCGATGTCGCGGTAGCCGATCATCGCTGCGTAGCCACAGTGGGCGACGAGCAACGTGTCGCGCAAGGGCTCGGCGCCGTAGTACCAGCGCGCGGTCGAGTCGCCTTGGATGAAGTGCGCGACCGGCAGCCACGGGCTACCGGTCTTCGCGACGGCCGCGGCCGTCATCACTGCGGCAGGCCCGAACGGTCGCGCGTGCGGTGCAGTCGAGTTCATGATCTCCGGCAACACGATCAGATCCGCGGCGCACACCGCATCGGGTCCCGACGGATACAGCACGACGCGCAACGACGTGTGCGCGCGGATCTGCGGCACGAGCTCGCGCAGCTTCGCGCTGCCGGTGCCGCCGAGCAACACCTGCCGACAGCCGAGGCCTTCGAGCTCGCGGAAGAATGCGAGCTCGTCGAACGCCTCGGGGTCGACGAGCGGAAGGACGCGCTCGAGGGTGGGGGGGATGCGGTGCAGCGCGCTCACGAGGGGAGAAACGCCGGCCCCCACGGATCGGATCACACCTGGACGTGCATCGCGAGCATCGCGAGCAGTCGCGACCACGCGCGCTCGGCCTGCGTCTCGTCGTAGACCGGCGAGTCGGTGACGCACCAGCCGTGCTGCGCGGGATAGACTTCGATCTCCGCGGCGAGCTGCGCTGCGTCGGCGGTCTGCTGCAGGGTGGTCTTCGCAGCGGGCTGCTTCTCGTCGTCGTTCTGGGCGATGCACACCAGCGCGGCGGCCTTCGTCTTCAGCAAGTGCGGACTGTCGGGTGCATCGGTGACGAGCCCGCCGCCGTGGAACGAGCCGACGAGCCCGACGCGATCGGGCGCTGCCGCTGCGGTGCGCAGCGTGAACGGCCCGCCCATGCAGTAGCCCGTGCTCGCGATCTTGCGTGACGTGTCGACCTCGGCTTGGCGGTCGAGCCACGCGACGAATGCCGCACCGTCGCTGGCGATCGCATCGGCGGTCAGCGCCTCGCGCAGCGGACCGATCTTCGCCTTGCCCTCCGGCGTGCGCCACTCTTCGAACGACGACAGCACCGGATGCTTCGCCGCTCGGTAGTAAGGATTCACGGCGAGCACGGCATACCCTTCGGTCGCGAGCCGTGTCGCCATCGTCGTGAACGAGTCGCGCAGGCCGGCGACATCGGGCCACACGATCACGCCCGGATGTCGACCACTCGCGGGCGCGACGAAGAACGCATCGGCGGTGCCGTCCTTGGTCGCGATGGTGACCATGCGTCCGCGCGGCGTCGCGGCCGACGCGTCGCTCGCATTCGCGTCGGGCGGTGCGGTGGCGGCCTCGGGCGCCGCGCGCTGCTCCGTCGGCGTCGCCGATCGACAGCCGACGAGCACGGTCGCAAACGCAGCGCCCGCACCGAGGCCGAGGTCACGGCGCGTGATCAGGTACTTCTCGTTGTCGGCCTCGGTATCCTCGTCGCACATCGCTCGTTCATACCACGCGCAGCGCTCGCGAAACCTCGAGCCCGCGCGTGCCGTCTATCCCAGACATCCGGTCCATGCTGTCGCCCGCCGCGGATCTCGTGTTCTCGCCGCTCGGCTCGGCGCATCGCGACACGGTGCAGCGTTGCTTCGATCGTGCGCGGCACCCGTTGTGCGAGTACAGCTTCGGCGCACTGTTCGCGTGGCAGGCCGTGTACGACACGCACTGGGCGATCGCCGATCAGTGGCTGCTGCTGCGCTACGTCGTCGATGGCCATGCGCGCTTCGTGTGCCCGGTCGGCGAGGACGCCGACGTTCGCCCCGCGGTCGACGCGTGTCTCGAGCTGCTGCGGCGCCGCGGCGAAGCACCGCGCATCGACTACGTCCCCGCGCGCGTGGCCGATCGACTTCGCCGCGATGGCTACGCGCTCTTCGACGACCGCGACAACGCCGACTACGTGTACGCGCGCGAAGACCTCGCGGAGCTACCGGGGCGTCGTCATCATCGCAAGCGCAACCACGTCGCCGCGTTTCTTCGCGCCGGCGAGCACCGCTTCGAGCCGCTCACCGCGGAGAACCACCGTGACGCGCTGGCGTTCGCGGAGCGTGCGTCCGTCGATCTGCACGCACCGGAGATCTCGGCGCTCATGCGAGGTCTCGAACACCACGAGCATCTCGGCTTGATGGGCCGACTCTTGCGCGGCCACGACGGCGGCGCGGTCGGCCTCGCGCTCGGCGAGCCACTCGACCCCGAGACGTTCGTCGTGCACTTCGAGATCGCCGATCGCAACTATCCGGGCGCCTACCAAGCGCTCTGTCAGCTGTACGCGCGCGCCGTGCCGCCGCGCTTCCGCTTCGTCAACCGCGAGCAGGACATGGGCGCGCCGGGATTGCGCCGCGCCAAGCTCTCGTACCATCCGCTGCGGCTCGAGCCCGCCTACTCGATCAAGTGAAGCGAGCGCTCGGCACTGCCGAGCCCGCGCGCTGACGCAGACGCCGACCATCGCTGCGACGCAGGCCCAGCCGATCTGCTTCGGGCAGGCCGGCCAGCGCGCGCTCGATCGTCAGCACGAGATCGATCGACGAAGCGCTCGACTCTTCGAGCGCGGGTGCGTCGACGATCTCGGTCGCGAGCACCTCGGGCGCGCGTTCGTCGGGCTCCGCGGCGACGGCCTTCTTCGTGTCGGGATCGATGCGCAGCGCGCCACCTTCCCACGGATGCGTGATCGTCTGCCCCAGCAGCGTGGTGACGTCGGGCGCGTACGGAAACGGATCGACCCACGCCGACGCGTGCGCGAAGAGGATCTGCCCGGCGCGGTGCCACTGCATCGCCTCGAGGAAATCCTGATCTGCGACGGTGTCGAGATTCCACGCGACCACGAGCCCCGCGCCGCAGGACGGAGACCACGGCACGACCGCGCGTCCGAGGATGCGCCCCGCCGCGATCGCGAGGATCGAGCTCGCGCGATCCGGCGCCGCGATGACGCACGGCGGATCGCTCCCCGCCGCGCCGAGCACGAGCGCGAGTCGCTCGAGCCCTTCACGCATCAGTCCCGGGCTGTCGGAGACGTAGGCATAGCGGCCGCGCATCGGCTCGTCGTGGCCGTACGGCGACTCGTGCAAGAGCAGCGATCCGTCGAGCGCCGCATGCCAACCGGTGAGCGCACGATCGCCGAGCTCGATGCCGGCTGCCGCGAGTGCGTCGGCCCGACGCACCATGCCCGCGAGGCTGTCGCGCATGTGCACGTGGTTCGGATCCAGCACGCCGTCGAGCTGCTGCACGCGTGCGCGTGCACGCGCGACATCGCCGACCATGATCCAGTTGAAGCCGCTCAGGTAGACGAGCATCGGGTCGTCGTCGACCACGCCCGAGCGATCGATGAGCATCGCCGCCGCGCCGTAGCCCATCGTTGCTTCGAGCGCGGCCGACAGCTCGGAGAGGATCGCGGGCTCGCCGGGCGCGAGCTGGTTCGCGCGCGCGAGCAACGTCGCCGCGATGCCGAACAGCTTCTGCTCGTACAGCGCGTAGCCGACGTCGTAGTAGGCCTGCGCATCGGCGCGCTCGCTCGCGACGCGTTGCACGAGCGCGGCGAGCTCGGAACCCGCGATCGCGGCAGCGACCCGCGCGAACGTTGCGAACGCGCGCGCGTAGTCGGGTGCGTCCGCGAGCGCAGTCGCGGGGAACTCGAGCACGTTGCGCAAACCGGTGAATGCCGCATGCGCGTCTCCGCCCGCGAGCTCCTGCTCCGCCTTCGCCAGTGCGTCCTGCAACTCGGTCATCGCGACACACAGCATATCATTGCGCTAGCGATCGCTCTTCCGTTTCGAATCGTCGCGGTGGCACCATCGCGAGGATGCGAACCCTCGCCCTCGCGTTCGTCCTGCTCGTGCTCACATTCGCGGTGGATGGATCCGCAGCACCGATTCCGGCACGACCGGGCAAGCCTTCCGCGGCTCGCCCCGCGACGAAGCCGGTGCCGGGCCACAAGAGCATCGCGAAGAAGCTCGACGGTGAAGCCAAGCTCGTCACGTGGACGTACGACAAGCTGCATCATCCCGAGCTCGTCGCCGACGTGCTCCGCGATGTCGCGGCGGGCAAGGTGCCGCGCAGCGCAGTCGCGACGCTCGCGAGCAAGAAGGCGCTCGACAAGCTGATCCGCGCGAAGCTGCCCGAGCGTGCGGCGTCCAGCGCTGCACCGAAGCGCGGCCCGGCGCCGAAGGGCGAGACGCGCGATCAGGCCAACGTCGCGGCGGCCTCGGCATGGGGCGCGCTCGCGGGAGTGCTGGGCGCGACGCCCGAGTACGCGCCGAAGAAGCTGACGTTCCCCGAGGCCTACGACAAGGAGGTCAAGCGACAGTCGGTGTGGTTCACCGCGAACACGGATGGCTTCGTGACCGCGACGATCCCCACCGGCGCGCCGTTTCGGATCAAGAAGATCGTGTCGTACGACGGCTCGTACGAGATCACGCCGATCGGGCCGATGCCGGTGGCGTGGGACTCGAAGAACAGCGAGCCGTTCGCGCTGTCCGTGCGCGCGGGCCAGCAGTACGCGGTCACCGTCGAGTTCGCGCCCGAGTTCGCGCTCGGCA
>DASZPU010000400.1:0-9035 GCA_035550195.1 Nannocystaceae bacterium
GGCTCGGACGGATCGCCGACGCGGTGATCCTCATGGCCTACGATCAGCACCACGAGAACGGCGCGCCGGGTCCCATCGCCACGCGCTCGTGGCTGCGCGCCCGCATCGACGAAGCGCGCGCCGTGGTCGATCCCACGCGCCTCGTGGTCGCGCTCGGCAGCTACTGCTACGACTGGCCCGCCACCGGCGCGGCGACGTCGCGCACCGTACCCGACGCGTTCGCGCTCGCGGCCGACGTCGGTGCGACGCCGATCACCGTCGCCGACACCGGCAACCTGCGCTTCGACTACGCCGATCCGCAGGGCACGCCGCACCAGGTGTGGTGCCTCGATGCGACCGCGGGCGCCGATGCGCTCGCGCTGCTCGACGCGCGCGGGATCTCGCGCACCGCACTGTGGCGTGCGGGCAGCGAAGACCCCTCGTGGTGGAACGTGATCGCCGCGCCCGATCGCGCTGGGCGTGCACGCGCGCTGCAGCAGATCCCCGCGGGCGCGACGAAGACCGAAGGCACCGGCGACGTCGTCGCGCGCACGGCCCGAGCACGCGCAGGCACGCGCGAGGTCGAGCTCGATGCCGACGGTGCCGTCGTGCACGCGCGCGTCGATCCGCCATCGCCGGAGGTGCTCACGCGCATGGGTGGGCACGACGACGGCGTGGTGCTGACGTTCGACGACGGACCGCACCCGACGTGGACGCCGGCGATCCTCGACGTGCTCGCGGAGCACGGTGCGAGCGCGACGTTCTTCGCGATCGGCGAGGCCGCGCAGACCCATCCCGACCTCGTGCGCCGCACCGTGGCCGAGGGCCACCTCGTCGGCAATCACACCTGGGATCACGAAGCCTTCGCGCAGCAGTCGCCCGCGCAGATCGCCGCGCAGCTCGAGCGCACCTCGTCGCTGTTGCAGGCGCTGGTCGGGCACGAGATCCGCTTCGTGCGCGCGCCCTACCTCGGCATGCTCGCGCCCGACGACGCCGACGGTTGGTCTGCGATCGCGCCCGCGCTCGCAGCCGACTACGCATACGTGCGCGGCTCGGTCGACGCCGGTGACTGGGACGAGACCGATGCCGACGCGATCGTCGCGCGCGTGCTCGCGCAAGTCGACGCCGGTGGACGCGTGGTGGTCATGCACGACGGTGGTGGTGATCGCAGCGCCACCGTCGCGGCACTGCGCACGTTGATCCCGGAGCTCCGTCGCCGCGGTCACGACATCGTCGGGCTCGAGGCCGCGATCGGGCGTACGCGCGCAGAGATCGCGCCGCCGTTGCCGTCCGCATCGCGCGTCGCTGCGCTCGCCCACGGAGCCGCCACCGATCTGCGCGCGCTCGCAGCCGCGCTCCTGCCCTGGCTCTTCGCGCTGTGCACCGCGCTCGCGGCCGCACGCATCGTCGCGCTCACGGTGTTGGTGCTGCGCCGCGCACCGTCGCCGCGCCCGCGCAGCGATCGCGATGCGCCGCTCGTGACCGTGCTCTTGCCGGCCTACAACGAAGGCAAGGTCATCGCCGCCACGCTGGCCTCGCTGCGCGAAGGCGATCACCAGGCGCTCGACATCATCGTGATCGACGACGGCTCCACCGACGACACGTCGGCGGTCGTCGCCCGCATCGCGGCGATCGATCCGCGCGTGCGATGCCTGCGCAAGGCCAACGGTGGCAGGGCCTCGGCCGCGAACCTCGGGCTCGCGCGCGCACGCGGCGAGATCGTCGTCGCCGTCGATGCCGACACGCAGATCGCCAAGGATGCGATCGCACGCATGGTCGCGCACTTCGAGGACCCGCGCGTCACCGCCGTCTGCGGCAACGTCGAGGTCGGCAACGTGCGCTCGATCTGGACCGCGTTCCAGGCGATCGAGTACGTCACCAGCCAGAACTTCGACCGGCGCGCGTTCGCGGCCGTCGATGCGATCGGCGTGGTGCCCGGTGCACTCGGTGCGTGGCGACGCGACGCCGTGCTCGCGGTCGGCGGCTACAGCCACGACACGCTCGTGGAGGACGCCGACCTCACGCTCGCGGTGCTGCGCGGCGGCGGCAAGATCACCTACGAGCCGCGGGCCATCGCACGCACCGAAGCGCCCGAGACGCTCTCCGCGCTGTGGAAGCAGCGCTTCCGCTGGACCTACGGCACGTTCCAGTGCCTCGCGAAGCATCGCGCTGCGCTCGGCCGTGGCGCGCCCGGCCGCATCACGCTGCCCAACGCGTTGGTGTTCCAGGTGCTGTTCCCGTTGGTCAGCCCGATCGGCGATCTCGCGCTCGTCGCTGCGATCGCCACCGGTGCATGGTCGGCGGTGCTGTCGGGCTACCTCGGCTTCCTCGCGATGGATCTGCTCGCGTCGGTGCTCGCGTTCCGGCTCGATCGCAAGCCGATGCGCTGGCTACCGCTGCTGCTCGTGCAGCGCTTCACCTACCGTCAGTTCCTCTACTTCGTCAGCCTGCGGGCGATGTTCGCGGTGCTGTCGGGCTCGCGCCACGGTTGGCGCAAGCTCGAGCGCACCGCCACCGTGATCGCGCTGCCGACTGCGAGCGAGGTCGCGCTCGATCGCGCGGCGTGATCACGGCGTGACCGGACAGAAGCTTGCGAGCTGCGGCAGCGGCTGCACGACCCGCGTGATCGCGAGCTCGGGCCGCGTCGCCATCGTCTGATCGATGAAGGTGCCCTGCGTCTCGCCGTCGAGCACCGGCGGTGTCGCGTAGATCGGATCGGCCATCGCTTCGGCGAGCGGGATCCAGGTCACGCCCTCGGCCTCGTAGGCCGCGAGCAACGGCTCGATCAGCTCGGCCGTGAGCGCGCCGACGTGCAGCAGGAGAATGTGCCCGACGTCGCGCTGCCACAGCTGCTGCGCGGCCTCGTCGGACCAGCGCAGCATCGCGACCGCGTGATCGAGGTAGGTCGTGCGCAGGCGTGCGATCGCGGCTTCGTCGTGCGCACCGAGACAGCGCACGTACGGATCGTTGAACGACCAGTCGTAGAAATCCACCGTGACCTGCGCGATGCGATAGCCCGCGTGGGCGAGGTGCTCGCGCACCGCGATCGTGCTCTGCGGATCGGTGCCTTCGTAGAGATAGGGATAGCGGAACACGTGCCATGTCTGCGCATCGGGCTCGAGCGCCGCGAGCACGGCCGCGTTGGCATCGATCTCGGCGAGATATGCAGCGAGGCCGATGTCCTGCATGCGCGGATGCGAGAACGTATGGTTCGCGAGCGGCTGACCCGCGTCGGCCCAGGCTTGCAGCGCAGCGCGCTCGTCGTCGCCGTCGGCCGCACGCGCGCCGTTGATGAAGCCGTAGGCCTCGACCTCGTGTTTCGCGAACGCGGCGAGCAAGCGCTCGTGCAGGTCGCGGCGCGTGAGCCCCTCGGGGCGCGGGCCGTGCGAGGGCAGATCGTCGACGGTCACCGCGACGCGCAGGCGACGGGCGGGCGCGGTGTCCTCGTCGGGCGCGCGCAGGTCGGCTTCGGGGCGGCAGCCCAATACGGCGAGGAGCAGGAGCGACAGCGATGCGCGCATTCGTGCGCCCCATAGTGCCGCAGCTCCGCCGACGCGGCGTCGCGATTTCGGGCCAGGATCAGCCGGTCGGTTGGGTCGCGCAGCCGACTTCGACGTCGAGCTGCGCGACCATGGCATTGCCGACCGCGTCGCACGTGGTCGGGCACGCGATGATCTGCGTCGGCGCGTCGTTGTCGTCGAAGTACCAGCCGTGCTGATCGGTGAGGCACGCGTCGGCATTCTCGACCCGGCCGGTCGCGATCGGCACGTGGTCGACCTCGAGGCTCACCTCGACCGAGCTGGGATCGATCACCTTGCCCTCGGGCGCCTCGGGCATCGGCCACGCGCACGCGAGCGACGTGCCCTCGAGCACCGCAGTCGAGAGCGTGTCGAACAGCGGCTGGAACTCCTGCTCGCACAGATCGCCGATGACGCCCCCGGTCATGTCCGCGAGCGCGATGTACTCGCTGCCCACCGCACCTTCGCCACACGGCTCGGTCGCGACGATGCCGTGCACGCGATAGCCCGCGTAGCCGGGATCGAGCGCGAGGAACTGCGCATCGAAGTCCGCGGCGGACACGTAGCTGTCGTCGTCGGACACCACGATGATGTGCTTCACCGAGTCGGGCCGCATCATCGGCGCCCACACGGTGCTGGTGTCGAGGATCTTCGCGAGCGCGTGCTCGGAGCCGATGAGCTGCTGCACGTGCGCGAAGATCGGTTGGTTGTCGTCGTCCATCGGACAACCGCCGCCGCCGAGCGGCGGATCGATGCACACGCCGGTGTCGATCTCGGGCGCCGCGTTGGGATCGGGATACGCGGTGAGCAGCAAGACGCGGATGTCGATGCCGGCGTCGACGATCTGCTGCGAGAACGAATTCAGCTGGGCCTGCACCGCGTCGGTCTCCTCGATCATCGACGGCGAGTTGTCGACGACGAAGATGATGTCGGCGGGTCGCTTGGTGACGACACCGCTGTCCGAGAAGCTCGTGCAGTGCGCGTCGTCCTGCGACGTCGTGCTCTCCTCCGCCGCCGGCACGTCGAGACGGACGTCGGGCACGTCGAGATCGTCCGCACCGTCGTCGCTGCTCGAGGTCTCCGCCGGCGTCGCGTCGGAAGTGCTCGAAGTCTCCGCCGCGCTCGGTGTATCGTCGCGGACGTCGAACGAGCAGCCGCCGAGCAGCACCAAGGCAGGGAGCCAGCGAGGCATCGACTCCGTGGATGGCATGGGCCGACCGAAACTTCAATTGCTAACCTACAGGACTACATTCCTGGAGGCTCGTCGACGGCTTTGGTGGGGCGGCTCACTTCTCGCGGCGGGGGTCATGGCGTGGCCGCTCGACGCCCTGGCCTCGGGCTTCGACGCGCCGACGATCGGCAGCGCCCAGTCGGGCCCGGTGAGCAACGACGCGGCCGCGGTGTGGTGGAACCCCGGTCGGCTCGGCTACCTGAAGAACACCGAGCTCATGGTCGGCGCCGGCGTGATCGTCGGGTCGGTCGGCTACCAACGCGATTTCCGATCGCCGTATCAGTTCTCCGACAACCTCGACTTCGCGGAGCCGATCGATCCCGCGGACATCGATCCGAACAAGCAGGGCAAGGCCGGCAAGGTCCGCGCGATTCCGGTGGGGCCCGCGCTCGATGCCTTCTTCGCGATCCCGGCGATCCGCGATCGCCTCGTGTTCGGGCTCGGCATTTCGATCCCCTACGTCGCGGTGCTGAACTTCCCGAAGTCCGGCGTGCAGCGCTTCGCCGGGCAATCGATCTTCCTCGCCACGCCGCACGCGACGCTCGCGATGGCGGTGAAGGCCCACGACGTGATCTCGATCGGCGCGGGCGTGTCGTACGTGCTCGGCACGATGTCGCTGTCGAAGATCCAGGACTTCGGTGCGGTCGGCACCTTCGGTGACAGCCTCGCGCGCCCACCGATCTCGCAGCAGAACGACTTCGGGCCCAACGCGCCGTCGACGGTGCGCGAGCTCGACGTGCTCGCGCGCCCGATCGAGATCGAGAAGGCGTTCGCGCACGGCGTCACCTTCAACGCCGGCATCGCGCTGCAGCCGACCAAGAAGCTCGCGATCGGCCTGGTCTACCACCACGGCGCGCGGCTGACGTTCAACGGGCGCTTCAAGCTCGACATGAACGACGAGTTCTTCACGCAGGATCTCGCCGCGCAGGGCCTGCAGTATCCGCCGCTCGTGCACGGCAAGACGCGCATCAAGTTCCGCATCCCCAAGCGCATCACGCTCGGGCTCGGCTACCAGATCACCAAGCGCTTCGGGCTCGACGGCTTCGTCTCGTACGTCTTCTACCAAGACTTCGACAAGATCCGCATTCGGCTCAGCTCGCCCGACCTCGCCCAGGAAGCGCTCGGCGTCGGCTCCACTGCGGATCAGGATCTCGTGCGCAACTGGAAGGGCACGGTGAACACCGAGCTCAACGCGCGCATCGACGCGACCGAGAAGCTGCGCATCTCGGTGACCGCGGGCTACAACTCGCCCGCATCACCGACCACGACGATCGACGTCGTGTCGCCCGATGGTCATCGCCTGATCTTCGGCACCGGGCTCATCCATCGCTTCAACGAGCGCATCGCGATCCTCGCGGACGTCGAGGCGCAGTTCATCGCGCCGCGCACGGTGACGGACTCGCAGTTCGATCTCGGCAACGGGCGCTACAGCATGCTCATCGCGGCCGCGACGCTGCACGGACAGTTCCGTTTCGCGGGGCCGAAGTCGAAGAAGAAAGCGAAGGCGAAGGCCAGTGGATCGCAGGCGCCCACGCCCGCGCCGAAGGCCGCGCCCGCGAGCGCGCCCACGCCCGCGGCCGAGCCCGTTGCGCCGCCGAGCGAAGTCGCGCCGGATCCGGCCCCGACGAGCCCCGGCGCGACCGTCCCGCCCCCGCCGCCACCGCCTCCTCCGCCTGGAATTTCAGTGGCTTCGCTGCCGCGAACCATCCATCCTCGACGCTCACCCTAAGGCAATGGTTCGCACGACCAGCTTCTTGTCGTTGGCCAGCGGGCTCGCGCTCCTCGGGTGCGCGCCGCCGAACGCCGAAGGCACCGGCTCGATCAGCACGAGCAGCGGCGCCGAAGAAGGCGAGTCGGGCGAAGAAAGCACGACCGCCGAGGACCCCAGCGACTTCGGCCCCGAGCAGAGCTTCGACGTGCGCGTCAACGACGACGTGCCACCGCCGCTCGTGCTGGAGATGAACCGCGACGAGGTCACGCAATTGTTCGGTGACCGTGCGGATGAAGTGCTGCTGCTCGAGATCGACTCCACGGTGCTGCTCACCGACACGCTCGATCAGATCAAGAACGCGTGCGGTCAGTTCTGGCGCGAGGACGATCCCGATCCCGATCACGACTGCTCGCTCACGCCGCTCGGTCAGACCTTCATGGGTCCCGACGGCACGTGGCAGACGAGCGCCGAGTACTCGCTGGTCCGCATCCTCACCATGACGCCCGCGAACGTCGACGTCACGGGTACGTCGAGCGAAGGCTTGCAGAGCATCGCCGACGCGCTCGACATCGGCGGCGGCTACGGCCAGATCCTCTCCGAGTCGCTGGGCATCGCGCGCACCGATCCGGTGGTATCGACCGCGGGCCTCGTCGCCGCGTTCCGCGAGAACTTCGTGGGCACGCACCCGAACATCGGCCCCAACGCGTCGCTGCAGATCACGCTGGAAGACGCGCTCTCCGATCTCGCGACGCTCGCCGATCGCTACGGCCCGGTCGATCAGCACCCGGGCATCATCGACCCGAGCTTCATCCCGCACGGCGAAGTGCTGGGCGCCGACTTCGGCATGCGTGCGGTCGCAGACTCGAACCTGCGCACCTGCGACGGTATCGATGCCGATCAGGGCAAGGGCTACATCTCGGTCATCGCCGACCAGACCGGGCCCGACTACCACGACGAGCTCGAGTTCGACTTCGAGGATCCCGAGCGCTTCTCGCTCACCGGTCTCGTCGCGAATCCCACCGTCGATCTGCGCTTCGCCGGTGCCGAGCATCCGGTGTTCGTGCCGTCGTGCCTCGGCGATCCGCCGTGCCAGGACAACGCACCGGGCGCGCCGCAGGGCTCGCAGTCGGTGTGGGCGCTCGATCCGTGGGTGCTCGAGTACGACGTCGCCGCGGGCGCGCGCAACGACTACCTGCTGCGCACGTTCCTCGGCAGCTACGCGTTCGGCACCACCGAGGTCGCGATCGGTCAGGGCGGCAACCCGCCGGGATGGATCACCTACAGCGTGCCGTTCAACGTCGGCGATCCGCCCGAGCCGCAGTACGTCTGGGAGACGATCCTCGAGGTCGCGCAGGTCGCACTGCATTCGAATCCGTACGCGTCGATCCCGGAGGGGCAAGGCAACGTCGCGTTCACGTTGTTCGATGTCGAGGTCGGCGTGACCGGGGCGGAAGCTGCGGAAGCGGTGCGTCCGTATCTGCAAGAACAATCGAGCGAGCTGTCGGACTTCCTGCTCGGCGACTACAAGAAGAACAACGACCACGTCGACTTCTACTGGCGCCGTGCCGACGACGGCGAGCCGTATCTGTTCTTCATCGCGCAGAGCGATCTGATCGAAGGCGAGCCGTACGCGTACGAGACGCCCGGCTTCTATCGCCAGAGCGATCTCAGCGCGGATCACAAGGTGTCGGACACCGAGATCGCGGGTCTGCGCGACACGGAGCACGAGAAGCTCTGGGTGGCGCCGGGCGAAGAGACGACCGTCTATTTCCAGGACGACGGCGGGCTGGTCTACAAGCTGCGGATCGTGCGTGAAGACGGCTCCGATGATCTCGAGGTCCACCTCGCGCAGAAGGTGAAGTGATGAAGCGACTCGCCCTGCTCTCCGTTGCGTTGTCGTTCGGCTGCTCCGGCGACGAAGTCGGACTTCCGAGCGAGCCGGGTGAGATCGCGGTCAACGAAACTCGGGAAGTCGATCTCCGCTACCTGCGCTTCGACGTCAAAGGCTTCACCGAGACCAACACGCTCGAAGAGCTGCGCGCGATGCCGCGGCGCGTGCTGCAGGACGTGTGGCTGCTCGATCTCGATGCGCGCCCCTTGTTGGTGAACTCGCTCGAAGCGCTGCGCGACCAGCCCGACGAAGAGGTCGAGATGCTCGACCCCGCGGCGCAGAACCTCCGCAAGCTGGTGTTGATGACGCCCGACAACGCGGAGCTCGAAGGCACCGCGCTCGAGGATCTCATCGCGCTCTCCGGTGCGATCGGCATCCCGTCGGCGGCGTGCCTCGCCGATCTGTTGGAGCGCGAGGTCACCGATCCGTTCATCCCGATCGACACCGTCGCGGACGTGATGCTCGCGAACCTGGTCGCGACGCATCCCAACGCGCAGTTCCGCAAGGGCCCGATCGACGACGAGCATCCCACCGGCGAGTATCCGGTGCCGCCGGGTCACGTGCCGGTGACGCTCGCCGACGTCGTCACGAACTTCGAGGACATGTCGGAGCGCTTCGGGCCGGTCGGTGATCACCCCGGCTTCGTGCTCGAGGCGCGCGGCATCACCATCGTCGAGGAAGAGTTCTCGATGACCAGCAAGGTCA
>DASZPU010000401.1:0-5493 GCA_035550195.1 Nannocystaceae bacterium
TCGGTCTTCAAGGATCAGAGCTACACGGCGACGATGGAGATCATCAAGGACGGTCAGCTCAAGAAGACGCTGACGTTCAACTCGGTGATGAAGGGGCTCGACAAGCAGCTCATCAACTTCACCGCGCCGGGCGATGTCGCGGGCATGAAGGTGTTGATGGAGGATGCGAACAACCTCTTCATCTACCTCAAAGAGTTCAAGAAGGTGCGTCGCGTCGCGACCCACGTGCAGAGCCAGGGCTTCCTCGGCAGCGCCTTCACCTACGCCGACATGCGCATGATCGCGTTGGCGCCGTTCTTCACCGCCGAGCTCAAGAAGCGCGAAGGCTCGCTCACCATCCTCACGCTCACGCCGAAGGAAGGCGTCGAGCTCGACTGGGCGAAGGTCGACATCACCATCGACGGCACCAAGGGTGGCGTCACGCACATGCGCTACTTCGATGGCAGCGGAGCGGATGTCCGCGAGCAGAAGCGCGAAGACTGGATCAAGATCGACGGCAAGCTGATGCCGACCAAGATCAGCATGTACAACACGAAGACCGGCGACGTGTCGGTCATCAAGCTGTCCGACATCCTGGTGAACCAGGGGGTCGACGACGCGCTCTTCTCCCGCCGCGAGCTGTTGCGGGGTAGCTGAGAGGGTGATTGTTCGCGATCGGAGCAGCCCTACTCCCGTTGTCGTTGATCTCGGGGCTCTGGGCGTTCGCTCCGTCGCATCGTCGCTATGACGGCGCGCGCGAGGTGACGCTCGCGCGCGCTCCGGCTGCGCCGCCGAAGGAAGATCCGGTGCCGCTGCCGGACGGCGAGGACATTCCGATCGACGAGAGCGACGAGCCGCTGCCGGGCAACGAGCCCGAACCGGACGCGCCGCCGGAGACACCGCCCGAGCCGCCGCCGGCGAAGCCACCCGAGAAGGCGCCCGGCGATCTCAGCATCGACGACGTCTTCGGTACCGACGCGTCGCACACCGACGTCAAGGAAGAGAGCAACACCGCCGGCAAGCCCAGCGACGACGGTGGCAGCGGCAAGGGCCTGCGTCGCTCCGCGGCGCGGCGCAAGCTCGACAACTTCGACTTCAACGTGCGCGTGGTGTCGTCCGCGTACTACGACGTGCACAAGACCGACAAGCGTGGCTTCGGTCGCCAGGAGAACCGCGTCGAGTTCTCGTTCACGTACTCGCCCGATCGCCACCTGCAGATCGTCGGCGACATCGAGCCGGTGTTCTTCGGGCTCGCGCAGACCAAAGAGCTCGACGATCTCGCGACGCAGCGCTTGTTGACCCCGTTCCACATCGAGAGCGATGCGGCCTACATCGCGTTGACCGATCTGTTGCCGGGGCTCGACATCAAGGTCGGCCGCCAAGTGCTGGTGTGGGGCACGGCAGACAAGTTCAACCCCACCAACAACATCAACGCCGACGACCTCGAGGATCGCCCGCTCTTCACCGAGCCGATCGCGAATCAGATGGTCGTCGTCGACTATGCGCCCTTGCAGGACAAGCTGTGGTTCGAGGGCGTGTACGTGCCGACGTTCTTCCCGGCACTGTTGCCGCCGTCGGCCGCCGCGGCGTTGCGCGACCCGCAGACCGACGTGCCGTGGGCGCACGAGGCCGACAAGGCCAAGCTCGACATCTTGCAGGATAGGTTGCTCGCGCAGCCGTCGCTCGTGCCGACCGTGTACGGCCACGTTCGTCAGCCGAGCAAGCGCTTCACCACCGGGCAGAGCGCGATCAAGCTCGGCACGAGCCTCGGCGGGATCGACATGTCGATCTCGTACTACAACGGTCGTCACGACATCCCGACGCCGGTGGTCGCGCGCTCGTCGGTGAAGGACCCGCGCATCGGCGACGGCACACAGGCGGAGTGCTGCTTCCAGTCCGACGTGACGCTCATCTACCCGCGCATGCAGGTGCTCGGGCTCGACTTCACGACGCAGCTACCGTTCCTGGGCAACATGGGCTTCTGGGGCGAGGGCGCGCTCTTCTTCCCGCAGAAGCAGAAGCTCTACATCGAGTTCCCGATCGCGGTCGACATCACGAGCGGACGCGCCGACGACGGCATCCAGAACCCGGTGCGCAACATGACCGGCACGACGATCCGCTCGACGCCGTACATCAAGGCGACGACCGGTGTCGACTACACGTTCGGCAAGCACGTGTACGTGCAGGCGCAGTACCTGCGCGGGTTCATCGACGAGTTCGGTGCCGATCACATCGGCAACTATCTCGTCGCGGGCACCGATCTGATCTTCTTCGGACGCCACTTCATCTTCCGCACCTTCGGCGTGGTCGACTTCCCGACCGGCAAAGGCGACAACGGATCGTTCGTGATCTTCCCCGAGCTGATCCTCGTGCCGCCGTGGGGCAGCGTCACCTTCGAGCTGGGCAGCTTCTTCCTGCTCGGCAAGTCCGACACGAAGTTCGGCCAGAAGGCAGCCGGAAGCTCGATCGTGTTCTTCAAAGTGGTGGGTCAGTTCTAGCGATCGCCGATCACGGTGGAACCAAGCCCGAAGGACGACGACGCCGAAGGCGGCGCCGTCGTTCGAGGCTCCGCCGCACGGCGGCGGCGGCGACTCTTGTCGCCGGGGGTAGCCGCCGACTTGCTCGCGTCGCATCGACGCGAGCAAGTCGAGTGGCGTAGGGGCGCAGCCCCTGCGAAAATACCCCAAGAGTGAACGAGCCCCCCGCTTCCGCGTCGCCGGTCGTCGCGCTGTTCTCCTGGATCGCGATGGGCATGGCGGCGATCGTCATCGGGCTCGTCGGGCTCGCGTGGCCGGACGACGATGGCTGGGCGGACGAGCTGTGGGAGAGCGCTCCCATCACGCGCACGAAGAAGAAGGATCCGACGGTCGCCGTCGCAGGTGGTGGCGGGGCCACCGATGGTGCGACCGACACGGAGGGCGAAGGGCTCGGTGAGCAACCGATCGACAGCCCCGTGCCCGTGCTCGAGCTGCCCGATTCGCCGGATCCCGAGTCCGTGATCGACGAGCTGCCCGCCGAAGGCGAAGAGGGCGAGCGTCGTCCGGTCGAGCGCATCGACGTCGGCGACGGTCGCATCGACAACACCGCCGACGAGCAGGAGTGGCTCATCCATCGCGTCGTGCCGATGGAGACCGTCGATCAGATCGCGTTCCGCTACGGCGTGCGCGTCGACGCGCTGCGCATGTGGAACGGCATCAAGCCCGACTCGGTGAAGCTGCGTGAAGGCGCGCGGCTCAAGCTGCGCCCGCGCAAGGTGCCACCGCCGCGGCGCAAGCACGAGTACTGGGTGCAGCCCGGCGACACCTGGTGGAGTATCGGCACGATGTTCGGTGTCGACTCGCGCGACCTCCGTTCGGCCAACTGGGGCTCGCCGCAGCGACTCAAGGTCGGCACGAAGGTCGACGTGTGGGTCGATCCGGTCGTGTACATCTGGGTGTCCGACGGCGCCGATCCACATGTACCCGCGGACGTGCGACTCGGGGCCGTGGGCATCGGTCCGCCGCAGAACGGCAGGCTCGTCAACGGCGTGCAGCTGCCGCCCCATCAAGGCTACGCGCTCAAGCTGCCGCCCTCGGCGTACGGCACCACGCACGCCGTCGCGCACGTCGTGAAGGCGATCGACGAGTTCGAGAAGCGCAGCACGTACAAGCCCAAGCTCATGATGGGCTCGATGAGCGCGAAGCATGGCGGCCCGCTCACCGGTCACCGCTCGCACCAGAGCGGCCGCGATCTCGACATCCGACTTCCGCTCAAGGAGGACGTGCTCGAGTACGCTGCGGTCACGCCGACGCGCGTCGACTGGGCCGCGCTTTGGCACCTCATCGAGTCGTTCGACGCGACCGGTCAGGTCGTCGTGATCTTCTTCGACTACGAGATGCAGGAGCGGCTGTACAAGGCCGCGGTCGCGCTCGGCGTCGACGAGGAGCGGCGCAAGGAAGTGTTGCAGTGGCCGCGCGGCAACAAGGCCAACCTCGGCTTCGTGCGCCACAGCCCCGGCCACGCCGGCCACATCCACGTGCGCATCAACTGCGGGCCCAACGAGCCCGAGTGCGTGTCCGAGGACGACTTCGACATCGACTCGGATTAGGAATCGATCGCGGTCGCGAGCTGCTCGACGCTGCGCCGTTGCGCTGCGTTCACGCCCTCGGTCTCCTTCGCGATCTTCTTGATCGAGGCGACGAGCTTCTTCTTCGCGGGCGCCTTGCGCTGCTTCGCGAGCGCGACCAGCACGCCGGTGCAGTCCTCGGGCTCGCCGCGCGTGTTGGCGATGCGCAAGATCGCGGTCTCGGCCCAACCGGGGGCGCGTGCGTGCAGATCGGGCAGCACGTCGAGCAGACCGTCGAGGTACGCGTCGTCGAAGCTCTCGAGCACGTAGAAGACGCGCCACAACACGCCGAGTGGATCGTCGTCGTCGAGCGCACCGAAGAGCGCAGGTACGAGCGACGGCTCGGCAATCTCCTCGAGGCGCACGAGCAACGGCTCGAGATCGTCGTCGGCGTCTGCTTCGGCGCGCGAGAACACGGTGATGCGCGCGAGCACGTCGCTCGCATCGAGCGTGTCGATCGGCGGTGGGCCCTTGCGCTTGCCCACCGACTTCTTCGCGCGCGGGGCAGGCATCTCCGCGACCGCGGGCTTCTTCGTGACCGCGGGTTTCTTCTTCGCGACCGCGGGCTTCTTCTTCGCGGCCGCGGGCTTCTTCTTCGCGGCCGCGGGCTTCTGCTTCGCAGCAGCGGGCTTCTTCTTCGCCATGGCGATGCAGCCGTACCCCAGCCGCGCGGGTGCTGGCAAGTCACGCCGTGCTAAGGTGGCGATCGTGACCAGTCGCACCGTCGTCGACTCCGTGACCCGCGTCGATGGCCCTCCCGCGGAGCTCCCGCTGCTGCACGCGCGGCTCGAGGCGCTGCGCCAGCGCTTCGCCAACGTCATCCTCGAGCGGTACCTCGACAAGATCCCGCGCATCGGCGATCGCGTGCACATCGCCCCCGGCGCAGCGATCGTCGGCGACGTCGAGCTCTGCGACGACACCAGCGTGTGGTTCGGCTGCATCCTGCGCGGCGACGTCAACCGCATCGAGCTGCGCGAGCGCAGCAACCTGCAAGATGGATCGGTCGTGCACGTCGGCGATCGCGATCCCACCCTCGTCGCGGAAGAGGTCGTGGTCGGACACCGCGCGGTCTTGCACGGCTGCAGAGTCGGCGGCGGCACGCTGGTCGGCATCGGCGCGACGTTGCTCGACGGTGTGAAGGTCGGCGAAGGCTCGGTCATCGGTGCGGGTGCGCTGGTCACCGCGGGCACCGAGATCCCCGCGCGCAGCCTCGTGCTCGGCGCGCCCGCGAAGGTCGTGCGCACCTTGACCGCCGCCGACGAGACGTTCCATCGCGCGCTCGCGGGCAAGTACGTGCGCCTCGCCCACAATCATAGGATCGGCTGAGCCTTCGGCTCGGACGACGCTGTGATTGCCGAAAGGAATCGCGTCAACCGGTCGAGCTGCTGTCGCCGCCCGAGCTGCTGCTG
>DASZPU010000402.1:0-2970 GCA_035550195.1 Nannocystaceae bacterium
CGCTCAGTGCGCTCGTCAGTCTGTCGTTGGCCGCCGGATGCACCGGCAACAACCCGCCCAGCAACAACCCCGACGCGGGCAACTACGACGGGTACTACAGCGAGAAGGGTGATGGCGGCAGCTCGGGCTCGGGTGGCACCGTCGATCCCTCGAATCCCAACGGCCCCAAGCCGCGCAGCGTGTCGTCGACCAAGGGCGCGCCCGGTCGCAAGGGTCGTCCGCTCACCGCGAAGAAGCCGCCCGTGCCGGGCGGTGGCACGAAGCCGCGTCCGCCGGTGAAGCCCACCGAGGAGCTGGTGTTCGAAGGCTTCCTGCCCAGCAACGCGCCCGCTGGCAGTGTCATCGAGATCTTCGGCAGCGGCTTCGGCAAGCTCGGCGATACCTCGGTCACGATCGGTGGCAAGCGTCAGAAGGTGCTCGAGGTCGGCGACGGTCATCTCGTCGTGCAGACCACCGCGACCGCCGATGGTGTGGTGGCACTCGTGCGGCCGCGCAACAGCGCGGGCGTCCGCACCAAGGGCCGGCGCATGCCCGTCGGTGCGACCACGGCGAAGAGCACTGCGAAGTACCACTCGATACCGATCGAAGGTGGCTTCGGTGCTGCGCGCACCGACGTCGCGCACGGTCTCGTCGCGAAGGTGTTCGACATCGGCAAGGAAGTCACCGAGCTCCCCAGCGGCGACTTCTTCGGCGGCACGCCGCTCGCGACGTTCGCGATGGACACCGTCGACGTGCCCGCGGGCACGATGACCGGCGGCTTCGTCACCGGCGATCTCAAGCAGTGGTTCGCGCTGCACGTCCGCGGCTCGCTCAACATCACCGAGGCGGGCACGTACAAGATCTGCCTGAACGCGGGTGACGGTGCGCAGCTCTACCTCGACGAGAACAAGATCGTCGACAACGACGGCGTGCACGACACCACACAGAAGTGCGAAGAGCTGGCGGTGGAGCCGGGCGAGTACGCGCTCGACATCCTCTACTTCCAGGGCACGGGCGACCGTGGCCTGCAGCTCACGTGGGGCAAGGACGGCGCGGAGCAGACGGTGATCCCGAAGGAGAACCTGTTCCCGCCCGACGACGCGCGCAGTCTCGCGAGCAAGTGATCAATCTTCGTCGACGTCGGCATCGCTCGCGGTGCCGGCGTCGCACTGTACGTGCACGAGGTCGGCTCGACCGTCGTCGCGGCGCACCAAGAAGGTCGCCGGACCGGCCGAGTCGACCTCGACGATTTCGCCGGGCACGCTGTAGCGCGTGATCTCGGACTGTGCCGGCGCGTCGGGGAACACCTTGAGCAGCTCCCAGTCGCCGTCGACGATGCGATGCAGCGCGATGTCGTCGTCGAGCTGCACGAGCTCGTGCTCGTCGTGGATCGGCAGGCCGTCGCGCTCGAGCAGCACGAACGGCTCGCTGTCGTCCTGACGGTACGGCAGCGCGGCGAGCACGGCTTCGCTGTCCTGCGCGGTGTAGCGGATGTAGCTCGCGAACTGATCCTGCACGACGCCGGTGGGGCCTTCGGGACGCGGCGCCGGGATGCCCGGCTGCGTGGTCATGTTGCCGGTCTTGCCGAGATCGCCGGAGTAGAGCTCGACCACGGCGAGCTCGGGCGTGACGAGCCCGGTGCCGTCGTCGAGCTCGCGATAGAGTGCGATGGCGCTCTTCGGCGTACGCGCGTCGCGTTGCGCACCGATGACGGATACGTGCGGGAACGACAGGCCGTCGAGCAGCGCCATGCACAGCTCTTCGTCCTCGATCGCGCCGCCGCACGCCGGCTGGAAGTGCAGCACGATCTCCGAGCCGAGCTGCATCGTGCCGCCGGTCGGCCACTCGAACGGCACGAGCCACATGTCGATCTGCACGTCGATGCTCGCGGGCGGCATCGTGAACAACAGCGGCGAGCCGTCGACGAACATCAAGCGGTGCTCCCACATCCACGAGTCGCACGGCTGCGGATCGCCGAGATGCTCGAGGTCGCAGAAGTAGGGCACGGGCGCGAGGTTCGAGGACGCGCGCACGGGGTCCGGCGACCCTGCGTCGAGCCGCCACAGCGTGAACGACCCCACCAGACCCTGCGAGAGATAGGCGACGCCGTGCTGCCCCGCGGGCACCAGCTCGAACGACTCTGCGAGGCCCGGTGGCACGCCGAGCGTGCGCTCCACCGTGATCACGCCGGTCGCATCGAGATAGAGGACGGCGAGCTCGTCGAGGCCGCCGTCCGCGTGGCGCAGCACCAGCATCCAGCCCGACGCGAGGCCGGGGGCGTCGACCGCCATCGCGATCACGCGATCCCACGGGCGATTGGGCCCGTCGATCCCGCTGATGAGCGGCGCGACTGCGACGTGGTTGCAGTTGCTCGAGACGTCGATGCGGATCGGATCGAGATCCGTGGTCGTGCACGAAGCCAGCGCGAGCACGATCGCGCTGCGTTTCATCCGAGCACCTCTACGATCGCTTCGGCGGTGACCTGGCCGAGCCGCGCGAGCGCGTCGTCGGGCACGAGCAGCGGCGGCATCCAATAGAGCGTGTCGCCGAGCGGGCGCAGCAGCACGTCTCTCGCCAGTGCGGCCTTGCGCAGCGCGAGCGAGATGCGACCGTCGGCCGGGCGCTTGGTGTGCGCGCGCAGATCGAAGGCCACGATGGTGCCGGCCTGGCGCGAGGCCACGACCGCGGGCATGCGCGCGAGCTCGCCACGCATGCGATCGAGCGCGGCGATCGTCGCATCGAGCGGAGCGCCGACGGTGTCCTGCACGAGCCGCAGGCTCGCGACGCCGGCCGCGGTCGCGAGCGGGTTGCCGCAGAAGGTGTGGCTGTGCGCGAAGGCGCGATCGGGTCCGCCGTGGAAGCTCGCTTCGAGCGCGGGCGAGACCAGCACGGCGGACAACGGCAGCGCGCCGCCGCCGAGCCCTTTGCCGAGGCACAGGAGATCGACGCCGACGTCGCACCAATCGTTCGCGAGCACGCGACCGGTGCGGC
>DASZPU010000403.1:0-10814 GCA_035550195.1 Nannocystaceae bacterium
AAGAGCTCGTGCAACGCCTGCAGTCCGAGACCCAGGGCGTCGCGCAGCTCGGCGATGCGCGCTCGCTCGGTGCGCGTTGGCTCGAAGCGTGGCTCGCGGGCGAGCTCGCGGCGGTGCACGGTCTGCGCGAGGCTCCCGATGCGCTCGGCGGTCCGCTCGCGCAGCAGGCCGCGACCATGGTGGCCGCTGCCGCGCTCGCGCCCACGACGTTGGTCGTGCCGACGAGCCCCGAGCTCGGCGACGCGCTCGCGAAGATCGCCGACGATCGCGTCGCGATCGTCCGCACGCGCGCATGGACCCGCGACGAGCTCGCAGCGGCGCTCACCGACGTCGTCGACGTCGATCGCGACGCGTGGGTCGACGTCGTGCACGGGCTCAGCGGTGGCTGGCCGGCGCGCGCGATCCGATTGATCGCAGCGGCCGCGCGCTCCGGGCTCGATCGCCCCGATCGCGGTGCGCTCGCGACGATGGTGCGCGACGACGACGACGAGCTCGACGATGCGCTCGCGCGCGACGTGCTGCGGGCGGCGTGGACCGGCTCGACCGCAGCGCTCGCACGGATCCCGGCGCATCTGCGCGACCGCGACGGCCCCTGGCTCGCGGTCGTCGCAGCTGCACGCGCGCGGCTCGGTGAGGACGCCACCGCGCTCGCCCGCGCCGAGCTGGACGCTGCGCTGCGCAGCCACACGGCCATCGATCTCGTGCTCGCGATCGCGGCCGACGACGCAGCGCTCGTCGAGCGCTGCATCACGGACGCGCCACCCGAGCCCGGCAACGCGAAGGCGGCGGCGTGGGTGCAGTGGCTGCAGCAGGTCGAGCCGCAGCGCATCGGCGACGCGCAGTGGCACGCGGGCGCGCGACTGTTGCTGCGCGACGGTCGACCCGAGCTCGCGCTCTCGTTCGCACGCCGCTCGCACGACGTCGCGATCGCGGGGCTCGAGGCCGCACGCGCGCTGCAGCGGCTCGGTCGCGCCGAGGAGTCGCTGCACGAGCTCGATCGCAGCCTCGCGGTCGTGCACGACGACGAGCAGCGCCTGCGCGCGCTCGGCCTGCGCGTGCGCGTGCTCGTCGATCTCGGGCGCATCGACGAGGCCTGCGCGGTGATCGAAGGCTTGCCCGCCGCTGCGCGTCGCGGGCTCGGCTGGGCCACGCTGTTGTTGTGGACCGGCTTCGCCGAGCTCGCGCGCGGCCGTCGTGCCGCCGCGGAGCAATCACTCGCCGACGCCGTCGCGGCCACGAGCGGCACGCACGGCAGCGAAGCCGAAGGCGCGCGCGCGCGTGCAGTGCAGCTGCTCGGCAACCTCGCGCACGAGCGTGCCGAGCTCGGCGTCGCGGCCACGCGGTGGAGCGAGGCCGCCGACGCGTTCGCGCGCGCCGGCGAGCCGGTCGGGCTCGCGCTCCTGCGCGGCTCCTTGGCGGGCCTGGCGATCCCGACGTTCGGAGACGGCCTCGCGTTCGGTCGCGCCGCGGTGCGTGGCCTGCTCGCGCGCGGCCAGCTCGATGCGCTCGCCACCGCGGCGCTCAACCTCGTGCAGCTGCTCGCGCGCCATGGTCTGCGCGACGAAGCCAGCGCGCTCGGTCACACGGTCGCGCACGCGCTCGGGGCATGGGCGCCCGCGACCGCGCGTGCGCGTGCGCGTCGAGTCGCCGCCGAGATCGCTGCGCTCGCATGCACCGCGCCCGCGAACGTCCGCGCGCTCGCACAGCGCTGGGCCGCGGCGCGCACCGCCTTCGATCAGGCGGCGCACCAGCTCGCGCACGCCGGCCTGCACGCGGAGGCCAGCGAGGCCCACGTGCGCGCGGCCGCGTGCGCACGCAAGGCCGGGCGACTCGACGTGGCTTCCACTGCGCTCGCGGCTGCGCAGCTCGAGGCCACGCGCGCCGGCGACGACGATCCCTGGCGCGTCGAAGTCGAACGCCGCGCGTGGGCGGCCGCGCATCGCGATCGCGGCCGTGTGGGTGATCCGGTCGAGCACGATCGCGTCGAAGCCTGGCTGCGCAGCGGGCAGCTCGAGCGCGCGTGGGCGGTCGTCCGCGTGGGCTGGACGATCGCGTGTCTTCGTCACGATCGCGGCGACGCCCAACGTCGCGCCGCGCTCGCGCCACTGCAACGGACCTTCGAGGTGATCATGGACAAGACAGCCGGTTCCGATCGAAATGCGGTGCGCACCTCGTTGTGGGCCGACGGCGAGCGCGATGCGCTGCGCGAGCTCGCCGACGAGCTCGGCGGCGAGGCCACCAACGCGCGGCCGCCCGCGCCTCCGCGCGCGCCGGCGGCCGACGAGGGCCGCACCGAGCGACTGCTGCGGATCCATCGTCGACTCGCGCGCGAGGATCGGCTCGATCCGTTGCTCGAGCAGGTCATCGACGCGGTGATGGAGCTGACCGACGCGGAGCGCGGTGCGATCGTCGTGCGCGAGCAGGGCGGGGCACGTCGCGAGGTGACGCGCGAGCTCGGCCACGAGGGGCAGGGCATGCAGTTCTCGCGCTCGGTGATCGAGCGCGTGCTCGAAGGCGGCGAGCCGGTGCTCAGCGTCGATGCGGCGGCCGACGATCGCTTCGACGGCTCGCGCAGCATCAGCCACCTCAACCTGCGCTCCGTGCTCGCGGTGCCGCTGCGCTTCCGCGGCGAGGTGCTGGGCGCGATCTACGTCGACCACCGCCTGCGCCGCGGCAACTTCGACGAGCACGATCTCGCGCACGTCGAAGAGTTCGCCGAGCTCGCGGCGCTCGCGGTCGCGCACGCACGTGCGCTCGCCGAGGTGCGCAGCCAGGCCGAGCGGCTGTCGTCCCAGCACGCGCAGCTCGCCGCGTTGCTCGAGGCGCGCGAAGTGGAGGTCGCCGGCCTGCGTGCACGCGTGGCCGAGGGCGCGACCGGCGGCGAGCGCCACGGCATCATCGGCAACACCAGCGCGATGGATCGCGTGTACAAGCTCGTCGATCGCCTCGCCGACACCGACGTGCCGGTCGTCATCTACGGCGAGAGCGGCACCGGCAAGGAGCTCATCGCGCGCGCGATCCACCGCGGCGGCGGGCGCAAGGACGGGCCGTTCGTCGCGGAGAACTGCGGAGCGATCCCCGAGACGCTGCTCGAGAGCGTGCTGTTCGGGCACGCGCGCGGTGCTTTCACCGGTGCCGACAAGGCCAAGCCGGGTCTCTTCGAAGCGGCGAGCGGCGGCACGATCTTCCTCGACGAGGTCGGCGAGACCAGCCCCGCGATGCAGACCAAGCTCCTGCGCGTGCTGCAAGAAGGCGAGGTGCGCCGCGTCGGAGAGAACACCGCGCGTCCGGTCGACGTGCGCGTGATCGCGGCCTCCAATCGCGATCTCGACGCGTTGGTCGAGCAGGGCAAGTTCCGCCGCGACCTCTACTATCGCATCCACGTCGTGCGCATCGCGTTGCCACCGCTGCGCGAGCGCCGAGAGGACATCGCCGCGCTCGTGCAGCACTTCCTCGCGCGTCACGGTGGCAAGCGACTGCGCGTCGCGCCCGCGACGATGCGCGCGCTCGCATCACATGCATGGCCCGGCAACGTGCGCGAGCTCGAGAACGAGGTGCAGCGTTGGATCGCACTGTGCGACGGCGACGTGCAGCCCGAGGATCTCTCGCCGTCGGTGCGCGGCGCGGAGACGGCGATCGATCCCGACGATCTGCGCATCCGTCCGCGCGTCGATCGACTCGAGCGCGACCTCATCGCGCGCGCGCTCGAGCGCGCGAAGAACAACCAGACGCGCGCCGCCGAGTTGCTCGGGTTGTCGCGCTTCGGGCTGCAGAAGAAGCTGCGCAAGCTCGACGCGCCGGGCGATGACGGGGGCGATCCCGAGTGAGCGCCGCAGCCAATCGCGGTGTCGTCTCCGCCAACGGTGTTGGCGCGCGGCCGGGCCGCGAACGCGCCGCAGGGCGCCAAATCGCCGGGTTCGCGCGGATCGGGGCCCGCGGACCACTTCGTGCAACACCCGCGCGGGGGAGCTAGACTGACGTGGCCGTGCATCGCATTCGCCGAACCGTAGCGCTCGCGCTGACCGTGCTGGTCGGAGCGGCCGCGTGTGCGACCCACGAGGCGAGGCCGGCGTTCCGACGCGGGCTGGCCTTCGGCGATCGCGGCATCTCGGTGCCGCTGCCGCCGCCCAGCCTCGTCGAAGCCGAGGTCGAAGGCACCACCGAAGGCAAAGACCCGATCGTCGCGGGCACGAAGCTCGTCATCGAGGACATCGAGGGCACCGCATCGGCCGAGCTCACGCTCGACGCCGGCGAGAGCAGCTTCAAGGTCGAGAAGCTCGAGATCCGCATCGACCACCACTGCTTCGAAGCGTGGCTGGAGACGCCGGACGGTCGCGAGAGCGAGCACTTCTTCATCCACGGCGTCTTGGTCGACGCGAACACGTTCGAGACCGTCGAAGGCTGCGACTGACGCTTCGCGGATCCTCGGTGGCCGAATTGAAAAAGGGCGAGCCCCTGCGGGCCCGCCCTTTTTTGCGGCAGCGCGTGCGCGCCTACTTCGTGCGCTTCGCCTTCGGCGGGAAGTAGAACGTGGCGCCGAGCTGGAACGTGACGTTGTGGAACGCGTCGCGATCCTTCTTGTCCACGCGCGGCGGGATGTCCTGCACGGTGGTGTTCAGGCCCGCGACGTTGTTCACGGTGACGATGTCCTGGAACTCGAAGCCCAGCGACACCCAGTCGGTGAGGAAGAGGTTGAGGCCGGCACCGAAGCTGCCGCCCACCTTCACGCCGGCGTCGGCCTTCACCGGGTGGAGCAGACACTCGTCGTTCTGCTCGCCGGTCATGCCTTGGCAGTACGTCGCCGAGCCCGGGTTCGTGTCGAGGTCGAGGCGTTGCGCCGTGCTCCTCGCGTTCTTGTAGTGCTTGTTGAAGCCGACGAGACCGACGCCACCGAACAAGTAGATGTCGTACTCGGTGAAGATCGCCGAGAAGAGACCGAGCTTGCCGGCGAACGGCGTGAACACGAGGTCGATGCTCGACTGCCACTGCGCGCGCGTGAGGCCGGCCTGGAAGTCGTGCTTGAGCGGCGCCGGGTTGTCCTCGTCGCTGTTGAGGCGGCAAGGTGCTCCGCCCGCGGGGCACATCTGTCCGGTGTTGCTCATCTCGCCCGGCGAGAGGCCGGTCGGGAGACCGCCGCCGTTGATCGCCTTGAGCAGCTTGCTGTCGAGATGGATGACGCCGTAGCCGAAGCCCGCGCGCACGCCGATCCAGTCGGCGAAGTGCACACCGATCTTCGCGCCGACGTAGCCCATGTGCACGAACGGCTGCGAGAGGCTCATGCCGATGAACGGCTGCAGCTGGAAGCGGAACTTTCGCAGCTGCAGCTTCTTGCGGACGATCGGCTCGCCCTCGAGCACGCCCTTCTTGCGGGCGTGGGCCTGCTCCGGAGACCACGCGCCGTAGGCGGTCAGCGCGGCCAGTGCGGTGAGGATGATTCGAGTCTTCATGATTCGTTTCCTCAGCGCGGAGTCTTGTACTCGAAGGTGGTCGGGAAGTAGAAGCTCACGCCGAGATAGAAGACCACGTTGAACGCGACCTTGAAGTCGGAGGCCTTCTTCGCTGCGGCCGCATCGTTGAGCGCGGGATCGTCGACGCCGGCGGGCGGTGTGTCGTCGGGACCGCGGTTCACGGGCTCTTGCTTGTCGGCGTAGATCCACGTGCGCATGCCGGCGTTCACCGACAACCAGTCGATGCGCCGCCCGTAGAAGCGGCCGTTCAAGCCGAACATGCCGCCGCCGGTGACGGTGCGGAAGGGCTTGTGGATCGCTTCGTAGCGCGGGAGCACCTGCGTCTGCGTCGCGCCACCGCCGACGGTGAGGCTGCCTTCCCAGTGCAGCAGCGCGCGGTTGAAGATCGCGATCTTTCCGTAGAAGGGAACGCCGGTGAAGTTGACGCTCGCTTGCCAGAGCACCTTGTTGGCGGTGAGCAGCAAGCCTTCCTGGAAGCGGATGTTCCGATACCGCGGCGTCTTCGCACCGACGAAGCCGGTGCCGGTGAGACCGATCGCCATGCGGTTGTGGAACCAGTAGTTGAGATCGAGCCCGAAGGTGTAGTGGCGAACGTACGGGTCGTTCACCGAGATGCCGATCTGCGGCATCAGCTCGAAGCGCTTCTTCTTCAGCATGCGCTGCCGCTGCACGACGGAGATCTGTCCGATCTCCGCCTTGATCTGCTTCTCTTCGCTGTCCTTCTCTTGCTTGCCGGTCTCGGCAGTCACGGTCGGATCAGGCGTGGTCGGCTCGTCGCCGCCGAGCAGATCGCCGACGTCACCACCATCGCCCGCAGGCGGTGTGGTGCCATCGCCCGCAGGCTTGTCACCGCTCGGCTCGCCTTCCATGTCGTCGACGACGACGACGTCGTCTTCGCCCTCGGGCGGAGCCGCCGGGCCGCTTCCAGCCCAGCTCACGGAAGGGAGGGCCCAAATGGCTGCGCAGGCCATCGGGCACATCAGAATGCGTCGCATGCTCACCTCAGACACGGGTCGATTTGTCTGCACGGCCCTGCGGGCCTGAAGGTCGGAGAAGGATCGCGGATCGGTCTCGCGTTCACGCGCGGGAAGGTCGGTACCTCTGCAGGAACGAAGGGCACGATAAGAGGCAAGTACTGCTCGTGTGCGGCCCATTCGCGACATGGAGGGACTTTGGCGACGGCACCGTATCACAGCGTTTCATGGGTCACAACGGGGAAGCGCGGTGATGAAGTCGCTGGTTGGCCCGCCACCCGAGGCCTTCATGATGGCGTGCCGCGATCTCCTTCGGCAGCGGAGCACGACATCGTCGTGAGCACGCATCGATGCCGCGTGCGAACGCGTCGTCGCGTGCGAACGCAGTGGGCACGCGATCGCGTCGCGTCGCCGCGAGAGCGATCGACGTTGCAGCCGCTCGCCTTCCCACGAGCGCTCGGCCGCAGAGTACCGCGATGATGCGGTCCGTCGCGAGGGGTGTGCACGTCCCGACGCAGGGGACCAACGATTCGAATGCACAGTATCGGCCCCGCGTGGATCGCACGCCGGTGTGCGCCACGTCGCTTGGACGGCTTCCCCACCGGTTTCGGGCGTCGCGAGGACCACCCGGCCGGCGAGCACGGCCTCACGTATCTCCCCCCGGCCCGTGGCACGGCGAGCACGGTCTGCCGGTTCCCGACCGCGGGTCAGGCTCGCTCTGCGACCTGCTCGTCGTCCGCGGCCGCACGCTCGCGGTCGGCGAAGAGGGCTGCGACGAAGTCCTCGGCCTCGAACGGTCGCAGGTCGTCGACGCCCTCGCCGATGCCGACATAACGGATCGGCACGCCGAGCTCGTCGCACACCCCGAGCACGACGCCGCCTTTCGCGGTGCCGTCGAGCTTCGTGATCACGAGCCCGGTGAAGTCGGTGGTCTCCTTGAACAGCTTCGCCTGCGCGAGCGCGTTCTGGCCGATCGTCGCGTCGAGCACGAGGTACGTGTCGTGCGGGCCGACGATCGCATCGCGCTCGGCCTGCGGGCGCTCGAACGCGATCGCCTTCGTCGCGGCGCGGCGCACCTTGCCGAGCTCGTCCATCAATTCCTTCTTGGTGTGCAGGCGACCGGCGGTGTCGCAGAGCACGACGTCGAAGCCCTCACGTCGGCCGCGCAAGATGCCGTCGTAGATCACCGAAGAAGGATCGGCCTTCTCCTCGCCCATGTGGATCGCACAGCCGACGCGCCGCGCCCACACGTCGAGCTGATCGACCGCGCCCGCGCGGAAGGTGTCGCCCGCGACCAGCAGCACCTTGCGGCCCGCGGCCATGTGCTGCGCGGCGAGCTTGCCCAGCGTCGTGGTCTTGCCGACGCCGTTCACTCCGATCATCAGCAACACATAAGGACGGATCGGCGGGGCGAAGTCGGTCGGCGGCGCGGGCTTGTTCAGCAGCTCGCGCGCGGCCTGCTCGATCACCGCCCACACCGCGTCGGGATCGCTGACCTCGCGACGATCGAGCTCGTCGCCGACGCGCTTCATCAAGGCTTCCGCCGTCGACGCGCCGATGTCGGCGGTGAACAGCACCTCTTCGATCGCGTCGCGCAGCTCGGCGCCGACCTTGGGCTTGCCTCGGAAGACGCGCGCGAGCCGTGCGACGAAGCCTCCACGGGTCTTGCCGAGGCCTTTGCGGATGCGCTCGCGATCCTGCTCGCGCGCCGCGTGGCGATCGGACTCGGTGACGCCGCGCTGCTTCGGACGCTCGACCGGCAGCGGTGCCGCGCCTTCGCGCACGACCGGCGCAGGCACGGCGCGCGGCAGCTTCGGCACCGTGTCCGGCATCGGCGCGCGCTCGCCCTCGTCGACGTCGCGCGCAGGTGCTTCACGCTCGCGCGCCTCGGGCAACGCGTGCTCGGCCGCGGGGGGCAGCGCGGCGCGTCGTCGGATCACGATCGCCGCGCCCACGACGACGGCGATCACGATCGCGATGATCCACGCTTCGATGGGCACTGGCCGGGAGCTTCGCCATCACACCGCCGCGCCGCAAGGGGGCGAGGGAGATCTCGCCGTCGTCGCCGCCTCGTCCCCCACGCACGGCCGCGCGGCCACGTCCCGGCGAATTCGCCCGCGCGCGCCCCGATCGCCGCCTATGCCGCTTTCTTGCCGCACGCGCGACCCCGCTGCAGCGCGCTCGCGGGGCTTTGCGAGCACCTGCGCGGGGTGTTATCTGGAGCCGTCGCGATCGCGCGAGCTCGTTTCGCATGCGCCTCAAGAAGATCGAGGTCCTCGGTTTCAAGTCGTTCGCCGACCGCCAGGTCGTGCACGTCGACGATCACGTCACCGGCGTGATCGGCCCCAACGGTTGCGGCAAGTCGAACATCGTCGACGCGATCCGCTGGGCGATGGGCGAGCAGAGCGCGAAGCACCTGCGCGGCAGCGGCATGGCCGACGTGATCTTCGCGGGCTGCTCTTCGCGCGGGCCTGCGGGCGTCGCCGAGGTCACGCTCACCTTCTTGAACGGCGGCAACGCGCCGCCGCCGTGGTCCGACGTCCCGGAGATCGCGCTCACGCGCCGGCTCTTCGCCGACGGCACGAGCGAGTACCTCATCAACAAGGTGCCCGCGCGTCTGCGCGACATCAGCGATCTCCTCGCCGGCACCGGCGTCGGCACCAAGGGCTACTCCATCATCGAGCAGGGCCAGGTCGGCAAGATCGTCAGCAGCAAGCCCGAGGATCGCCGCAGCATCATCGACGAGGCCGCCGGCATCACGCGCTTCAAGGCGCAGAAGGCCGCGGCCGCGCGCAAGATCGAAGCGACGCGGCAGAACCTGCTGCGCGTGCGCGACGTGGTCGCCGAGCTCGAGGATCGCCTCGGCACGCTGCGACGCCAGGCGCAGAAGGCCGAGCGCTACAAGAAGTACCGCAGCGAGCTGCGCGACCTCGAGCTGTGGCAGGCCGCGCAGCGATTGCTCGAGCTGCACGCGATGCGCGGCGTGCTCGATGCGCGTCGCGGCAACCTCGGGCAGCAGATCGACGACGTGCGCGCGTCGCTGTCGGCCCGCGACGCGCAGATCGCCACGCTGCGACTGCAGCTCGGCGAGATCGAAGCGGAGCTCACCGAGCGGCAACAGAAGGTCTACGACCTCGACAATCGCGTGCGGCTCGCGGAGGCCGAGGACGACTATCGTCGACGCGAGCGCGAGGCGGCGCTGCAGAGCGCGACGGCGGCGCGGGCCGAGGCCGAGGTCGCGAATCGTGCGGCCGCGCAGCTGCAGGCCGAGCTCGGCGAGCTCGACGACGAGCGCAACCGTTTGGGCGACGGCACCGGCGAAGGGGGCGAGCACGAGCTGCTCGCGCGCCTGCACGCGAGGTACGAGCGCACCGAGGCCGAGCTGTGGACCGAGCGCTCGCGCAACGAGTCGGGGGCGCGCGAGCTCGGCGAGCGTCGTAGCGGGCTCGCGGCCACGCGCGCGCGCGCCGAAGCGCTCGCGGAGTCGGTGGAAGATCTGCGCGCGCGCGAGACCAGCCTGCGCGACGCGTTGGCGAGCACCGAGGCCACGCGCGACGAGCTCGCATCGTCGGCGACGCGGTTGGTGTCGGAGCGCGCCGCGATCGAAGCGGTGCTCACCGTAGCGCGCGAGCAGAAATCGGGGCTCGAGCGTCAGCGCGCCGAGCTGCGCGAGCGCATCGCGTCGGCCGAGGTCGAGCTCGACACCGGCCGCGCCGAGCTGCACCGCGCGCGCTCGCGGCTGCAGTCGCTCGAAGAGATCCAAGCGCGCTACCGCGGCTGTGCGAGCGGCGTGCAGGTGGTGATGGAGCACCGCGACGAGCTCGAGGCCAGCCCCGAGGGCGGCGTGTCGTCGTCGTCGTCGTCGCGCGCGGTGCTCGGCATCGTCGCCGATCACATCGAGGTGCCCGAGCATCTCGAGTCGGCGCTGTCGGCCGTGCTCGGTGAGCGACTCGAAGGCGTCGTCGTCGAAGGCACCGACGATGCGGCCCGCGGTGTCGCGCTGCTCAAGCGCGCACAAGAAGGTCGCCTGTCGTTCTTGCCGCGCGACTGTCGTGCGCCCGCGGGGCCGACCGTGCACGCGGAGGGCACCAACCTCGGCTGGCGCGATCCCGCCAAGACGCCGCGCCTCGGCATCGAGCTCGTCGACATCAGCGGCGACGGCGAGCCACCGCGCTGGGCCCCGAAGGCGATCGAGATCGAGGAGGAGCCGTCGCGCGCCGCATCGCCGGAGCAGGGCGTGCTCGGCCGCTTGGTCGATCTCATCCGTTGCGGCACCGCGCTCGGCGATCTGCCCGCGGTGTTGCTCGGCGACACCGTCGTCGTCGACGGGCTCGCGCGCGCGCTCGAGCTCTGGCAGAGCAAGCGCGTCGCC
>DASZPU010000404.1:0-16560 GCA_035550195.1 Nannocystaceae bacterium
CGATGCGGCGCGAGCGAGCGAGCCCGCGACGTTGGGTCCGGGACCGCCGACGCAGGAGCCGGCGTCACCGGCGGCGATCGGGCGCTTCAAGGTGCTCGATCGACTCGGCGGCGGCGGGATGGGGGTGGTGTACAGCGCGTGGGATCCGGAGCTCGAGCGGCGCGTCGCGATCAAGCTGTTGCGACCGGAGCTGCAGAGCGACGGCGGCAGCGTCGGACCGGCGCGACTGCAACGCGAGGCCCAGGCGATGGCGCGCATCAGCCATCCCAACGTCATCGCGGTGCACGAGGTCGGCACGTTGGCGTCGCAGGTCTACGTCGCGATGGAGTTCATCGAGGGGCAGACGCTCGGGCAGTGGCTGAGCGAGCGTCGAACGTGGCGCGAGATCCTCGCGTGCTTCCTCGCCGCGGGCTCGGGCATCGCCGCTGCACATGCGGCCGGCGTGGTGCACCGCGACTTCAAGCCCGACAACGTGCTCGTGTCCACGCCGGAAGGAGGGCGTGACGGCATCCGCGTGCGCGTGCTGGACTTCGGGCTCGCGCGTGCCGGTGGTGCGGCAGCGATCGCGCAGGGCGAGCTGCCCGACAAGCCCAGCGAGGTGATCACCGGGCAGCTCGATCAACTCGGCACGCCGCTCACGCGCACGGGTGCGGTGATGGGCACGCCGGCGTACATGTCACCCGAGCAGTGGATCGGCCGGCCGGCCGACGAGCGCTCGGATCAGTTCTCGTTCTGCGTGGCGTTGTTCGAGGCGCTGCACGGGCGCCGTCCGTTCACCGGCGCGACGCTGCAAGAGCTCGCGACCGCGGTGGTGAAGGGCGTGCAGATCGAGGCACCGAAGAGCGGCGAGGTGCCGCGCTTCCTCGAGACGGCGCTGCGGCGCGGGCTCTCGCGCGATCCCGAGTCGCGCTTCGCATCGATGAACGAGCTGCTCGATGCGCTGCGTCGCGATCCGAGTCGCACGTGGCGACGCGTCGGTGCGGGGCTCGCGGTCGCGGTGGTGGCGAGCGGCATCACTGCGCTCGCGGTCGGCGGCAACCAGCCCGGTGATGCGTGCGACTCGGTCGGCGATCGCCTGGGCGGCGTGTGGGACGACGCGCGGCGCACCGCGGTGCGCGATGCGATGCTCGCTACCGCGGCTCCGTTCGCGGAGCGCACCTGGGAGACGACCTCGCGCTTGCTCGACGCGTACGCGCAGCGCTGGATCGAGCATGCGACCGAAGCGTGTGCCGCGGTCGCGGTGGCCGGGGTCGCGTCCGACACGTCGCGACGACGCGAGCTGTGCCTCGGTGCGCGACGGGCCGAGCTCGGTGCATTGGTCGATCGCTTCGCGGAGGCCGACAAAGGCATCACGATCCAAGCGGTCGATGCCGCGGCGCGCTTGCCCGACCTCGACGACTGCGCCGACGAGAAGCGGCTCGCGGCGTGGAAGGCCCGCGAGGATCCGACCGCGCTGCAGCTCGCGAGCGAGGCGCGGGCCCAGCTCGCGCGTGCGAGCGCGCTCGGTGCAGTCGGGCGTTACGAGCCCGCGATCGCAGCGGCGCAGGAGGTGGTCGACGTCGCGGGTGAGCTCGACGATCCCGCGCTCGAAGCCTCGGCGTTGCTCGTGCGCGGGCAGTACGAGGAGCGCAAGGGTGAGCGCGACAAGGGCGAGGAATCGTTGCGTCGCGCAGTGGAGCTGGCCGAGCTCGCGGACGATCACGGCACGCGCGCGCAGGCGCTGACGCAGCTGGTGTTCATGCTCGGGCAGACCCGCGACGGCGCACCGCGAGCGCTCGCGCTCGGGAACGAAGCGGCGACGGTGTTGCGCGTGATCGATGCCGATCCGGTGCTGCGCGCCCAGCTCGACAACGCGATGGGCGTCGCGAGCAAGAGCGCGGATCGCTTGGGTGATGCGGTCGAGCACCAACGCCGCGCGTTGGCGACGTTGGAGGAGCTGTACGGTGACGAGCATCCCGCGACCTTGCGCACGATGGGCAACCTCGCGAACACGCTGCGTCAGCTCGAGCACTTCGAAGAGTCGGAGCAGCTGCTGCGTCGCGCGACCGACGGCCTCGAGCGCACGCTGGGGACCGATCATCCCGCGTACGAGGTGTCGTTGTCGGGCCTGGCGATCGTGATCGCGGCGACGCACGACGGACGCGAGCAAGAGGCCATCCAGCTGTTGCGTCGCGCATTGGCGCTGCGCGAGCGCAACGACCCCGAGCCCAGAGCGATGGCGCGTGCGCAGTTCAACCTCGCGCGCGCGCTCTACGACGCGCGCGAGTACGACGAAGCGCTGACGGAGTATCGCGCGGCGCTCGAGCGCCGCAAGCAGGCCCCCGCGACCGATCAGGATCTCGTCGCGTTCTGGGCGGGCATCGGCGCGTGCGAGCTCCGCCTCGGCCACGTCGATGCCGCGCGCGCGGAATTCGAGCGCTGGCTCGCGGTCGAACAGAAAGTCGGTCGCAAGGGTGCGCTCGCCGAAGCGCGCTTCGAGCTCGCGCGCACGCTGATCGCGACGGATCCCGAGCGCGCAGTGGAGCTGGGCGAGCAAGCGGCGTGGACGATCATCCCCGGCGTGCTGCAACCCGAGCCGAAGCGACCTGCGCTCGAGCTGATGTGGGCGATCCACACGTGGCTTCCGATCGCGCGCAGCGTCGTCGCGCTGAAGCAGGCCGCCGCGAAGTGATCACCGCGGCGGCACGTGGTTGGGCACCATCGTCTGGAACGGGTGCGGCTTGCCGCCGGCCGGGTGCAGGTCCTCGCGCATGCGCCTCGCCTTCGCCTTCGGTCGATAGCCGCGCATGCACGTGCCTCCGCCGCAGCGCGGATACGCCTCGGTGAGGCCGTAGAGCAGCGAGCACGCGTCCGCGTCGTCCGTGGTGCCCCAGCGATACTCGGCCTCGCGCGCGCGGTCCTTTCGCACCGACAGGATCCACCCGCCGTTGGTCTCGTCGCAGACGTCGAGGTGCACGATGGCGCAGTCGTCGTCGCGCTGACACGCGAACAACGGATCGCCGGGCCGCGGCTCGCTCCACTGCGTGCGTGCCACGTACCCGCGCACCGACGCACGCCGGAAGTCGTCGAGCTCGGGATCGTAGAGCGGTCGCGGTCGCGGCACCGCGTTGGGCAGCGCCGACAACATCGGTGCGACCGCCACGGCGGCCGGCTCCTCGCGCGTTTCCTCGCGCACGCGTGGCCGTTCGATCGGCGTGCAAGCGAGGCTCGCGATCAGCACGGCAAACCCTCGGCGCATCATCTCCGTCGGGATAGTGCGGGCCGCCGGCGTTTCGATCCGCACCGACTAACCGGTCGACGAGGATGTGCTCTCGCCCGCGCCGGTGGTGCTGGTGCTGGTGCTCGAGTCGGCGCCCTCGACCTCGCAGTAGCCGCGGATCGTGCAGACCGCGGCCGCGTCGCAGCACGCGGAGGCGTCGTAGCACCACGAGTCTTCGTCCATCGGGCCCACGCACTCCGACACGCAGGCGAAGGGCCCGCGTTCGTTGTCGGCGTAGGGCGCGACGCAGAAGGTCGCTTCGTCGCACTCGGCGGTGCCGTGGCATTGGTCGTTGTTGCCACCGCTCACCGCCGTGGTGCCGCCGACCTCGTCGCCGCCGCTGCTGCTGGTCGTGTTCGTCGTCGCGGTGGTGGTGGTCTGCGTCGTCGCGAGCCCCGTGCTCGACGTCTCGTCGGTGGACGTGCTGCTCGAGCTCGAGCCTTCGTCGAGGTTCGTGTTGCTGTTGCAGTTGCAGCCCGACAGCTCGAGCACGCCGAGCCACATCGGCATGCACGCCAGGGCGCCCCGCACGATCCTCATCGCTCGCTCACCCGCCACTGCTGCTGCCTCCGCTGCTCGACTCGCTGCCGCTGCTCGTCGAGCTGCTGCTCGATCCGCCATCCGTGGTGCTCGACGACGAGCTCGCATCGCCCGAGTCTCCGCTCGAATCCGCCGGCGCGTCCTCGGCCGGGATGCAGTAGCCGCGCGTGCACGTGTCGGTGGCATTGCAACACGCCGAGCTGTCGAAGCACCAGCGCGTGTCGTCCATCGACTCGATGCATGTGCTCTGGCACTCGAACTGCCCGATGTCGCCGTCGAACGACGCCGCGCAGAACTCTCCGTTGCCGCAATCGAGCCCGCCCTGACACGAGCCGCCCTGCGGCCCCGCATCGCTGCTGCTGCCGCACGGCCCGGTGGGCTCGGAGTCGCAGCCGTAGGGCGGATGGTCTTCGTCCATGTAGCTGTCGGCCGACAGCGCGTCGGCACTACAGCCCGCCATCGTCAGCAACGCGAGTAAGGTCAAGTCGAGTCGCATGATCGAAAGCCTAGCGCATCGTCGTCAAGGAGCGAGGCAATAGCCGCGCGGGGAACAGTAAGCGTTTGCGTCACAGCACGCGGCGTCGTCCGTGCACCAATGCGCTTCGTCTTTCGTGGCGATGCAGGTGGAGACGCAGCGGAACGGCGAACGATCGCCATCGAACTCGCCGATGCACGCCTGACCATCGGGGCATTGCTCGCTGAGCTCGCACGCGTCCTCGTCGGGTGCATCGGTGTCGCCACAGCCGGTGGAGCTGGTGTCGCGACACTCCGGCGGCAACGGTTCGTCCATGTAGGGATCGACGTAGTCGTCGCCCGCGGCGGAGTCTTCCTTCGATCCGCATGCACACAGCAGCGACGACAGCATCACGGCTCGAACGCGGCTCATCCCGTGCCCCCCGTGCTCGTGCTCGCCGCATCGCCGCTCGTCGAGCCAACGCTCGTCGACGATCCGCCGCTGCCCGACGGATCGGTGCTGGTCGTCGACGAGTCCATGTTGCCGCTCGTATCGCTCGTGCTCGCGACGTCGCTCGCGATACACAGCCCGCGCGTGCAGACCGCGTTGCTGTCGCAGCACGCCGCATCGTCGAAGCACCAGCTCGTCGCGTCCTCGTTCACGACGCAGAGCGACTCGCAGCGGAAACGACCGATGTCACCGTCGAACGTCGCAGTGCAGATCTCGTCGCCGGGACAATCGGAGCTGCCCTGGCACTCGCTCGCCGCACCGTCGGTCGTTTCGCACGGGCCGGTCGAGCTGCCGTCCATGCAGTTGTACGGCGGCTGGTCGGGCGGCATGTAGCTCTCGCCCGCGTAGCCGCCGTCCTGCGCCACGAAACATCCCGCGGCAGCGCAGCAGACCAGGAGCGACCAGCGGCAGACCATGACGAGAGCATAGCGCCTCCGCGCGGCGCGGCCGCAAGCGGGAGACACGAAGAACGCACGTGGTGCTGCCGATGCGCGCACCCCCGCATAAATCGACATGCGCCGTGATCGTCGGGCCCGAGCGCGGCACTACCAGCATTCGCCCGCGCATCGGCGCGAGTGTGCGCCGGATCGCGATGCCCCGGTCCTGCGCGAGACCGCGACATGATCGTCAGGGGGAGGGTCGGCACTACCCGAGGCGGAGATGCCCGCCATGTCTTGCCCCCCTGCTTCACTCCGTCCCGCGCGCGTGCTGCTGCACCCGCTGTGGCTCGGCGCGTTGGTGCTGCTCGCGGCCAACGATCAGTGGCTGAAGTTCGCCGATCTGTTGCCGCCGCTCGTCACCGGCAAGCTCTCCGATTTCGCGGGCATGATCGTCGCGCCGGCGCTCTTCGCCGTCGTGCTCGAGCTGAAGCGCAAGCACACGTGGTGGCTCGCGCACGTCGCAGTGGGCGTCGTGTTCGCAGCGCTGCAGCTGTCGCGCCCGTGCGCGGAGCTGTGGTCGCAGCTGATGGGCGCGTTCGGCTTCCGGTGGTCGATCACCTCCGACCCCACCGATCTGTTCGCGTTGCCGATGCTCTTCGTGTCGGCGCGCGTGCTCTGGCCCGCGATGGCGGTGCCGTCGCAGAAGCTCGCGCGGCGCAGCGCCGAAGCGACCGCCGCGGGCGTCGGCCTCGTGTGCTGCGTCGCGACCTCGCCGCAGCCGTCGCCGCAGCCCGAGCCCGAGCCCGAGTGGCTGCCCGACATCGTCGCCGACGTGTGGCTGCACAACGGCACCGGCGAGTCGCAGGTGTTCCGCATTCGTGCGTTGCGCGACACGGTGCAGCTCGACTGCAACGCGGTGAAGGCAGATCCCGCGCGCCTGCTCGACGTCGCGTTGTTCGACGACGTGCAGAGCTGGACGGTACCGGTCGACGCGACGCTCACCGTGATCGATCACGACCCCGGTGAATCGCAGTGCTACGCCGCGATGGTCGACGCCGACGCGTTCGAGCCGGTGCTCTTGTTCTGGTTCGACGGGCAGCCCGCGCAGACGAGCGTGCCCGGGCTCGGCACCAGCGATGCGCCCGGTCAGATCGAGTTGACCACCGACGACGACGGCGAAGGCAGCTACGACGCGAACAGCGACATCGTCTTCGTGCGCGGCGAGTCGAGCGAGCCCACCGGCGAGTGCGCGGCGCAAGACGATGCCTACCGCGTCGACTGGGGCGACGAGGTGCCGAGCGGTCAGCGTCGCATCAACGCGATCGTGCCGGGGGTCGACGGCTGCACCGCGCTCGATCTCGTCGATGTCCGCGACGAGGATGGCGACGCCGATCGCATGTACCTGTGCACGCCGACCATCACGCTGCCGTTCGCGGTGGGCGACGTGATCGAGGTGCGCCGCGCGTACGGCGTGCAATCGGAAGCGGTCGTGCTCGCGAAGCTCGACGACGCGCTCGCGCCCGCGGTGCCGGCCGCCGAGCTGTGGGTGAGCCGTGGCGCCGACGTGCCCGCGCTCGCGGGATTGCAGGTGAGCGTGGTGCCGACCTACGCGTGCGAGTATTCCGTCGACGAGTGCGGCACGGTGGGTCGCGCAGTCGGGCTCACGCTCGGCGGTGGGGTCTACGCTGCGGCGCAGCTGCACATCGGTGCGGCAGCGATCACGCTCGCGGGCGACGACGGCAGCAGCTGGACGATCGCGCTCGCGCACGGACAAGAACGCGCGGTGATCGACAGCGGGTGCGCGTCGGGTCCCGACGGGCTCGGCTACGACATCGAGCTCGTCGCGGTCTTCAACGGTGCGGCGCAGTGAAGCGAGGAACCATGAACATGCACATGAAGACGATCGCGTTCGCGTTGCTGCTCGGCGGTTGCGCTGCCGACAGCAGTGATGCCGGTGCAGCGGGTGATGGCGGCGAGCCGGGCATCGGCCCGGGGGTGGGCCAGGGCGGCGCGCAGGACTTCGGCCAGTTCCGCGCGATCCTCGAGGCCGGCGACATCCCCGGTCCGCAGACCCTCGACGACGTCGGCTTCTTCAACGAGCACAAGCTCGAGCTGCCCGCGGCCGACTGCGGTGCCGACGTGTGCTTGCACGGTCAGCTCGGCGTGATGGGCAACATGATCACCGGCAGCAACTGCACGACGGTGATGCTGGGCATGAACACGCCGATCGATCCCAGCACGCTCGAGCGGCCGCCGCTCGACCTCGCGCTGGTGATCGACACCAGCGGCTCGATGATCGGAGATCCGATCGAGTACGTGCGCGAGGGTCTCTTGCGCATGCTCGACGATCTCGCGCCCGAGGACCGCGTGTCGCTCATCGCATTCTCGGACGAGGCCGAGATCCTCGCGCAGGCGGTGCCGGGCGATGCCACCGCGGATCTCCAGCTCGCGATCGACACGCTCGACGCCCACGGCAAGACCAACATCTACGACGGCCTGCGCACCGGCTACGAGCTGGTGGCCGCACAAGCCGAGGAAGGTCGACAGAGCCGCGTGGTGTTGCTCTCCGACGGCGAGGCCACCGCGGGCATCGTGAGCACCTCGAAGATCGTCGCGATGAGCGCGGGCTACAACGAGGTCGGGCACTCGCTCACCACGATCGGCATGGGCGAAGAGTTCGATCCCGTGCTGATGCGCGAGCTGTCCGAGTCGGGCGGCGGTGCCTTCTACTACCTCGAAGAACCGTCGGCGGTGCAGGAGGTGTTCGAAGAGGAGGTCACCACGTTTCTGGTCCCGCTCGCACGTGACCTGCGCATCGACGTCGACATCGATCCCGGCTACGCGCTGCGTGCGATGTACGGCACCAAGCTGTTCGAGCTCGACGGCAACAGTGCGAGCATCGCGATTCCCACCGTGCAGATCGCCCATCGCACACAGGTCTCCGACGACGCGAACGGACGTCGTGGTGGTGGCGGTGCGATCGTGGTGGAGCTGGTACCGCGCGGCGTGGAGCAGGTCGTCGAGCCCGGCGTCGTCGGTCGACTCGCGATGAGCTACACGCGACCGAGCGACGGCGAGACCGTCGCGCAGGAGCTGCCGATCACGACTTCGCTCGCACCCGGTGACACGCCGAAGGACGGCGCGTTCTCGGGCACGGCGGTGGAGAAGTCGTTCGCGATGGTGAACGTCTTCGTCGGTCTGCAGCTCGCGAGTCAGCGCGCCGCGTGGGGCGACGACTCCGGCGCGCTCGCGGTGCTCTTGCCGCTCGCGAGCGCGGTCGACGAGTGGCTCGTCGCGCACCCCGACGAGGACATCGCCGACGATCTGCGCTACGTGCAGATGTTCATCGACAACCTGCGCGCACGCGGTGCGGAAGATCCGGCACCGACGAAGAACCCGCCGGAGCCGTGGCCGGCGGATTGAGGTCCACTATGCCGCCGTCGCTGCGTTTGCGCCGGCCTGCATCGCGCTCGCGATCGCGACGTAGGCATTCGTCCACGCCTGCGTGAGCGCGTCGTTCCAGGCGTCGCCCGCAACGTCCGCGAGTGTCTCGATCAAGCTCGCGCCGACCCAGTCGTACATCTCGATCGTCACGCCGTAGCCGACGTGACGGCGACCGAGCGCGCCGAGCGTCTCGCCGAGCCAGGTGGGATCTTCGAGATGATCGATCACCGCGACCAGCGCATCGCGGAGCATCTGCTCCTGCGCGCGCGCGGCGTTGCGCCCGAAGAGCGCGCGCGCCTGCGGGTAGCGGCGGAAGAGCACCTCGTAGAAGCGGCGCGTGAGCTCGGGCTCGCGCTCCACGACGAGCGCGAAGCTGCTGCGGAGGAGGTCGACATCGAGTGCCATGCCCGGGAAACGCCGCGATCCCGGGGCCGGATCACCACCGCATCCTTTTCGCGGCCTGGATCGTCGTGGGGGCATGGCGAAGAAGACGACGAAGGCGGGCGGCACGCGCGAGCAGCCGTGGACGCTGACGACCCCGAGCGGCAGCTCCGAGTTCACCGCGTACCGCGACGAGGCCGCGGACCCGCCCGCGCTGGTCGTGCAGGTCGGCAAGACCGAGCTGCGCTACCACCTGCGCTGCATCGAAGATCTGCACGCGATGCTGAAGAAGCACGGCGACTGGATGTTGCTCGGCAGCGCCGACGAGCAGAAGCCCGCCGCCGACGACACCGTCGAGGCGTGGGGCCGCTCGCCGAAGAACCCGGTGAAGGGTTGGTACGGCCTGAAGAAGGGCCTGCGCGGCCGCTTCGGCATGTACGTGCCGAGCGTGCTCGAGCAGCTCGGCCTCGCCGAGGTCGAGCACAATCCCCGCAACAACCGCATGCGCGCGAAGTGAGTCGAACGATGGCCACTGCAACCAAGCAACGCACCACCTTCCGCATGTCGTGCGAGGTCGCGATCGAGATCGCCGCGAGCCCCGAGCGCGTATGGTCGCTGCTCACCGACGCGCGCGCGTTCCCCAGCTGGAACTCGACGGTGAAATCGATCGACGGCGAGATCGCCGAGGGCAACGTCATCAAGCTCGTCGCCACCGTCGCGCCCGAGCGCACCTTCAAGCTGAAGATCGCTCAGGTCGTGCCCGCGCGCGGCATGGTGTGGAGCGACGGTTTCGCGCCCATGTTCAAGGGCGTGCGAACGTTCTCGCTCACGCCGAAGGGCGATCGCACCACGTTTCACATGATCGAAGTGTTCAGCGGCGCGATGCTGCCGATGATCGCGGGCTCGCTGCCCGACTTCAAACCGATCTTCGAGCAGTACGCCGAAGACCTGAAGCGCGCGGCCGAACGCTAGGACGAAGTGCCGGTGCGGCGGTTCGGGCGGCGACGCATCGTGGGCAGCTCGACGCGCACCGGTCGACGCACGCGCGGCCGCTGATCCTCGGCCTTCGGCAGCGCAAGGATCTCCGCGAGCGGCCGCTGCACGTGATCGATGATGACCGCGTTGGGGTTCTTGCTGCGCGCGAGCTGCTCGAACGTCTCACCGGTCGGCGTGCGCAGCCACGGATCGACGAGCACGACATCGATCGGATAGCGCGCGAAGAGGAGCAGCGCAGCGTGCACGTCTTGCGCACCCATCACGCGCGCACCCGCGAGTCGCACGAGCGTGCGCAGCTGTTGATTGCCCGCCGCTTCGCCGACGAGCAGCACTCGCTTGTCGCGAAGAAACGGTCGCAACCGTCGCGCGACCTCCGCCAAAGGATGTTCGGCAACCACGCCCAGGTTCTCTGCTACTCCGCGATCGTTCGCGATGCAAGGCGTCGGCTGTCGATGCCACCTGTTCGCCCGTTCGGCCACGATCGGCCACCGGGCGAAAATGCGAGCGCATGTTCGAGCGGAGCACTATTGCGCGCGTAACCAAATGAAAAGCCCCCGTCGCGCGCATGCACGACGAGGGCTTCTCGCGAGGGCGCCGGGTTGCCTCGGCGCCTCCGCGCCGAATCAACCTTCCGGCGCAGCTTCGCCCTCAGCGGGCGCATCACCCTCAGCGGGTGCATCGCCCTCGGCGGGCGCGTCCGCGGGAGCATCCGCGGGCGCATCGGCCGGCGCGTCGGTCTTCGTCGCGTCGTCCGGGTTGGCCGTGTCCGTCTTCTTCTCGCAACCGACCACCGCGAGCGCGGCGACCAGGAGCAGGCTGCTGGAGATCTTCATCGTCATTCCTCCGGGACTGGGCCGTTTCAGCGACCCGAACCGAGCGTGGAGATACCGCGAATTCGTCGCAGACGGAAGGGAAGATCGACCTCAGCCCGCCGTGTCGGCGCCGCAGTGGCCTTCTTCCGTGTGGCCCTCGCCACACTTGGCCTCGCCGCCGCCTTCACCCGCCGCGTCGCCGCCACCTTCACCACCGGCATCGCCACCGGCCGCATCGCCGCCGCCGTCGTCACCGGCCGCGTCACCGGTCGCAGCTCCGTCGCCGCCCGGCACCTCGGTGGTCTCGCCTTCCTTCTTGCAGCCACTGAACAACAACGCGCCCGATCCAAGGATGGCGAGCGTCGCAGCGATCTCTTTCAGGTTTGCCATTTGCGTCTTCTCCTGGGGTGCCCGTGCTCGCAGCCCGTCATTGGATGCGCTGATGTTGGGCGGGCACAAGGGTCGCCGAGCACGTAGGCGCTTGTCCAGCAAAGCCGACACGTTGCCCGCGCGTCTTCGTCAGCGATCGCCGAGGGCGGTGAGAAAGCCCGGCAAGCGGGCGGCCCAGGCCGCTTCGTCGTGGGTCGCACCCGGGGCATGGGCGTAGACGAGCGTCTGTGGCTCGGCCCAGCCCAGTTCGACCAGGAGATCGCGCATCTCGATCGTGACGCAGAAATTATCCGAGTCGGCCCGTCCGGGCCGAGGCGTATCTTCGCCGCCCGGGCAAGGCCCGTTTCCACCGCTGTCGAGGTAGACCCAGAGGTCGTCGGGCGGCGTCGCGGCGTAGAGCTCGAGGATGCGATCGTTGCTCGCTCCGATCGTGCCCCAGCCGAGCGTGCCCGACATCGATCCCGCGGATGCGAACACGTCGGGGTGACGCCACGCGATGTACAGACTGACGAGCCCACCGAGGCTCGAGCCGAGCACGGTCGTCGCATCGCGATCGGGATCCGTCGGATAGCGCGCGTCGATGAACGGCTTCACACCGAGCGCCACGAAGTCGGCGTACTCGTCGGCGCGTCCACCCACGAGCCCACCGCCGATGTCGTCTTGCACGTGCGTGTACTCGTCGAAGCGCAGCTCGGTGTTGTCGATGCCGACCACGAGGGTCGGGGCGAGATCGCCGTTCACGAGCGCTTGCTCGACCGCTTCGCCGACGTGCCAGCCGCCGAAGAATGCGTCGGGCGAGAAGAGATTCTGGCCGTCGTGCATGTAGAGCACCGCGAGCCCATCGCGTTGCAGTGCACCGGTGGGCACGTACACGACGACGTCGCGTGCAGTGAGTGCGCCGACACCTTCGGCGAAACCGATCCAGCGTTCGTGATGGCCCGCGGTGTCGCGCGCATCGGTGAGCGAGTACTCGCCGAACTCGTCCCAGCCGAAGCGACGCGCCCACGGATCGGCCACGAACGTGTCGCCGTCGCGCACGAGCTTGTAGAGCGACGGTGCGAGCGGCTCTTCGATCGCGATGTCGGCGATCCACAGCGGGAAGTCGTCGAAGGGTTTCGTCATCGGATGCGCGGCGGGATCCCAGTCGGAGAAATCACCGGTGAGCGCGAGCGTGGTCGCATCGGGATCCCACGCGATCGTGATGAGGCGACCTTCGCAGTGCAGCGGCAAGCCGTGCTCGGAGTACATCGCGTCGAAGCGATAGCCGTCGACGAGGCCCGCGCGCGTCTCACCGCCCGCATCGATCAGTGCGGCGACGAAGGTGTCGAACTCGGTGCAGTCGTCGACGCGGCTGCCCGTATCGCTGCTCTCGTCGCTCGCGGTGGTTTCGCTGGTGGTGGTAGCAGTGCTGCCGGTCGTGCTCGATCCGTCGCTGGTGCTGTCGTTCGGCACGATCGTCGTCGGTTGCTCGGCGCTCGAGCTGCTGCTCGCATCGGCCGGATCGGCGTCGTTCGGGCCGCACGCGCTCGCGGACACGACCACGCTCACAGCGGCGCACGCGATGCGATTCCCCATGGCGGCGGCGCAGGGTAGCATTCGCCCCCGAGGTAGACACGCATGCGGACCATCTCTCTTCTGTGCGCGCTCTCGCTGACGCTCTTCGCTTGTGACAACAAGGGCGACGCCAAGGTCGAAGTGAGCAAGGACGGCGTGAAGGCGCCGGGCGTCGAGGTGAGCAAGGACGGCGTGAAGGCGCCGGGCGTCGAAGTCTCCGCCGACGGTGTGAAGGCCGGCGAAGTGGGTGTCGACATCGCGAAGGACGGCTCGGTGAAGGTCACCGACGGCAAGAGCGAGGTCGCGGTCGACGGCAAGACCAACACGATCCAGACCGCAGACGGCAACGTGAAGGTCGACGGCGACAAGGGTGAAGTCGTCGCGGGCGATGCGAAGGTCGACAAGGACTCGGCCGAAGTCGGCGGTGCGAAGGTCGACAAGGGCGGGGCATCGGTCGGTGGCGCGAAGGTCGACGAAGGCGGTGTCGAGGTCGGTGGCATGAAGGTCGGGCCCGGCGGCATCGACATCGGCAAGGCCAAGGGCACGACCGGCGGCGGCGGTGGTGGCAAGGGCGGCAACTGTTCCGATGGCAACTGCAAGCAGAGCTGCCCGGACAACGGCACCTGCGACTTCTCGTGCAGCGGCGGCAACTGCAAGCAGACCTGTGGTGCGAACGGCACGTGCAACTTCACGTGCAGCGGTGCGAACTGCGAGCAGACCTGCAAGGCCGGCTCGAAGTGCGACCTCACCTGCAGCGGCGGCAACTGCAAGCGCAGCTGCGGCGGCGCGACGTGCAAGAAGACCTGCTCGGGCGACAACTGCACCGGATGATCCTTGTTCGGGCTCACGCGATACCAGTGGCTGGTGCTCTTCGCGGCGTGGCTCGGCTGGGGCTTCGATGTGTTCGACGGGTTGTTGTTCAACTACGTCGCGCCGATCTGCGTGCCGAACCTGCTCGGCTTCGATCCCACGGACCCGGCCGCGAAGGCGCCCACGATGTTCTGGACGGCGACGCTGTCCAGTCTGTTGTTGTTGGGCTGGGCCGCGGGCGGCGTGCTCTTCGGCAAGCTCACCGATCGACTCGGACGCACGCGCACGCTCCTGCTCACGATGCTCACGTACGCGCTCGGCACCGCAGCGTGTGCATTCGCGCCGAACTTGTTCGTGCTCGCGCTGTTCCGCTTCGTCGCGAGCCTCGGCATCGGCGGTGAGTGGGCGGCCGGTGCCTCGCTCGTCGCGGAGACGATGCCGAAGGACAAACGCATCCTCGGTGGCGCGCTGCTCTACACCTCCGCGCCGGTGGGGCTGTTGCTCGCGACCTACGTGAACGATCTGTTCACGCGACAGCTCGACTCGCTCGCCGCGGATCCCAGCATGTCGTGGCGCGTCGTGTTCGTCACGGGCTTGATCCCCGCGGGCGTCGCGTTCTTGATCCGGCGCGGCATCAAGGAGCCCGAGCACTGGGCACCCTCGGAGAAGGCCGAGATCCGCGAGCTGTTCTCGCCGGAGCTCAAGCGCCGCACGATCGGCGGCCTGATGATGGCCGTGATCGCACTGGTCACGTGGTGGAGCGTGAGCGTGTTCATCCCGGTGATCGCGAGCTTCCTCGCCGCCGACACGCATCCGCCCCCCGAGCTCGCGGGCGCAGTGCGCACGCAGTACATCACGCTCGGCACCGCGATGTTCGCGATCGGCGGGCTGTTCGGCACGCTGGTCACGGTGCCCGTCGCGTTGCGACTCGGGCGACGAGCGATGTTCGCGATCTACTTCACCTCGAGCGCGATCGCGATCTGGGCGACGTTCGGGCTGGAGCTCGAAGGCATCACGCGGCTGTATCTGATGTTCGCGATCGGGCTCACCGTGTTCGGGGTGTTCGGCTCGTTCACGTTCTATCTGCCCGAGCTGTTTCCGATGCGGCTGCGCGGCACCGGGGCGGGCTTCTGCTACAACGCGGGGCGTGTGATCACGTCGGCGTTCCCGTTCGCGGTCGGGGTGATCGCGTCGTCGGGCGTGAGCCCGCTGGTGGTGTTGCAGTGGGTGGCGATCCCGCCGCTCGTCGGCTTGGTGTTGCTGATGCTCGGTTGGGGCGAAGAAACCCGCGGGCGCGCGATCGACTGATAGAGTTGCGCCGTGCCGCTGCGCGAGGCGTTGCTCGAGGTACCGCCGGCGCAGCGCGACGCGTGGGTCGATCGCTTGCTCGGGTTGGGCGAGTGGCCCGACGACGGGCCGGAGCTGCCGCGCGGCTGCGTGCCGTACATGCCGTGCGCGGTCGATCGCTTGTTGCAGATGATCGATCGCGTGCCGGTGCGTGCGTCGGACGTGTTCGTCGACGTCGGTGCAGGCGTCGGACGTGCGGCCGCGCTCGTGCACCTGCTCACCGGCGCGGGGGTGATCGGGCTCGAGGTGCAGCCGCATCTCGTTCGTGAGGCGCGCGCGCTCGCGGCCCGACTGTCGGCGGAGCGACTCGTGTTCGTCGAAGGCGATGCGCTCGCGCTCGCCGGCTACATCGCGATCGGCACGGTGTTCTTCTTCTACTGCCCGTTCAGCGGCGAGCGACTCGCACGCGTGCTGCGCGAGCTGGAGGGGGTCGCACGCACGCGCGCGATCCGGGTGTGCTGCATCGACACGCCGCTACCGCCGTGCGACTGGCTCGTGCGCGACGGCACGGCGGACGACGACATCGCGATCTATCACTCGGCCGGCAGTGGCATGCCGCCGATGCCGACGTAGACGCGGCGCACGTCGTCACCGAAGAGGTTGGTGACGTACAGCCAGCCGTCGCCGTAGCCCTCCGCCGCGAACGCGCCGTTGGCCGACACCTGGAACTCCATCGCGTCGGCGATGGTGGTGAGCTCGTCCATCGCGAAGCGCTGCACGCCGCCGAGCGTCGTGGTGAGATAGAACGATGCGTCGCTGGCGATCGCGATGCCGTCGAGCGTCATGATCGCGTCGCTGACGAGCACGGGCGCGCCGTAGACACCGTCGGCGTAATCGAGCGCGTACATGCTCGACGAGTCGTACGACGCGACGTAGAGCTTGCCGTCGGCGAACGCGAGGCCGTTGGGATACGTGAGCGTGTCGGTGACGACCGCGAGGTTGCTGCCGTCGGCGTCGGCGCGGTAGAGCACGTTGCCGGCGGAATCGCTGAAGGCGATGGTGTCGTCGGGAGCGATGGCGACGTAGTTGGTGAGCTCGAGCAGCGGATCCGCGGATTGCACGAGCAGCGATGCATCGCCGGCCGGCGTGACCCGCCAGATCGCACCGGGTGCATCGGCGTCGGTGCTCTCGAGCCCACACACCACGAGGTCGCCGTCGCGCGTCTTCGCCATGCCGAGCGGCCCCGGCACTTCGACGTGCATCGTGACGGTGCCGTCGGGTGCGATGCGCACGATCTGGTGGGCTTCGTTGAGCCCGACGTAGAGCGTCGGCTCGCCGTCGGGGCCGTCGCCGAACGCGAGGCCTTCGTTCGCGCCACCGAGCGCGGCGAAGGTCTCGACGGTGCCGATCGCCGGCGGCGCTTCACCGGTGGAGCTGCTGTCGGCGGCGGCGGTGGAGCTCTCGCTCTCTGCCGCGGTGCTCGTGCTCGCGTCGGTGGTGGTCGTCGTGCTCGCGCTCGTCGTCGTGTCGGCCGCGCTGGTCTCGTCGAGCTGCGAAGTGGTGTCGAACTGTGTGGAGGCGTTGTTGCATCCGCACACGAGGACGATCGCGAGCCAGCTGCAGTGAGACGTCTTCGTCGCCATCGTCGCGCTCTATGCCACGAGCGACGTCATTCGTCGAGTAGGGCGGAGGTGTCGCGGCGGAAGCTCTGGCTCGTGTCGAACATGATCATCGCGGGGTCGA
>DASZPU010000405.1:0-15356 GCA_035550195.1 Nannocystaceae bacterium
CGCTCGTCGCCGAGGAAGGCACCGTGCTCGCCGGTGGCACCGTCGAAGGCACGCTGATCGCCGGCAACCTCGAGGTGCTGCGCTCGCTCGTCGGCACGCGCGCGATGCCGTCGATGCAAGGTGTCATCCTCGCGATCGAAGAGGTCGGCGAGCGCCCCTATCGCATGGATCGCGCGCTCACGCAGCTCTTGCAGAGCGGCGCACTGCGGGGGATCCGCGGTGTCGTCGTGGGGCAGCTCTACGCGTGCGAAGAGCCACCCGACGGCAACCTCGGGCCCAGCGCAGCGGAGGTCGTGCACGAGCGGCTCGCCACGCTCGGCGTCCCGGTCGTCACCGGTTTTCCGTTCGGCCACGAGAGCCACCGCAACGCGGCGCTCCCCTTCGGCACGCGCGCCCGCCTGCTCGCGGACCACTGCACGCTCGAGCTGCTCGAGCCCGTGACCGCATGATCATTGCTAAGGTTGCGTCGTGCTCCTCGCCGTGACGCTCACCACCGGGCGCCTGCTCGCGATCGCCATCGCCACCCTCGTCGCGCTCTTGTGGTTGCGCCGCCGGATCTACCGCATCGATCCGCAGCAGCTCATGACGCAGCGGCTCACGCGTGACGGCGAGGACCTGTACAAGCGTTGGGTGCAGAACGCGTTCCTCGTGGTCACCGGCAACTGCGACTTCGCGCATCTGCAGCGCGCCGAAGCGGTGCGCATGTTGTCGGCGTGGTGGGAAGTGCACGGGCCCGCCGAGCACGCGCGCATGCTCGCCGCACTCGAAGACGCCGGTCGCCCCGACAATGCCTGGGACCTGTTGCGCTTCGTGTTGCTCGCACGCATCGGCGTCGCGGCCGGCTACCTCGATGATCTCGGCGCGTGGGCACGCATCCGCCCCGTCGCCGGTCGATTGCAGCGCGCCTATCCCGACTGGTCCGCGATGGCGCAGGCCTACTTGCTCGCACGTCGACAAGCGCGCGGCCTCGCAGCCGACGGCACCGAAGACGACGCATCGACGCAGGCGATCCGCGACAACGTCGCATACCTGCACGGCACGCGCTGGCGTGAGATGCCCTATCGCTTGCGGCTCGAGGACCGCGATGCATGAGCGCCGGACGAGCCCCCGCCGCGGAGCGGACAGACTTCGAAGTGGTCGAGCTCGAGCTCGACGGTGTCGGCCCGCGCGGTGACGCATCGACGCTCGACGAGCACGGGCGACCGATCTACGTCGGCTGGGGCATTCCCGGTGAACGCGTGCGCGCACGCATCCACAAGCGTGGGCGTCACTCGACCAGCGCCGACACGATCGAGATCCTGCGGGCTTCGCCGCATCGCGTCGAGCCGCGCTGCCCGTTGTTCGGGCACTGCAACGGCTGCCAGTGGCAGCACATCGCGATCGAGCATCAGCTCGAGCTCAAGCGCGACATGGTGCTGACCCAGCTCGCACGCTGCGGTGGCTTCGTCGATCCACCGGTGCTGCCGACGATCGCCGCACCGAGCCCGTGGGCGTATCGCAACCACGCGCGCTTCACCGTGCGCGACGGTCGACTCGGCTTCGTGCGCCGTCATCGTCGCGCGTTCTTCGAGGTACCGCGCTGCCTCATCATGGAGGATCCGATCAACGACGCGCTCGCGCGCATGCAAGGTCGGCTGCAGGAGACCACACAGTGCAACGTGCGCGTCGGCGCGGGCATGGCCACGCCGGCGATCCAACCCACGCTCTCGCTCACCGACATCGAGAGCGGTCAGCCGTACGTCTACGAGCAGCTCGGCGGTCGCACCTTCCGGGTGTCCACCGCGGCGTTCTTCCAGGTGCATCGCGCACAGGCCGAGCGCATGGTCGAGCTCGTGCGCGAAGCGGTGCTCGAGGTCGACGCGCGCGTGGTCGTCGACGCATACGCGGGCGTCGGCACCTTCGCCGCACTGCTCGCGCCGCACGTGCAGCGCGTGATCGCGATCGAGGAATCCGGGCCCGCGGTGCGCGACGCGACCCACAACGTCGCAGGCCTCGACAACGTCGAGCTGCGACTCGGTCGCACCGAGATCGTGCTCGGCCAGCTCGAGGAGCCCGTCGACGCGCTCGTGCTCGATCCCCCGCGCACGGGTTGTCTGCCGCCGGCGATCGCGGCCGCTGCACGTCTGCGCCCGCGCGCGATCGTCTATGTGTCCTGCGATCCCGCCACGCTCGCACGCGACCTACGCATGCTCTGCGACAACGGCTTCACGCTCACGCGCGTGCAACCGCTCGACATGTTCCCGCACACCGTGCACGTCGAGTGCATCGCGACGTTGCACGCGGGTTAAATGAATTCAGGCGATCGACACCTTCCCTCGAATGTCGATCACGCGCGCGGACACGTGAGCGACCTGCACCAAGCGCCCGCCCCTATATACTTGGGCGTCTTGGTGCGGAAGATGTCGACCGCCCGGAAGAACCGAAGCGGCAGACTGGACCACCACAAACCGTTCGGTCCTGTGAGTTAGATGGCCGCCGACCTCCCGATCCTTCACGCACGCCGCGAATTTTTTCCGCGGTGTCGGCCGGACGGTCAGTCGGTGCCGCTGCTCGAGCCTTCGCTGCCGCTCGACGTCGTGCCGACATCGCAGCTGCCGCAACCATACTGTGCGATCGCATCGACGCAGACCTGGTCCCACTGGACCAAGCAACAGTAGGGATCATTGGCACACACGCAGTCGGAGATTTCTGCGTCGTTGCAATCGCTGCTCTCGTGCACCGCGCAGCATTCGTCCGCGACGTCGAGGCCCGCCGGCCGCACCCCGCCGCAAGCACCGCAGCCGAGGCTCGTGACCTCGGCGACACAGAGCTCGTCCCACGTGGTCTCGCAGCAGTACGGATCGTCGACGCACACGCAGTCGCGCACCACCACGTCGCCGCAACCGGTGCCGTCGCCGGGCTCGCAGCAATCGCCGTCGTTCGCCGGCGGCGGATCGGGATCCGGTTCGGGCTCGGGGCGATCGCCACCGCTGGTCTCGGCACCGCGATCGCCATCACCGAGATCGAAGTGCGGCGCATCGCCATCGTCGACGCGCGCGCCGTCCGACTCGCCGCCGTCGCTCGTCGTGGCCGCACCACTCGCGACGCCGGTACCCGATGACGTCGACGTGGTGGTCGCGATCGATCCGCCGCTCGTGTCCGTGCTCGTGTCGCCGGGCTGCGCGGCGCCACCGACCTCGCCCTCCGACACGACGCACGCGCTCACCGGCACGCACGCAGCCAGCAAGAACGAGATCGCGATCGCGCCGAGGTCGTCAGCCTGGCGCGGTGAACGGCGGCTCACCACTGCAGGTCCACTCGAAGTTGTCGAGGATGACGGCGCTGTCGTACGAGCCGTCCATCGCATCCAGGATCGCGAAGACGAGCGTGATGTGCTCACCTTCTTTGGCGGGCGCGTTGGTCACCAGCCACTTGGTGCCCGCGTGCCCTTCCATCGCGAAGTTCGCGAGCTCGGGCGCATCGCACGTGCCCTGGCACGCGCCGCTCGGCGCGTCCTTGTAGTCGAGGAAGACACTCTTCGCGGTGACGGGGTTGCCCATCTCGTCGAACGAGATGTTGCCCGTCCACAGCTCGGAGTCGAGCCACGCGATGTACATGTCGTTGTAGCCGGTGCCGTGATTCTCGAAGCTGGGATACTCGGCCGAGAAGAACGCGAACGAGTACGCCAGCCCGCTCGCACCCGGCGGGACCACCGTGTTCATGCGCAGCTCCGCGTAGTCGTACGCGGTGAACTCCGCCTGCACCCACTCGTCCCACAGCGTGTTCGAGCAATCGCCCTCGCCGATGAGCTGCGGATCGTCGGCACAGGTCGCGCCCTTGTCGGAGACGCGCCGCATGCTGATCGGATCGGGCAGCGCCGCCATCGACGGCCCGAAGAAGTACGTGCTCGGACACGCCAGCGGTTGGTTGCAGTTGATCGGCGGGACCGCGAGCGTCGCCTGCGTCTCCGGGATGTGCGAAGCATCGCCGGTCGACAAGATGACCATGCGCTGACCTTCGCGCGGCGCGAACGCGCCCGAAGTGCCGAGCTGCCCATCGAGCACGAACAGCTGCTCGGGCGCACCGCTGAAGCTGCCTTGGATCACCGAGCCCGGACAATCGAGACCGAGCGCGTGCCACGGATCGGAGTCGCGCTCGTCGCACGGCGGTACCACCGGTGCTTCGCACGCCGCCGGCACATCGAGGAAGCCGACGTCGAAGCGCACCTCTTCGGTGGTGCTTCCGCCTTCTTCTTCGGCGCTCGTGATCGCGTGCGTCGAGCCTTCGTCGTCTTCTTCGCTCGCGGTGGTCTGCGCACCGCCGCTGCTCTCGTCGCTCACGCTGCCGGTCGTGCCGCCGCCGCCGCTCGTGTTGTGGGCGGAGTTCCAGCCGACGAACCCTTGCGACGTGCAGCCCGACACTGCGAGTGCAGTGCCGGCAACGACGACGCGCGAGAGCGCCCCGAGCTCCACCATCGCCAACACCTTAGCGCACTGCAGCGCCCGTGTCGTCAATCTTCGATTGCGCGCCGGACGGCCGCGGCGTGGGGGCCGTCGGGGAACTTCGCGAGGAAGCCCTTCGCGGCGGAATCCGCCTCGCCATCGCGGCCCAGGCCCGCCAGCGCACGGATCTCCAACGCGCGACGTTCCTCTTCGAGCAACCCGTTGGGGAACTCTCGTTCGACCTGTCGCGTGAGCGCCAGCGCACGATCCGGATCGTCGGCGAGCGCGCGACGAGCCTGCGCGACCAACTTCGCTTCGCGCACGTAACGATCGGCATCCGAGACCGCGGGCGTGTCCGCGGCCGGTGTCGCCTTCGACTCGTCGACGCGCTTCTTCGTCGGCTTGCGATCGCCACGCGCATCGGCCGGCTGCTCGTCCGGCGTGGGCTCGACCAGCTCGATCTCTTCGGGTGCCGAGGGCACGGCGATCGGCTTCGCGGCGGGCACGGCCGCGGGCTGCACCGACGGAGGCTCGGGCACCTGCACGTTCGTGCGCGTCGCGGGCTCGAGCTGCGCGCGTGCGACCGTCGCCGCGGCATCGTGCTGCTCGACATCGCCGCGCGCGATCCATGCTGCGATGCCACCAGCAACGAGCACGCCGAGCACGACCTTCACACCGACCGACGTGCTCGACGCGACCGGTGCGGCCGCGGGCAGCGGTGCGGTCTGCGTCGCGATCACGCTGCGCAACGCGGTGAGCGTCGCGCCGTAGTCGACACCACTCGCAGTCGCCGTGGCTCCGTGCGCGAGATCGGATCGCAACGCAGTGCCTGCGTCGGGATCGTCCAGCCAGCGAACTGGCTCGTGGAGACCATCAGTCATGCGCCCGCTCCAACGATTGCCTTGCCGGCTGCGCGCGGCCGAGTGCCGCCCTGCTCTGCCGAGAGCTGCTGGTGCACGCGCGCGAACTCGCGACGCGCGGCGTGCAAGCGCGAATAGACGGTGCCGACGGGGATGCCGAGGCCGCGCGCGATCGCATCGCACGACTCGCCTTCGAGCTCGAAGAGGATGAAGACGACGCGCTTGTCGGGCGTGAGCGTGTCGAGTGCTCGTTGCACGCGTGCGAGCGCTTGCCGTGCTTCGGCAGTGTCACCGACGGTGGCACCGGAAGCAGGGAGTAGCGCGATGGCATCGGTGTCGGCATCCTCGGGCTTTCGCTTGGTCTTCTTGCGTCGGTCGGAAGCAACGCGGAATGCGATCTCCGCGAGCCACGTGGTGGGCTTGGCGGTACCCGTGACGAATCCGCCGCGTCGGTGTGCAACGAGAAAGACTTCTTGCAGAAGATCCGGAACGTCTTGGCCCTGTACCCCGAGTCGCAGCAAGAAGCGTGCGACGAATTCTGCGTGGGCGCGGTAGAGCGCCTCCGCGTCCAGATGGGCACCTGTCACGGCTGGGGAGAAGGGTCCCACGGACTGCATGGCGGTTCCAGGTGTTTCCCTTCAACCTCACGGCCATCACACCGGTTCTCCCACATCGATGGCGGCACGGTTTTCGCCCTCACCAGAGGCGGAACGCCAGACCGGCTTCGACGTTGGCGCCGAAGCGGGCGAAGCGACGCGAAGCGCTCGTGTTCGTCTGCGTGAACGTGGGCCGCCAAACGGCCGGTAGACCCTCGATCCCGAGCAGCAGGTTCACGCGCGGCGAGAGCTGGACCTCGAGGTCGATGCCGAACGGGATCGAGAGCCAGAACACGCGCGCGGTCTGGTCGTTCTCGAACCCTTGACCGGCCGCGAACGCCGCGCCCGCGAGCACGCCCGCGCAACCGCGTGGACGCACGCGCGTCCACGGCGGGCCCGCGCAGAGATCGACACGGCCGCCGACGACCGAGAGCAACGCGCGGCCGTCGCCGATGCGCGAGCGTCCAGCCGATCCTGCGAACGCGCTCACGCCGATGTCGAGCAGCTGTCGCCACGACGTGCGCAGCGCGACGCGTCCACCTCCACCGATGTCGGGCGGTGCTCCGATCGACAGCTGCGCGGTGACTTCGGCGAAGAGTCGCCACGATCGCGGCTTGCGTTGCGGTGGCAACCGCGTGTCGATCTCGGGGTGATGATAAGGCGGCGGATCGGGTGGACGGATCGGCTTCGTGGGATCGCCCGCGACGGTTTCGAGCAGCGTCGCATCGATCGCGAGCGCGATCGCGAGGCCGACCACCGCGTGCAGATCGGCGCAGCGATCGGGCGCGGGATCGAAGCGACGCACCGAGATCACTTGCTCGCCGCGTCGCAACGTGAACGCGAGCTTGCGCGGCTCGGTGACGTCGCCGACGACTTCGATCACGAGTCGCTCGTCGATGCGTTCGTGATCGAACCACGTGCGGATCTGTTCGACGAGTCGATCGCGCTCGAGGCAGGTCGCGCCCGCACGCACCTCGAGCGCATCGGCCAGCGGCACGGTGCCCTGCTCGATCGCGACGAGCGGCTCGCTGTGCAGCTCTTCCGGCGCCGGCTCGGGCGCGCGCGCGATGGCCAGCGCTGCGACGAGCGCGAAGGTCACGACCATCCGAGCGTGCCGCCCCCGCGCACGGCCCATGATAATGAGGCGCCCGCGATCCTACAATTCAGGGGCTGCGCACGACCTCGCGCACGCGCGCGTGGCCGGCCACCATCTCCACGGGAATGCCGATCGCGAGCCCGCCGAGACCACCGCCGAGCACACCGCCACCGGCGACGAACATGCGGTGGCGATCGAGCACCTTGCCGGCGACCAGCAGGCCGACGCCGGTGACGAGCATCAGCGCACCGATCGCGGTGATCACCTCGCCCGCGATGCCGGCCGCGCGGCTGCCCGGCACGACGCGCACGGTCACGCGATCGCCGTGTTGATCGACCGCGAACTTGCGCGACTCCGTGTTCTTCCCCGACGTGATGAAGTACTGCGCGCGCGCAGGCACGGCGACGTCGCACGGCTCACCGCACGCGCGCCGATAGTTGGTGCCGGTGCCGGTCTCCTCGGTGACCTCGAAGAGCTCGAGCGCGTGTCCGCTGCGCACCGCTTCGAGGTGCACGTACACCGAGCGCTCGTCGGCGGTGGGCGGGGGTGTGGGTGCGTTCGTCGGGGCGGGCGCGGGCGCAGGCGTGACGACCGGCGTCGTCGACTCGGGCGCCGGTGACGACGTCGCGGTGGTCTCACTCGGCGCGGGCTCGCTCGGCGGCGGTGCACCGGCCGGTCGCTGCACCGGCACTTCACCTTCGGCCGGTTGCGCGTGCACGCGTGGCGCGATCGCCAACGCGACTGCGACGATCACTCCCTGTGATGCGCGCGACACCATCACGCTCATCGTACGCGACGGGCTCGCGCGCCGCGAGCCCGTTGGGATCAATCGAAGGGATTGTCGCCAGGATCGGTGTCGATGGTCAGGTTCATCGTGAACACGCCGGGTGGACCGCTGCCGGCCTTGTTCGCGCGCGTCGACACGATCGTCCCACCCTGCTCCGCTTCGAACTCTTCGGCGAGCGCGGGGTTCACCAACACGTAGACACCCGGTGCACCGGTGACGTCGCTCGTGAACGTGCCGTCGTCCTGCAGATAACGGATCACCGCCATCGTCGCGTCGCCGTTCGTCTTCGAGACGATCTCCAAGCCTGCGACCGGCTCGCCGGTGTAGCGATTGCGTGCGACGCCGACGACACCGCCGGCTTCACCGAGCGGGAGATGATCCGCGACCGCAGCATCGCCCGCGAGCGCGTCGCTCCACGCGACCAGATCGCTCTCGCGCACCACGAAGATGTCGTGGATCGCGTTGCTGGGCTCGTAGTCGCCGCCGGGGCCGGGCTTCGCGAGCCCGGTCGCGGTCGCACGAAAGCCGTCGGCTTGCACGATCGCGACCATGCCGATCATGTCGTCGGGCATGATCGTGGTGTCGAAGCGGCCCATCGCATCGGAGGTCGCCATCGCCACGACCGGCGCGCCCATGATGCCGAGCGTGCCGACCTGGAACGCGTTGTGGATCGTGACTGCTTGGTTTGCGATGGGCGTCGTCGACGGGAACTCGAAGAGCGTCGCGGTGACGCGCATCGAGCCCGCGGCGCCCGGCGCTGCGCACGTCGCCATCGCATCGGGCGGGTTGTCGCGGAACGTGAGGCAGTTGCAGGTGCCGCAGCCTTGGTTGTTGTAGCACTCACCCGGCGGGGGATAGATCGGCTCCGCAGCACCGGGCTCGCCGCACGAGCCGACGCCACCGGTCGTACTCTCGGCGCTGCCCATCGTCTCGTCGGCGGTCATGTTGCCTTCGGCGCTGTTGCCCGAGCTGCCGACTTCTTCGCTGCCTTCGGCGCTGCCTTCGTCCTCGGACGACTTGCTGCACGACATTGCGAGCACCGAACAGATGATGATGTGCCGTTTCATGTGGTTCCTTTGGAGCGCGGTCGCGAGCGCCCGCGGGCCGCCCAGAAGCGAGCCTGCAGCGCGAGCCCGAACGTGTCGATGCGCGCGCGATAGGTGCCGTTGTCGACGATGTTGCCCAGCTTCACCGTGTTGGAAGGATCGCGATACGCGTTGGCCTGCACGATGCCGTTCGTCACGCGCACCTCCGGCGAGAACACGTGCATGTAGCCCGCGGTGACGTCGAGCTGCGGCAGCGCGTGCCACGTGAGCCCACCGCCGAAGCCGAGCATCTCCGCGTATGGGAAACGCAGCGAGTACGTGCGGTAGTCCGACGGATACGCCGTGCTCGACCAGAAGCCGCCGCCGCGCACGGTGATGTGCCCGGGCCAGATCTCGATGTCGGAGCCGAGCCGCACCGAATACGTGTCGCGGAAATCGAGCGGCACGTCGGTCGCGACGAGTGGGCTGTACGCGGTGCCATTGCCGAAGCTGTCGAGGTAGAGCAGCTTCGGGTTCCCGTAGACCTCGCCTTCGCCCGGTGCGAAGTCGCCGTCGGGGTTGCTGAACTCGACGTCGATCTTCTTCTGCGAGCCGTAGTTCTCCCACACGAAGTCGGCCTCGACGTCGAAGACGCGATGCACGTAGCGCACGCCCGCGCGGATCACCGTGGGAAGGGTCTGATCGAGATCGACGCGGCTCTTGCTCGCGAGCTCGGCCTCGCCGTTGTCGGGGCCGGGCGTGTAGCGCAGCGAGCCGCGGGCCTTCGTGTGCATCGGCAAGCGCACCGACAGCCCGAGCTCGAGCCAGTCGAGCGGCTGGCTCAGCACGCCGATCTGTCCGCCCGGCACGAAGCGATCGCGCACTTGGATGCGCGCGACGTTGTCGCTCGACCACTCTTCGTTCTGCTTGTCGCCGACCGCACCCTGACGCGTCGCGACGTCGAAGTCCGCGGCGAAGTACCCCATCGTGAAGTTCGCACCGATCGCGAACCAGCGATTCGGTCGATACGACAGCCCGACGCCGCCGAAGAGGAACAGGAAGTCACCCTTGCGGATCACGTAGCGCTGCGCGCCGCGGCTCGGCCACGACTGGCCGCCGAAGCCCGACGGCGGCGACACGCCCGCGGAGATCGCCAAGCCTTTGATCCCGACGTCGCCCCACGAGAACACCATCATCGGTGCGGGCCCGAAGCGCTTGCCGTTCTTCACGGTGGCCCACGGTGCATCCGTGTTGGGATCGACGAGCGGATCGCGGACCGCCATGCCGTCGTTGTCGGGCGGCACGACCATGTCGCCGCTGCCGCGACGCGTGAACCTCGAGTCCATGTGCACGACGTTGCCGGAGATCATCAGCTGCGGACCCGAACCCTTCGCGAGCCCGGCGGGGTTGTAGTGCCACGCGTCGAGCGAGTCGGCCTTCGCGACGAACGCGGTGCCGCGCCCGATCGGCAGCGTGCCGAGATCGGGGAACTCGAAGCCGCCCGCATGCGCTCGCGGGATCGCGATGAACGATCCCAGCAGCAGCCCTGCGGCCACGCCTGTGCTCCCCCGACGCACGTGTGCGCCGCGAGCAATCCCCGTGCCGCGATGCGGGTGTAGGATCCGCGTCGATGTCGTCGCGATCGCAGCGCGCGTGCATTGGGCGAGTTGCCCAACGCGTTGCGCTGTTCGTTGCCACGTCGTGCGCGTGTGCGATCGACTTCCCCGGCACCTTCGACACCGACCGCGGCGTCTACTCGGAGTTCCTCGACTACGAGGACGTCGAGCAGCGCCTCCCGACGCTCGCGACCCATCGCACCGAGCTCTACCTCGCGATCCGTCCCGACGACGTCGACAGCGGTGCGCTCGAGAGCGTGCTCTTGGCCGCACGTCGCCACGGCGTACCCGTGCGCGCGTGGCTGTTGCTCGACGATGGCGACGGCTACTGGCCCGGCGAGCACAACCTCGATGCCTTCGACGCGCATGTGCGTGCGTTCTGGCGGTGGAATCGTCGCGCGCATCTCGGCGTGGAGTGGGTGCTGGTCGACATGGAACCGGCGCTCGCGATCAGCAACCAGCTCGCCGACGCGTTGCAGTCGGGCGATGTCTCGGCCGCGGTGCCCGTGCTGCTCGCGAACCGCGATGCGGAAGCGTTCGCGCAGTCGCAGGCCGCGTGGAAAGCCGCGGTGGACGCGTGGCACGACCAGGGCATGTTGGTCGCGTGCGTGGGTCTGCCCTACGTGCTCGACGACTTCGGCGACGGCGATGCGGACATCCAAGACATGTTCGACTCGCCGATCGACGGCATCGACTGGGACGAGCTCGGCTTCCTCGTCTATCAGAACCTCTACGGCATGCCGAGCGCGCGACTCGGTGCGCCGCTCGTGTTCGACTACGCGCAGACGATCGCGCAACGTTGGGGTGAGCGCGGTGCGATCGCGCTCGGCACGATCGGCAGCGTGGGCAAGAACACCGACTCGATCGGATATGAAGACCGCGCTGCGCTCGAAGCCGACCTCGATGCGGCCGCGGCCGCGGGGCTCGAGAAATTCCAGCTCTTTTCGCTCGACGGGATGGAGCGAGAAGGTGGCGTCGGCGAATGGATCGGGGGACTCGCGATCCAGCCGATGATGCCGCCGAGCGACGATGCGGTCGCGCAGGCGCGTGCGATGGTTGCCCTGCTCGATGGGTGACTCGGGCGGTTGAACGCGGGCCCCGAGCAGGGGGCGACATGCGAGCTGCGATCCTTCTATGTAGCGCGTGGGCGATCGGGTGCGCGGGCGAGCGTCGCGACGGTGGATCCGCGACGACGGTGACGAGCGTCGCAACGACCGCGCCGAGCGCAGAGTCCGGCGGTAGCGAGTCGTCGAGCGCGGACGACTCGAGCGGCGGCAGCACCGGCGTCGCGAGCACGAGCGCGACGACGGAGCCGAGCACGCACAGCGGCAGTTCGTCGACGACCGGCTCGAGCGATGCTGGCGACGACACGACGACCGGAGGACCGATCGGCTTGCCGTCGCTGGGATCGCTGGTGGTGCTCGGCGACTCGATCAGCGACGGCGGCGGACAACCGCCGTACTACTACGCACTCCTGCGCGACGATCTCGATGCGCACTACGGCGGCATCGAGTACGTGAACAACGCGGAGTCGGGCTCCGAGACCGGCGACTTGCTGGGCCAGGTGAACGGCTTGCCCGACGCGTTGCCGGGCCCGGTCGCAGTGGTGATCACGAGCGGCGGCAACGACATGAAGTCGGCGATCCAACAGATCGTGATCGGTGCCGACGGCCCCGCGCGCACGGCCATGCAGGGCCACGTCGCGGCCGCGCTCGATGCCCTGCTCGCCCCCAATCGCTTCGGCGCCGGCGTCGAGGTGTTCGTGTTCGAAGGCAACATCTACGACGCGAGCGACGGCGCGGGCGACTTCGGTGCGCACGACTGTGCCTTCGGCGGTGGCCTGCCTGCGATCCCCACCGATCCGATCTTCGAGAATTGGAACTCCGCGCTCGCCGAGACGATCGCCGACAAGGGCCAGACCAGCGTCGACATGCACGCGTGGTTCTACGGCCACGGCTACGCGAGCGCACCGAGCTGGTACGCCGGCGACTGCACGCACCCGAGCACGGTGGGCCACGAAGAGCTGCAGAAGCTCTTCCATTGGCACATCACCGGCGAGACGATCTGAGCCATCAGCCCGGCGGGAACGGATTGATCTTCCCCGTGCCGGTGCCGCCGAGGTACGCGTAGCTGTCGTACTCGTCGTAGCCGACGACCGCGACCGAGAAGCCGACGTCGGCTTCGAGCGTGTGGATGCCGTCGGCGACGACGATGCGCGCGACCTCGAAGACACCGTTGTGGATGTCGATGAACTGGCCGTCGTCGATGGCGTTGCCGTCGAGCGCGATGTGGACACCGGCGGGGCGCGTCACCACGAGCACGTCGGTTTCCCATTGGTTGGGCACGAGCACGACGTAGCGCGGCAAGAACTGCTCGTTGGGGCTCACCTGCACCATCGCCGGATCGCCGGTGCCCGAGCCCGGGGGATTGTCGGCGCCGCACATGTAGTTCATCACCGCGACCGGCTTGCTCGCGTGGATCATGAAGTCGCCGGGGTTCGCCGCCGTGCCACCGACGTAGAACTCGAGCGTCTCGCCGGCGTCCAGCTGCGCGGGCGAAGGCGGCAAGCCGGTGACCTCGCCGTCGGCCTGCAACGTCACGCTGGTGTTGTTCTCGCTCGCGATGATCTGCCACAGCGACGTCTCGGGCGAGCCCGCCGATCGCACCGGCACGCGCGAGGCCGCGAAGTCGTTGCCCCACTGCCGCACGCCGGAGAGCTGCTCCTCGAGGTGATCGCAGGCGGTGACGTTCGCGGGGATGTTCGCGCACTCGTGTGCGGTGTAGACCGCGATCGGGTTGTCGCTCTCGATGCGCGTGCCCGACAGCGACACGTTCGCGCTCGTCACCATCACTTCGGCGATGTCGCCTTCGTCGAGCGTGATGTCGAACGGTACGCCGGGGCTGCCCGCGGGCACACCGGTACCCGCGGCCGTCGCAGCGGTGGGCGTGACCTCGATGTCGGTGCCGTTCTCGGTGGCGACGATCGTGATGTAGCCGTTGCCGCCCATGCCACCGCCCCAGTGCGGCACGAACGCGAGCGTGTCGAGCGAGCTCGCGGGGTACAGCATCGACGCATCCGAGGTGAACGACGTCGCCGCGAGCGGGCTGAACTGGTACGCGATGATCGGGCGGCTCGCGGTCACGCGATACGTGCCGCCCTCCATGATGCCGCTGCCTTGGTGGTGGTGATCGGACAGTGGGAAGGTGTGGAGGTCGAGCGACGCGACCGATACCGGTCCCGCGACCGTTTCCCACACGCCGCCCATCTTCTGCTCGACGACGACGTCGACGTCACCGTCGGTCTGCACGTTGGACACCGCGATCGCGTACTGATCGTTCTCCGACGAGTCGTACTGATCGAGATCGACCGCATAGAACACGCAGCCCACCGTGCTCTCGCCGCTCGCGGCCTGCAGACACGTCTCGGGGATCACCGGGCCTTCCTCGCCGCCGCCCATGTCGACCGGATCGGGCGGCGGCACGTCGAAGTAGAGCCCGGGCCCCGAGTCCTCGGAGCTCGCCTCCGTGCCGCTCGTCGTCGTGCTCGTCTCGGCGACGGTCGTGCTCGCGCCCGTGCTGCTGTCGCTGCTCGAGCTCGACGTCGTCTCCGACCCTGGCTGCCCGGTGGTGTCATCGACCATCGCGATCGGATCGGCGGCACAACCGCCCAAGCACGACGACAACAAGAGCACGCGCTTCGAGGCCATGCTCGCTGGATAGCATGTGGCCACCTCCGCCTTCACGCGCGTCGCAAAGACGGGGAATCACGCGGGTGGATGTGCTCGTGCCTTCGGGGGCGCCGAGCACCACCCCGATCGCTTCGGCTAGCGATTTGCGATCTTCCGGCTGTACCAGGCCCAGACCGCGGCGATCGGCACGAATGCGAACAACAGCCCCGTGCTCGCGATGCCGATCAGCTGCAGCCCGCCGACGATCCAGGCCGAGACCGCGTCGCCGGCGCGATAGACCACGGTGTCGACCGCGTTCTGGCCCTTCAGCTTCGCCTCCCGATCGACGCGATCGTAGAGCAGCTCGCGGCCCGGCTTCGCGACCGCGTGCTCGAGCGCGCGCCGTAGTGTCTGCACGATCGCGAGCGTCGCGAGCGTCGGCCATGCACCGAGCACGATCAACAACGCGATCGTCGCGACCGGCAGGATCGCCAGCACCGTCGCCATGCGGAGTCGCTCGAGCATTCGGCGCGTGCCACCGAGCTGCACGACGATCGCGAGCACGTTCACCGCGAGATCGACGGACGCGAAGAATGCGGTGCGTTCGTCACGGCTCTCGTACGCCGCCTTCGCGATCGTGGCCTGCACGATGTAGATGACCGTCGACGTCGCGGTGTAGAGCAGCACGTAGATGCCGATCTCGCGTAGCGTCTGGTTCTTGGCGACGTCGCGCAGGCCCGCGAGCGCCGAGCCGCCGAGCGCTTCACCGCGCGCGCCCGGTGGGCTGGCGCGCTCGAGCCCGCGCGTGCACACCATCGCCATCGCCCACGCCGCCGCGCTCACGAGCAAGAGCTGATGCGTGCCGATGCGCTCCGCCAACACGAGCGCGACGCTGGGCCCCGCGAGCGCGCCCGCGGTGCCGCCCGCCGCGAGCGTGCCGAACGTACGCTTGCCACGCTCGCCGCCGAACAGATCGACCGCGACGCCCCAGAACGTCGACACCGCGATCATGTTGATCACGCTGAGCCAGATGAACGCGACGCGGCTCAGCCACACGATCGCGAGCTCGTGATCGCCTACCAGCGCGAAGCCGAGCCACAGCAACACGAGACTCACCGCGAACGCGCCGTACACCGCGGTCGCGAGCGCGCGTCGACCGAGCCGCGCGGCCGCGATGCCGAACAGCGGCACGAGCGCGAGCGTCACCGTGAACGTTCCGGTGAACAGCCACGGCAATCCATCGACGCCGCCCGAGACGCCCATCTCCTCGCGCACGGCTCGCATCAC
>DASZPU010000406.1:0-7150 GCA_035550195.1 Nannocystaceae bacterium
ATCGTTGCGCGAGCGCTCGCGCATGTGCTCGAGCAGGATGTGCCGCGCCGCGCCGAACAAGAACGAGCGAAAGCTCGCGGCCGAACGGATCTCGTCGCGACGCTCGGCCACCGCGAGCAACGTGCGCTGCGTGAGGTCCTCGGCGTCCAGCGACACGCGCAGGTCGAAGAAGCGAAACAGCTTGTCCTGGTAGCGCAGCAGCAACCGCTCGCCTGCGGAGCGCTCACCGGTGCGCCACGCTTCGAGGAGGTCGGCGTCGCTCTGCATCGGTGTCGTCGACAACGTTGCATGCAATCGCGGGCGCGATGCAAGGCGCAGCGCGCGCTCGTGCGAAGTTTGCGTACAATCCGTGCATGGCCGCCAGCCGCTACACGCTCGTGCAGCGGATCGCTCGCGGTGGCATGGGCGACGTGCATCTCGCGGTCGTGACCGGCCATCGTGACGCGCGCAAGCTCGTGGTGGTCAAGCAGCTGCTGGAGAGCCTGGCGGACGATCCCGACTTCGACGAGATGTTCACCAACGAAGCGCGGCTCGCCGCGACGCTCGATCATCCCCACATCGTGCGCGTCTACGACGTCTGCGAGATCGACGGACGTTCGAGCCTGGTGATGGAGTACGTGCACGGCGAGAGCCTCGGGCGGCTGCTGCAGCTGGCCACGCGCGCGCCCGGGCGGTTCGGGCGCTGCGAGGCGCTCACGATCGTCGACGCGGTCGCGGGCGCGCTGGCCTACGCCCACACGGCGAGCACGATCGACGGCCGCCCGCTGCACATCGTGCATCGCGACGTGTCGCCCAACAACATCCTCGTCGGGCGGCTCGGCGAGGTGAAGCTGATCGACTTCGGCATCGCGCGGGCGTTGTCGGCGACTCGGGTCACGCGCGACGACGTCGTGAAGGGCAAGTCGGCGTACATGGCCCCGGAGCAGTTCACCGGCGGCGATGCCGACGAGCGCACCGACATCTTCGCGCTCGGCATCGTGCTCTACGAGGCCACCACGTTGCACCGCGCGTTCAAGGCCGACAACGAGCCCGCGACGATCAATCGCATCGTCAGCGGCGACCTCGTGCGGCCCACCCAGATCGTCGCCGACTATCCCGCGCGGCTGGAGGACATCGTGCTCACCGCGCTCGCGCCCGATCCGCGCGCACGCTTCGCGAGCGCAGCGGCGATGCGCGACGCGCTGAGCGAGGTCGCGGACGAGCTCGGCATCCGCTACTCCTCGGCCCGCGTCGGCGAGCTGGTGGTCGCGTTGGCCGGCGAGCGTCCGTTGCCGCGTGTCGACGCGAAGCACTACGCGATGCTCCGCGCACGTCGCTTCGCCACCGCGCGTGGGCCCATCGTCGCGTTCGGTGCGGGTGTGCTCGCGACCGCCGCGGTCGTGCTGGCGACGCCATCGAGCCCCGTCGAGCCCGCGGCGCAGCCCGAGTCGACCGCGATCGCGGCCGGCACCTGCGGCGATGGTGTGCCCGATCGCGGCGAGGACTGCGACGACGGCAACACGAAGAACGGTGACGGCTGCAATCGCGACTGTCGACGCAGCGGCGCGACGGTGTGGGAACGGACGCACCAGGGCGAAGACCCAGGGCGCACGCGCGACGATCGTGGCTATCGCGTCGCGATCGCGGAGCACGACGCGATCGTCGTCGTCGGCGAAGCTGCGGTCGCACGTGCCGGCCAGAACATCTTCGTGCGCAAGTACGACGCCGACGGTGGCGTCGCGTGGACCAAACAACCCGGCAAGGAAGGCGACGACGAAGCGTGGGCCGTCGCCGTCACCGCGGACGGCGGCGTGATCGTCGGTGGCTACGTCGCGAAGCCCGACACCGGCCGCGACTTCTGGCTCGCGGCATTCGACGCCGACGGACGCGAGCGTTGGCAGTACGAGGCCGACGCGATCGCGCTCGCGGGCGGCACGCAGGGCAAGAGCGACGACGAGATCCGCGAGCTGTCCTTCGCTGCGCCCGATCGCATCGTCGTCGTCGGCAAGCGCCTCGTCGACGGCGCCGAGGATCGCTTCGCCGCGCACGGTCGCGTCGATGCACGCGGGCTCGAGCTCGTGTCGTGGAGGCTCGACGCGGCGGAGCAGAAGGATGGCTGGGACGCGCTCTCGGGCATCGGTCGCGTGGGCACGCAGTGGGTGGTGAGCGGCACGCGGACGCTGCACGATCCGCTCGGTGCGAAATCGATGTGGCTGGGCTGGTTCGACGACGACGGCCAGCCGGTGCGCGAGCTCGCGATCGATCCTCCGGGTTGGCCGCGGCCCGCGGGCGGTGAAGCGCGGCGCGTGCGAGTGATCGACGACGTCGTGTATCTCGCGGGCTCGCTCGGCGGCTACGACACCGAGGCCGACGCGTGGTACGGCGCATTCGATCGCGAGGGCCACGCGTTGTGGTCGCGCACCTACGACAGCCCGAAGGGCACGCGGGATTTCGCCCACAGCATCGCGGTCGATCGCGAGGGCAACGTGATCGTCGTCGGCGAGTCGGGCGGGGTCCCAGGCGAGCGCGGCGAGCTCAGTGCGCAGGCGTGGATCACCAAGCTCGCGCCCGATCTCACGGAGCTGTGGAGCGAGTCCTACAACGGCCCGGAGAACGAGCGCGACGTCGCGTTCGATGTCGCCACCGACAGCACCGATCACATCGTGGTCGTCGGCTATCAGTCGGTCGCGGGCAACGACCTCGATCTGTGGGTGCGCAAGTATCGACCGTGAGCGCGCATCCCGATCAAACATTGAGACCGCGCGCGGGCGAACGTCACTCCCGGGTCCCATGCAGCACAGAGCGCGGAACCGGAGGCGGAGCTGCGGGCTCGCGCTGTGCTTCGTCGCGGGCTGCTACACCGGCCGATCCGGCGACGGGCAGGCGAGCGGGGGCGGCGATGCGTCCGGAGGCGGCACCGACGAGAGCGGTGGCGCGGATACGACCGGTGCGGACGAAGGCACGCCGTTCTTCGCGTGCGATCCCGAGCTGACGCCGCCGAGCCTGCCGTTGCGTCGGTTGTCGCGACACCAGTACGAGCACGCGATCACCGATCTCGTCGCGTTCATGCTGCCGTCCGAGGCCGCGGCGATCGTGGACGCGCACGCGGACGCGTTCGCCAAGTTCCCACCCGACGTGGTCGGCGACTACGGAGCGTACGCGCGACTCGATCAGACCGTTCACCAAGAGACGGTCGACGCGACGTACGCGGTCGCGACCGCGATCGCCGGGCAGCTCACCGCGTCCGACGAACGACTCGCGACCGTCGTGGGCGCGTGCGCAACCAACGACGACGCCGCCGACGACGACGCATGCCTCGACGATTTCATCGCGCGACTCGGCGAACGTGCGCTGCGGCGCGCGATCGTGGCCGACGATGTCGCGTTCTATCGCGACGTCGCGGCCGCGCCACCGTTCGAGCCCGCGGACTACGCCGATGTCATCGGGATGCTGCTGATGGCGCCCGAGCTGGTGTACTTCGTCGAGCACGGCGCACCGGAGAGCGGCGAGGTCGATCCCGCACCGTTGTCGAGCTACGAGCTCGCGTCGCGGCTCTCGTTCCACTTCTGGCAGACGATCCCCGACGACGAGCTGTTCGCCGCGGCGCGTGACGGCAGCCTCGCCACGGACGAGGGCTACGCTGCGCAGCTCGATCGCATGGTCGGAGATCCGCGCACGCGCGCGTCGGTCGAGACCTTCTTCGCCGAGTGGTTGAAGAACGGCAGCCTCGCCGAGCTCGACTCGCGGCTCGGCACGCCGGTGTTCGATGCGTTCGCCGGCGACTTCGTGCCCGGCCCGGATCTGCGCGAGCGGATGTTCCAGGAGGTCACCGACCTCGGGCTCCACTACGCGCTCGATGCGGACGGCACGTTCGACGAGATGTTCGCGAGTCGGCTGTCGTTCGCGCGCACCGACGATCTCGCGCAGCTCTACGGCGTCGAGGTGTGGAACGGCGAAGGCACGCCGCCGACGTTCGCCGACGAAGCGCGCGTCGGCCTGCTCAGTCGCGCCGCGCTCGTGGCCACCGGCTCGGCGAACACGCGACCGATCATGAAGGGCGTCTACATCCGCAAGGGATTGCTCTGCCAGGAGATCCCACCGCCGCCCGACAACGCGGCCGCGAATCCGCCGGAGCTCAGCGACTCGATGACGACGCGCGAGGTCGTCGAGCAGCTCACCGAGCAACCCGGAAGTCAGTGTGCGGGTTGCCACGCGACGCTCATCAATCCGCTCGGGTTCGCGACCGAGAACTTCGATGCGCTCGGTCGCGTGCGCGACACGCAAGTGCTCTACGACCCCGACACCGCCGCGATCGTCGACGAGAAGCCCATCGACACCCGCTCGGTGCCGCGGCTCGACGGCGGCGACGAAACGGTTTCCACCGGCGTCGGCGATCTGACCACGATGATGCTCGACAGCGGGGCACCGCAGGCGTGCTTCGTGCGGCAGTACCACCGCTTCACGTTCGGTCGCGCCGAAGACGTGGTGGCCGACGGCTGCGCGTTGGCGGCGATGCACCAGCGCGTCGTCGACGGCGAGCCGATCGCAGCGGTGCTGCGCGAGGTGGCGATGAGCGACGCGTTCCGCCAGCGGACGTTCGAAGGAGCGCAATGACCAGGTCTCCCACGCGACGTCGATTCCTGCGCGGAGCGGGTGGCTTCACGCTCGCGCTCCCGTTCCTGCCTTCGCTCGTCGAACGCGATGCCAGCGGAGGTGGCCTCGGCGCGCCGCCGAAGCGCTTCGTCGCGATGACGATGCCGCACGGCGGCGTGTGGGGCAGCAACATGTATCCCGGCGATGCGGTGCTCGGCGACAGCACGATGTACGGCGGGCACATGATCCGTCGCGGCGATCTCGTGCCGGTCGCGAACGGCACCACCGCATCGCTGTCGCCGGTGATGACCGCGGACGCGAGCAAGCTGACCGCGGCGATCGCCGCGAAGATGAACGTGCTGCGCGGCCTCGACATCATGTTCTTCAACGGCCACCACGGCGGCGGGCATCTCGGCAACTTCGCCGCGTCCGACGAGAGCCCGCCGTTCGCGGCGATGCCCACCATCGATCAATTCATGGCGTGGTCGCCGTCGTTCTATCCGAACCTCGACACGATCCTCGTGCGCTCGATGACGATCGGCACGGGCGTGTACTCGTACCTCGGCGAGTACATCCTGTCGTGGGGCTGGTCGAATCCCGAGACGCAGAGCGGCACGATCTCGCCGCGCTCGCCCCAGCACAGCTCGAGGTCGTTGTTCGAGCAGATCTTCGTGCCGCCGGATCCCGATGCCGAGCCGGCGCGTCCGCTCATCGTCGATCGCGTGCTCGCCGACTACCAGCGCCTGCGCGACGGCGATCGCCGGTTGTCGGTCGCGGATCGCAACCGCCTCGAGGAGCACCTCGGGCGACTCGACGAGCTGCAACGCAAGCTGAACGTGCAGCCGTCGTGCGAGAACATCGAGCCGGTCGCGGATACCGACGTCGTCGACTCGCCGGACTACTTCCTCGACCCGGAGATGCACGCGGAGTACTGGTCGCTCTTCAACGACGTCGTGGTCGCGGCCTTCGCCTGCGACACCTCGCGCATCGCGACGATGGAGGCCTACGAGCAGTTCTCCACGTTCCCCGGCGATTGGCACAACGACATCGCGCACCAGTCGAACCTGCCCGACGGCGTCGCGCAGAACCAGATGGTCACCGCGATGCGCGGTTTCTTCGCGGGTGTGTTCCTCGATCTCGTCACGAAGCTCGACGCGGTGCAGGAAGCCGACGGCACGACGCTGCTCGACAACACGCTGGTGCAGTGGACGCAGGAGTCGGGGCCCGCGACGCACTGGTCGGTGTCGCATCCGGTGGTCACGGCCGGCAGTGCCGGTGGCTTCTTCCGCACCGGCAGCTACGTCGACTATCAGAACCGCAACAAGCAGCTCGACGCGGACGGCGTGCCGCCGCCCGACGATCCGGTCTACCACGGGCTGCCCTACAACCAATGGTTGTCGAACATCCTGCAAGCGGTCGGGATCCCGCCGAGCGAGTTCGATCCGAGCGACGAAGGCGGATATGGCAGCCGCTACATCGATTCGTACTGGGAGAGCAGCGGGATCTACCCGAACGCGGTGCTGCAACAGCTGAACGAGATCCTGCCGTTTCTCCAGCCGTGAAGGACTTCGATGAAGCGCTCACGTGACCTCGTCTCGTTGCTCGTGTGTGCGGCCTGCGGGAACTCGGCCGCGAGCGACGTCGAGACCGGCAGCACGAACCCGAGCACGACGGCGTCGAGCACGACGAGCACGACGAGCACGGCGAGCACGAGCACGACGACCGGCGACGGTGCTGCGAGCACGACGGGCCCGCTCGACGGCAGCTCGAGCGAAGCCAGCACCGGCGCGCCGCCGAGCATGTGCACCGCGCCGGTCTTCGAGACCTCCACGCCCGACGACGGCTGGAGCACCGAGAACTACTACGTGCACAACAACATGTGGAACAGCGAGTGCTGCCAGACGCTGTACGCGTGCTCGTACGCCGACTGGTACGTCGTGTCGAACCAGATCGACGAAGCCGGCGCAGTGAAGACGTTCCCCAACGTCCACCGCGACTACGACGGCAAGCGCATCGACTCGTTCCCGGTGCTGACCAGCACGTTCGCCGCGACCAGCCCGCACGTCGGCATCTACAACGTCGCGTACGACATCTGGATCAACGGCATCGCCGCGCCCGGCGGCGCCGAGCTGATGATCTGGACGGAGAACTTCAACCAAGTCCCGGGCGGCGACATGGTCGCGTCGGCGGACTTCGGCGGCGTCACCTGGCAAGCGTGGAAGGCCGACTGGGACTGGACGTACCTCGCGTTGGTGCCCGAAGAACCGCTCACCGAGGGCGAGCTCGATCTGCTCGAGATGCTGGAGTGGACGATCGCGCAGGGCTGGGTGCCGGCCGACGCGACGATCGATCAGATCGGCTTCGGCGTGGAGATCGTGTCGACCGACGGCAACGACGAAGCCTTCGTCTTCTCGGGCTTCGCGATCGACGACGGATCCTAGGAGCCCGTCCGAGTATTCGCGCGCATGCATAACGTCGCCCTCGGCGACCATGGCGGCGTTGCTCGGCGCTCGAAATACGCTCGGTATTCCTTCGGCCTCGCGTCTTGCCCTGGTCGCCGATGACAACGTTCTGCATA
>DASZPU010000407.1:0-9819 GCA_035550195.1 Nannocystaceae bacterium
GCGTTCTCGGGCGTGCCGAGCGCGTCGAGCATGTCGAGCACCGGACCGGGCGCGCCGCCGTGCAGTGGGCCCTTGAGCGCACCGATCGCAGCGGTGAGCGCCGACACCATGTCGGACTGCGTCGACGCGACCACGCGCGCAGCGAAGGTCGACGCGTTGAGCCCGTGATCCGCGACGGTGACGAGATACGTGTCGAGCGCACGCGCGCGTGCCGATGACGGCGCGACGCCGTCGATCATCCCCAGCAGATCCTCGGCTTGGCGCGCCTGCGTGCGCGGCTCGATCGGTGCGAGCTGCCGACGCGCACGCACCCACGCGGCGAGCGTGACGACGACGGTGCCGGCGATGTCGTCGGCGTCGCGCTCGTCGTCCGTGCCGGGGATCCGCGCGACCGCGGCCCGCAGCGCATCCATGGCGTCGTCGAACGCGAGCAGGTCGCGATCGAGCCGGGCGAACGCACGCACGCGCGCGGCCCCGAGCGACGCGACCAGTCGCGCACGTGCCTGCTCGTCCGGCAAAGCTGCATGACGCAGCAGCGCGAACGCATCCTCGAACACGACGGCAGGCGCGAGCTCCTCGATGTCGTGCCCGCGCACGATCAGCCGGCCACGCTCACCATCGACGTCCGACAGCTCGGTCGCGCACGCGATGACACCTTCGAGCCCTTCACGAACCTCGTCCATGCGCGAGAAGCTAGCGCGCCTCCGCAGCCCGACAACGTGGATTCGACAATCGACATCGCGTGCTAGGATCGTTTGCGCAGCGTGGCGAAGACGCAGGTGCACGACGACGAGCGCAATGCGTGGATCGGTGCCCGCGAGGCGGTCGCGTTGCTGGGAATCAAGCGCGCGAGCCTCTACAGCTATGCCAGCCGCGGGTGGGTGCGCAGCATTCCGGGCGCGCGTGGGCGGGCGCGGTTGTATGCGCGCGAGGATCTCGAGCGGCTGCGGGCGCGCCACGATGCGCGCGCGGGGCATGCCTCGGTCGCTGCGGGGGCGCTGCGCTTCGGCGAGCCCGTGCTCGACAGTCGGATCACGCGCATCGACGACGACGGCCCGCACGTGCGCGGGCTCGGGCTCGTCGCCGCCGCGAACGACGGCATGCGCTTCGAAGACGTCGCCGATCACGTGCTCGGCACGCGCGGAGCGTGGGCGCTCACGACGAGCCGCGCACGCGCGCTCGCGACGGTCCATACCCGCGTCGCGCAGCCCGCCGACGCGCATCCGCTCGATCTCCTGCCCGCGGTGATCGCCGCAGCGGGCCTCTTGCCGCGCACGCAGGACGCGTGGCCCGCGATCGCACGCGAGCTCGTCGCGCTCGCCACCGCGACGCTCGCACGCGACCGCGCGAAGGCGATCCTCGGCGACGAGCGCTCGATCGCGGCGCGCCTGCTCGATGCACTACGCGGCCGCTCGGATCGCGTAGCGATCGCGGCGATCGATGCCGCGCTCGTGGTGCTGTGCGAGCACGAGCTCAACGTCGGCACCTTCGCGGTGCGCATCGCCGCGAGCGCGGACGCCGGTCTGCACGCATGCGTGGTCGCGGGTCTGTGTGCGCTCGGCGGCTCGCGGCACGGGCGTGCCAGTCATCGCCTCGCTGCGATCGTCGACGAGATCGATCGCCCCGATCGCGCGCAGGCGATCGTCGCCGCGCGCCTGCACCACGGCGACGCCCTGCCCGGCTTCGGCCACCCGCTCTATCCCCGCGGTGATCCGCGCGCGCAGCTGCTGCTCGCACGTGCACGCGCGCTCCCGCGTCCAAACGCAGCGCTGCGCACCGTGCTCGCGGTGATCGACGCGGCCGCGGAGCTCGGGGCCGAACCCCCCAATGTCGACAGCGGCCTCGTCGCGCTCGCAGCCGCGCTCGGCATGCCGCTCGCCGACACGTCGTCGGGCATCTTCGCGGTGGCGCGCATCGTCGGCTGGGTCGCGCACGCGATCGAGCAACGCGACGACGGCGTGCTGTTGCGCCCACGCGCGCGCTACGTGCCGAGCTAAGGCGCGCGCACGCAGAAGCCGAGATCGCCGGCCGCGTTCGGCTGCGCTTGGCTGATCACGCGGAACGAGTGCGTCTGCCAACCGGGCGGGCAATCGCACGTGCCGGTTGCGGGGTGCTCGACGATGCAGTCGGGTCCCTGACCGTACACGACACCGCCGAGCGTGAGCGCGTCGTCGGGTGATCCGAGACAGAGCCCGAGCCGATACGGCGGCGGATCTGCAGCCTCGGCACCGCAGAAACCGAAGAGATCGATCAGCACCGCATTCGTTCCGTCCGGACACGCGCACGCGTCGGCCGCGTCGGGATTGCCGACGACGCAGTCCGATCCGCCGCACATCTGTCCGCTCAGATCCTCGAGATACGCACCGCCCCAGTCGGCGCCCGGCACGTAGGGTGCCGCGCAGAACGACACGAGCTCGTCGATCCACGGCTCGTTCATGAGCGGCCCGTCTTTGATGCAACCCGACGAGAGCACCGGAAACGGTGCGCTCGTTGCGAAGCCTTCGGGGCAACCGCAGCTCGGCCCATCGAGCACGCGCGGACAATCGGGACACATCTCGCCGTCGAGATACGCGCCGGCGAACGCGACGCACGTACCGGCGAGGCACGCACCTTCCTCGCACGCGGCATCGCAGCACGACTCGCCGAGGTGACCGCACACCGGTGGCGGTCCGGAGTCGGTCTCGTCGCTGGTCGTCATGGAGGTCGACGTCATCGTCGTCATCGACGTGGTGCCGTCGGTCGACGTGCTCGTGCCCGACGTGCCCACGCTCGTGCTCGACATGCCGTTCGTCGCGGAGCTGTCGCTCTCGCCTGCGCTCGATTCGTCGCTCCCGTCCGGGTCGCTGTCGTTGCCCGAGCCCGGCCCGCCCCCGCCCTCGGTGAAGCATGCCAAGAGGAGCGCGACGGGGACGAGCGAGAGTCGCTTCGGCATCTTCTCGGGAGGACACCACGAGCCCGCCCGGTGGCGCAGTCGCGATGATGGGCCGCTTCGCCCGCGCGCATCCGCTCGGCATTCGCTATCCTCGCGGTCGCGCTTGGTCGCCGCCCAGACCACCTCCGCCCAGCCCACGGTGTCGCTGCAGTGCGATGGCTGTGGCGCACAGATCCAGGTCGCAGTCGGGCTGCGCACCGCGAAGTGCCCGTACTGCGCATCGCCGGCGGTGGTCGAGCGCCCCGCGGATCCGTCGCGGCCCGATCCGACGTTCGTGATCGGCTTCGTGATCCCGAAGGAGAAGGCGATCGAGCGCGCGCGCGCGTGGATCCGCAGCCCGCTCTTCGCACCGAGCACGTTCCGCAAGGCCGAGCCCAGCGATCTGCGCGGACTCTACCTGCCCGCGTACCTCTACACCGCGATCGCGCACGCCGACTACTCCGCGGACATCGGCGAGAACTACACGGTCACCGAGACCTACACCACCACGGACAGCAAGGGCAACACCGTCACGCGCACGCGCACGCGCGTCGAGACCGAGTGGCGCAGCTTGCAGGGCACGTGGTCGTCGTACATCGACGACATCCTCGTCACGGCCTCGCGTGGCCTTCCCGACCTCGAGCTCGAAGGCATCGAGCCCTACGATCTGCGCACGCTCGCGCGCTTCAATCCTTCGCTCCTCGCGGGCTGGATCGCCGAGGATCCCTCGATCGTGCCGGCCGAGTGTCAGCAGCGCGCGCGCATGGAGATCGAAGCGCTCATCGGCCGCCGACTCGCCGCGCACATGCCCGGCGACAAGCATCGCAGCCTGCAATACCAATGGCGCACGCAGCACGATGATCTCGAGCTCGTGATGCTGCCGGTGTGGGTGCTCGCAGTGAAGTACGAGAAGGACAAGCCGCCGGTGCGGCTCGTCGTCAACGGACAGACCGGGCAGGTGCACGGCAAGTCGCCGCTGTCGTGGCCGAAGATCATCGCGCTCAGCCTCTTCGTGATCGCGGCGATCGTCGCGATCGCACTGGTGATGGGATCGAGATGAGCGACGCGGCCTGTCGACGTTGTGCGAGCCCGGTCGAGCGCGGTGATTTCCGCTGCGCGATCTGTGGGCTGCCCACGCCGCCGCCCACCGCCGAAGAGCGGGCGGCGATCGCCGAGACCATCGCGGAGATCCTGCGCTGTCACGGCTGCGGTGCCGCGATGGCCTACGACATCAAGGCGGCCGCGCCGAAGTGCAGCTTCTGCGGCAACGTGATGCAGGTCGAGCGGCCGGAGGATCCCGTCGAGGTCGCGGAGTCGTTCCTCTGCTTCCGCGTCGACGCCGAGCAAGCCAAGGCGGCGCTGAAGAAGTGGATGGGCTCGCTGGGCTGGTTTCGTCCACCCGATCTGCGCAGCCTCGCGGTCGTCGACAAGCTGCAGCCGTTGTGGTGGGCAGGTTGGATCTTCGAGGCCGACGTCGCGGTCACGTGGGCCGCGGACAGCAACGCGGGCTCGCGCCGCTCCGCGTGGGCACCCCACGCCGGTGCGTTCTCGCTGCGGCTCGACAACGTGATCGTGTCGGCGTCGCGCGGCCTCACCGACAAGGAATGCAACGCGCTCGCGCGCGGCTACAACCTCGCGGACGCGATGCCGCAGGCGCACCAGCATCCCGGCGCGAGCATCGAGCAGTTCGATGTGCAGCGCTCGGCCGCACGCAAGACCATCTCGCAGGCGCTGGCGAACGTCGCCTCCCACCATGCGGAGAAGCAGGTGCCGGGCAGCAGCGTGCGCAACCTGAACGTCGCGGTCGTGCCCCAGGGCATGCGCACGCGTCGACTCGGCTTCCCGGCGTACGTGCTCGCGTACCGCTACCAAGACTCGGTCTATCGCGCGATCGTGCACGGCCAGAACCCCGACATCGTGCACGGCGCGGCGCCGGTCGCATGGCTGCGCATCGTGATGATCGTCGTGGGTGCCATCGCCGCGATCGCACTGGTCGCGCTCATCGTCATGTTGGTGAAGCAGTGACGCTGTGGTCGCCCGACGTGTGGCATCGCGCGTTCGAGCTCGCCGCGCGTGCGCACCACGGGCAGAAGCTGCCGGGCACCGAGCAGCCCTACGTGCTGCATCCGTGCGCGGTGGCGATGGAGCTGTCGCTCGCGCTCGCGCAGCGCGACGACATCGCCCAGCCCGATCTCGCGATCGCGTGCGCGCTCTTGCACGACGTCGTCGAGGACACCGCGGTCGGCGTCGACGAGATCCGCAACGAGCTCGGTGATGCGGTCGCCCAGGGCGTGCTCGCGCTCAGCAAGGATCCCGCGGTCGGCGACAAGTCGGCGCAGATGCGCGACAGCCTGCGCCGCATCAAGCTGCAGCCACCCGAAGTGTGGATGGTGAAGCTCGCCGATCGCATCCACAACCTCCGCGAGCCGCCGCACTACTGGTCGCCGGAGAAGATCTCGCGTTACCGCGACGAAGCAGGGCTCATCCTCGCCGAGCTCGGCCCCGCGTGCCCCGTGCTCTCGCAGCGCCTCCGGGAGCGCATGACGATGTACGGACACTGACGGCGCCCACCGCATCGCGAAGGAGTAGCCTGGTGGGCCGGGGAGGCGCGCCATGGACGACGACGAGAACGAGGCGGTCGCGGAAGAGCTTCGGATCATGCGCGAGCGATCGCGGCCGCCCAAGACGCTCAGCGTCGAGGTGTTCGACCAGCGCATCGAGACGCTGTGCACCCGCGAGGTCACCACGCTCGAGACCGACGCGACGATCGGCGACGCGGTCGAGATCATGCGCGCAAAGAAGTTCGGCTCGCTGCTGGTGACCGCGGGCGGACGCCTGGTCGGCATCATCACCGAGCGCGACGTGCTGCGCAAAGTCGTCGGCGTACCGGGCTCCGATCTGCGCGACCCGATCGCGAAGATCATGACCCCCGATCCCGAGACGCTCCGGCGTCACGACAGCATCGCGTTCGCGATGAACAAGATGCACGTCGGCGGCTTCCGCCACATCCCCATCGTCGACGACGACGGCAAACCGCTGCACGTGATCTCGATCCGCGATCTCATCGCCTACGTGCTCGACCACTTCCCCGAGCGCATCCTCAACATGCCCACCGAGCCCTACCGCGGTGAACGCCGGCGCGAGAGCGAGTAGCTACGGCTTCACCGGCGGGGGACAGCTGTCGAGCACGCCTTCGACGAGGAGAACGAGCAGAGGTCGCAGCGATCGCATGCGCGCCGACGCTGCAACGCACGCGCCACTACGAGCGACGCGTCATCGCGTCGCGCGACGTGATGAGGAGCCGCGCGTCACCGGGTGACGTCCCCGGTGACGTCACATCGCCGGGGCGACGCGGTACACGAGGCCGTCGGTGTCGGGGCCGCCGTAGATGCCTTCGAACGTCGTGAAGTAGACGTTGCCGTAGGCGTCGTAGCCGTTGCCCGCGACGAGCTCGCCGGTGTTCACGAGCTCACCGAGATCGGTGACGCTGCTGCCGTCGTACGTGATGCCGTAGATGCGGTGGTTGCAGAAGTCACCGAACAGGTAGTAGCCGTCCCAGCCGGGCACTTCGCACGAGCGGTACACGCCGCCACCGGTGATCGAGCACGCACCACCTTGGTGGTAGTACTCGAACACCGGCGCGATCTGGCCGTCGGCGTTCGCTTGATTCGCGTCGGCCGAGTCGTCGCACCCGGGATCGTTGCGACAGTGGTTGCCCTCCATCGCGCTCCAGCCGTAGTCGCCACCCGCGACCACGATGTTGACCTCTTCCCACTCGCCCTGCCCCACGTCGCCTTCCCACAGATCGCCGGTGACCGGATCGAACTGGAAGCGCCACGGGTTGCGGAAGCCCCACGCGAAGATCTCCGGCGCGAAGTCGGGATCGTCGACGAACGGATTGTCGTCGGGGATCGTGTAGTCGAACGGCCCGAGGTCGTCGCACTGCGCGTCGGGCGTGTCGATGCACGCGACGACTTCGTCGGGAATGCCATCGGGCTCGACGCCGATGCGGAGGATCTTCGAGAGGATCACGCCGGTGTTGCGGCCGGTCTCCGCGGTGTCGAAGCCATCGCCACCGTCGCCGAGCCCGAAGTACAGATAGCCGTCGGGCCCGAACGCCAGCGAGCCACCGTTGTGGTTACCGAACGGCTTCGCGCCGTCGATGATCACGCGGTAGCTGTCGGGATCCACGTGGTTCGGATCGCCCTCCATCAACGAGAACTCCGCGACGCGCGTCGGCGGATCGAAGGCGTTGTTGGGGATCGGCGAGTACGCGATGTAGATGCGCGGGTCGGTGGGGAAGTCGGGGTGGAACGCGAGGCTGAAGAGGCCCTGCTCGCAGCCGATGAAGTTGGTGTTGCCGCAGGTGACCGGCCACTCGAAGAATGCGTCATCGGGCGCAGTGGTCTCGCCGGGCTCGAGGATGCGGATCGTGCCGGTCTGCTCGACGACGAAGAGGCGATCGGGCTCGGTGGGGTGACCGACGACCTGCACCGGTCGCGAGAAACCGTTCGCGACCAGCTGCAGCGACACCGCGGGCGTGCCGTCGACCGGCGTGTATGGACACTCCGGCGTGCCCGTCTCGCCGGCGCTCGTGCTCGAGTCGACCATCGTGGTCATGCCGCCGGTGGTCGGCTCCGTCGTCGTATCCGTCATCGACGACGTGGTCGACGCGGTCGTCGCCATCGTGGTGTCGACGGTGCTGTCCATCGTCTGCGAGCCCGACTGCGTCGGGTTCGTCGCGGAGCCCGAGCCGCCGCTGCTGCCGGTGCTCCCGCCCTCGTTGGCGGGCTCGTCGCTCGGACAAGCAGTGATCGCGAGCAACAGCAGGATGCGAGACGTCGTGATGCGCATGGCGAGACCTATTGCGGAGCGAGGCGGTAGACGAAGCCGTCGTTGATCGGACCGTTGGGGAACGCGTCGACCGTGGTGATGAAAACGTCGCCGTACGCGTTCCAGCCGTTGCCGAGCACGCGCTCGCCGATGTCGAGCACCTGGCCGAAGTCGGACACGGTGCTGCCGTCGTACGCCAGCGCGAGCAGATTGCCGGCACAGTAGTCACCGTAGACGTACAAGCCGCTCCACGCCGGCACCTCGCACGAGCGATACACACCGCCGCCGGTGATCGAGCAACCGTCGCCGTGCGAGTAGCTGGCGATCGGCGCGGTCATGCCGTCGGCGTTGACCTGACCCGGCATCGCCGTGGTGTCGCAGTCGCTGCCCTGGAAGCAGGTGTTGCCTTCCATCGTCGACCAGCCGTAGTCGCCGCCCGCGACCACGAAGTCGATCTCCTCGACCTCGTTTTGACCGACGTCGCCGACGTACAAGTCGCCGGTCATCGGATCGAACGAGAAGCGCCAGGGGTTGCGGAAGCCCCACGCGTAGATCTCCGGCGCGAAGTTGCCGTCGTCCACGAACGGATTGTCGGCGGGGATCGTGTAGTCGAACTCCGGGTTGTCGTCGCAGAAGCCCATGCACGACACCGGGTTGTCGGGCGCGCCATCGGGCTCGACGTCGATGCGCAGGAGCTTCGCGAGGATGACTCCGGTGTTGCGCCCGGTCTGCTGCGGATCGTCGTCCGCGTTGCCGCCGTCGCCGAGGCCGAAGTAGAGATAGCCGTCGGGACCGAACGCGATCATGCCGCCGTTGTGGTTGCCGAACGGCTGCGCGGCCGCGATGACGACGCGCTCGGAGCTCGGATCGACGTGGTTTTCGTCGCCGGCCATCAGCGTGAACTCGCTGACCGTGGTGGGCGGATCGCTCTGCGTGTTCGCGGGGCTGTACGCGATGTACACGCGCGGATCGGCGGGGAAGTCGGGATGGAACGCGAAGCCGAGCAAGCCCTGCTCGCAGCCGATCGTGTTGTTGTTGCCGCACGCGACCTCGACCTCGAGGAACGCATCGGCGGGCGCGCTCGTCATGCCGGGCTCGAGGATGCGCACCGCACCGCCTTGCTCGACCACGAACAGGCGATCGGGCTCGGTGGGGTGACCGAGCGCGAGCACCGGACGATCGAAGCCGTTCGCGACCAGCTGCAGCGCGAGGTCCGGCATGCCGTCGACCGGCGTGTACGGACACGGCAGCTCGCCGGTGTCGGTGTCGCCGGTGGTCGAGCTCTCGCCGATCGTCGTGTCGGGGCTCGTCGTCGTCGGCGAGGTCGTCATCGACGTCGTCGGCTCGGTGGTCATCGTCGTCGTCGGGCTCGTCGTCGACGACATCGTGTTGCCGTCGGTCGTCGTCGCGGAGTCGGTGCCCGATCCACCGGTGTCGTCTTTCGGACAAGCGATGATCAAGAGCGAGAGCGGAAGCCAAGCGCGTTTCATGACAAGCCTCCAAGGGCGAGGGTGCAGCGCGCACCCTGGCCGTCGAACGCTAGCACGGCCGCGTCTTGACCGGGCGTTCGTCGACACGGCGCGCACCCGCGGCCGAAGTCGCGCGCTCGCTCACTTCTTGTGCACGCACATCACGGGCGAGGGACGCTTCGACAACACCTTCGCGGTGCTGCTGCCGTTCCAGAAATTCTCGGGGGGATCCGAGACCCACGTCTTGTGGCCCGCACCGAGCGCTTTCGCCTGCGCGCCGGTGGGCAGCTTCCAGCCCTTGACGTTCGCGTACTTCAGGCTCGCGCAGATCGACTTGGCTGCGGCGCCGGTCGGCGTCGCACTGACCGCGCTCTTCGTGAAGTACAGCCCGCCTTTGTCGAGCACCTTGCTCTTGTCGATCTTCGGCGGGTCGTGATGCGGCGTGCCACCACTGCCGCCGCCGTCGTCGGACTTGCCACCGTCGTCGGTCTTGCCACCGTCGTCGGTCTTGCCGCCGTCGCCCGACGCGGGACCACCCGTGTCGCTGCCGGCATCGCCACCTTCGGCCTTGCCTTCGTCGCCAGCTTTGCCTTCGTCGCCGGCTTT
>DASZPU010000408.1:0-8651 GCA_035550195.1 Nannocystaceae bacterium
GGGATGCCGAGCACGAAGTCGGCATCCCCCGCGCCCACGCCCGCGCCACCGATCATGCTCCACTGTGAGCCGCTCATGTACGTGAACAGCATGAACGGGTGCTCTTCGTCCTGACTCGCGACGACGAAGGGCTCGCCGGTCACGAGCTCGGCGATCTGTCCGCGCTCGAGCGTCGCCGGCCCGCCGACGTCGCTCGACCAATCGAGCGTGGTGCCGTCGACCGCACCGACGAGCCGCCACACCGCCGGCTCGCCGCCGCGCGGCAGGTGCATCACGCCGACGTACTCGCTGCCGAGCGCGCGGACCGGCGGGATCATCTGCTCCGCGTGATCGGCATACGACACGCCCACCGGCACGCGCAGCGCGTTGTGTCCCGCCATCAAGCCGATCGGCTTGTCGGATTGCAGCACGCTGCCGGTCAGCTCGGCCTCCTGGGTGAGCTGGGCATGCTCGCCGCGCTGCAAGACGATGTCGAGCGCGACCCCGGCCGCGCCGCTCGGCACGCCGCCGCCACCCTCGACGTTCGCGACCGGCAACATCGTCACCGTGGTGTCGTCTTCGGTCGCGATGATGTTCATCGACGGCCACTCGCCCGACAGATCGGCTTGGTACGCGTTCGCGGCGACGTAGTTGGTGTCCCACGTGCTCGTGGGCAGCAACAGCGATGCGCCCGCGACCGCTCCACCTGCGCCCGCGCCGTAGGGATTCATCTGGTACGCGACGACCGGCACGTCGGTCGCGATGCGGAACGAACGTCCGATCGCGGTGCCCGGCACCATCACTTCCGGTGCGATCGCGGGCGCGATGGGGCAGGGCTCCTTGCCGTACTCCTGCGCGCCGGTGGGCCCCGACAAGAAGATGATCGCGACCTCGCCGGGCGGTAGCCCCACCGCCGCGTCGTAGGGTTCGAGCGTGAGCCCGGGTCCTTCGCCCTGCGGCACGCGCGTGAAGTCTTCGACCGGCAGCATCATGCCGTCGTACTCGACCTCGATCGTCACCGGCGACGTCCAGGTGTTCGCGACGAACGCCGCGAGGCACACGCCGAGCGCGTCGTACGTGCTCGAGTGATCCATCTTCGTGGCCCAGTACTCGCAGCCGACGGCCGAGGCGTTGTGGCTCGCGGCGACGCACGCCGCGGAGCAACCACCGGTGGTGAGATCGCAGGCCTCGTCGTCGCCGCAGGTGACGAGTGGATTGCCCATGCAATCGATCACCGTGTGCATGTCGGACGAGCACGACGTGCAATCGCTGGTGCCGAGATCGAGCACGCCGCCGACGTCGTAGATCGGCGCGTCGCCGGTGCTGCTGCTGTCGGCGACGCTCGTGGTCTCGCTCGACGCCGCGCTGCTGCTGCCGCTTGCGCTGCCGCTCGTGCTGTCGCTCGCGCTGCCGCTCGTGCTCGCGCTGCTGGTCTCGCCCGCCGCGCCGCCGCCTCCGCCGTTGCACGCGACCGCGAGCACCGACGCCACCCCGAGCCTACCCATCCATGCCATGCGAACAGGCTACCCGTGCGCTATGCTGCCGTCGATCGCAGATCGCGATCCCCGACGAGACGCGCCGTACCGGGTGAGGACAAGACGACGCCGGAGGCACCATGCCCTGGACGTTGCTCGTCGTCGCCGGTCTGCTCGAAGTCGCGTGGGCGACCGGTCTTCCCACCACCGCCGGGTTCACCAAGCTCTGGCCCAGCGTCGCCACCATCGTCGCGATCGTCGCGAGCATGTGGCTGCTCTCGTATGTCGCGCGCACGCTGCCGATCGGCACCGCCTACGCGGTGTGGGTCGGCATCGGAGCCACCGGCACCGCGATCCTCGGCATGGCGATCTACAAGGAACCGATCACGCCGATGCGCGTGGTGTTCCTCGCGCTGCTGGTGATCGCGATCGTCGGCCTGCGGCTCAGCACGCCCGACCCGACACCGCGTTGAAGTGCCGGTGCCCGCGCGCGGCTCCGAGCCGCTGCACGAACCCGCGATTGCGGGCACTGTATCCCCGTTGCGACACCCCCAATTGCACGCGCAGCCGCGATCGCACCGGCGCGGCGAATGCCCGTCGTCGCCGGCCTCGCGCGCGCACGCCCACCGCACGAACGCGCGGCGCGTCGTCGGTCGCACCGCCCGTGTACGTGCACGCAGCGGCCCTTCTCGTGCCGAATCGAGCAGGTGCGCAACGCGATGCGCATGCGCAGCGCCGCATGCCGCGAAGGTGATCCGCACGATGCATGCGACGCGCGAGTGTGGTGCGCAGCACACCTCACATCCACGTGTCTGCCGCCGTCGTCGCGGTCCGTTCTAGCTTCGCGCACGTGAACGCTTCCTCGCCTTCGAACACCGCGCCCTCCGTCGCCGGCATCTCCGGCCTCGCCCTGCACGTGCCGCGTCCGCGCGTGGATCTGCGCCGCTTCGCCGGTTGGACCGGAGCCGACCCCGGCAAGCTCGCCGCCGTGATCGGCGATGCGTTCCGCGTGCCGCAGCCCGACGAGAACGTGTACACGCTGGCCGCCGCGGCCGCGTTGCGCTTGATCGACGCGTACGCGATCGCGCCGGAGAAGGTGGGCATGCTCGCGCTCGGCACCGAGTCGAGCACGGACAACGCGGTCGGTGCGGTGATCGTGCGCGGCATGATCGACGACGCGCTGGTCGCCCAGGGCCGCCGCCCGCTGCCGCGCGACGTGGAGGTACCCGAGCTCAAGCACGCGTGTCTCGGAGGCATGTACGCGCTCAAGCACGCGCTGCGCTACGCGCAGACCGATGGCTCCGATCGCGTCGCGATCGTGGTCGCGGCCGACATCGCGCAGTACGAGCGCGGCAGCAGCGGGGAGCCCACGCAGGGCGCGGGCGCGGTCGCGATGCTGGTCGAGCCGCACGCGCGGCTGTTGCAGATCGATCTGCGGCGCGCCGGCAGCTCGTCGGACGAGCGCGGCTGGGACTTCCGCAAGCCGTTCGCGCGCCACTTCATGGACGAGTACCCGAGCAAGGGCCACGCGTCGCACGACTTCCCGGTGTTCAACGGCCGCTACTCGACGGTGTGTTACGTCGATGCGGTGTTGCACGCGCTGGGCTCGCAGCACGCGCGCACCGGCGAAGACCCGCGCGCGCTGCTCGGCGATGCCGCGGCGATCCTGATGCATCGCCCCTACGAGAAGATGCCCATGGCCGCGCTCGGCATCGCGTGGGTGTGGGCCCACGTGATCGCCGGCGATCGCGACGCGCTCGACTCCGCCTGCCGCAAGGCCGACGTCTCGTGGGACGCGCTCGTCGCCGAGCTCGCCGCCGATGCGCGTCTGCGTGATCGCGTGCGCGATCACGGGCCGGAGTACGATCCGCTCGTGCGCACCGCGGCGGTCGCGAAGCATGCGGTGCAGGCCGAGGCATTCGTGCAGCGCGTGCGTGCAGCGACGTCGTTCGGCAGCAAGGCCGTGCGCGAGCTCGGCAACCTCTACACGGCGTCGTTGCCGGCGTGGATCGCCGCCGCGCTCGCCGATGCGCACGCGCGCGACCTCGCGTGGAGCGAGCGCGAGGTCGTGCTGGTCGGTTACGGCAGCGGCGATGCGGCCGAGGTGTGGCCGGCCCGCGTGAGCCCCGAGTGGCGCGAGGCCGCGGCGAAGATCGACATCGAGGCCGCGTTCGCGGGGGCGATCGATCTCGAGCAGGGCGACTACGAGGCGCTGCACGATCGCCGCATGCCGTCGCGCAAGCTGCCGCGCCCGACTCCGTTCGCGATCGCTGGTCGCGGGCGACGATACGACGCAGGCTGGCAGGATGCGGGCATCGAGCACTACGAGGTGGTATGACCCACGATAGGTGCTGATCGCCGCAGCGAACGCCTTCATCGAAGACCTCGCGCTCGCGCTCGGCGTCGCTGCGATCACCTCCGTGCTCTGTCGCCGGCTGCACCAGCCGGCGGTGCTCGGCTACCTCATCGCCGGCCTCATCGTCGGCCCGTACCTGCCGCTGCCGCTGTTCGCCGACGCCGACCGCATCCATGCGCTGTCGGAGTTCGGCGTGGTGCTGGTGATGTACGGCATCGGCCTGCACTTCGGCCCCCGCGAGCTCGCGCGCGCGATCCCTCGTGCAGGGCTCGTCGGTCTCGTGCAGGTGAGCGCGATGCTGTGGCTCGGCTTCGTGCTCGGGCGCGCGTTCGGTTGGAGCACGGTCGGATCGATCTTCCTCGGTGCGACCGTCGCGATCTCGTCGACGATGGTGGTCGCGAAAGCGACGGACGAGCATCCGCTCGGCGCCGAAGCGAAAGAGCTCGTGTTCGGTGTGCTGGTGATCCAGGACCTCATGGCGGTCGTGTTGATCGCGGGGCTCACCACGGTCGCATCGGGCGCGGGCCTCGAGGCCGGCGAGCTGCTCGCCACCGCGGGGCGCCTGCTCGGCTTCCTCGCGGCGCTGGTCGTCGGCGGGCTCTTGATCGTGCCGCGGGCGGTGCGACTGGTCGCACGCATGGGCCATCCCGAGACCGTGCTCGTCGCGGGCGTGGGGCTGTGCTTCGTCGTCTCGCTCTTGGCCGCGAAGGCCGGCTACTCCGTCGCGCTCGGTGCGTTCGTCGCGGGCTCGCTGGTCGCCGAGTCGGGCGAGGCCGAGAGCGTCGAGCGCATGGTCACGCCGCTGCGCGACGTGTTCGCTGCGGTGTTCTTCGTGTCGGTCGGGATGATGGTCGATCCGCGGCTCGCACTGCAGGCGTGGCCGCAGGTGCTCGCGATCTCGGCGGTGGTGATCGGCGGGCAGCTGCTCGTCGTCGGCGTCGCGTCGTTCCTCGGCGGCAACGGCATCCGCCGCTCCGTGCAGGCCGGGCTCGCGCTCGGTCAGGTCGGCGAGTTCTCGTTCATCCTCGCGCAAACCGGTGCGATGGCGGGCGTGATCGATCCGAAGCTCGTGCCCGCGATCGTCGTGGTCGGCATCATCACCGCGACCACGACCCCGATCGCGATCAAGAACGCCGATCGCATCGCCGCGCGCATCGATCGTGCGCTGCCCAGCCGCGTGCACACCGTCGCCGCGCTCTACCAGTCGTGGCTCGAGTCGCTGCGCGCCGCACGATCCGGGCGACGCGTCGTGGGCGTGCGTCGCTTCGCGCGGCTGGCGATGATCGACACGGTCGCGCTCGCGGCCATCGTCATCGGCAGTGCGCTCGCGCGCCCACGGCTGGTCGAAGCACTGCACGAGCTCGGGCTCGGACCGATCACCACCGATCTGCTGCTCGGGGCGGCCACCGTGATCGTCTGCCTGCCGTTCGTCATCGGCTTGCTCCGCTGCGTGCGTGCGTTCGGCTTCACGCTCGCGCGCGCCGCGTTGCCGCAAGCGGCCTCCGATCGCACCGACCTCGCGCTCGCGCCTCGCCGCGTGCTCGTCGTGGTGATCCAGCTCGCCGCGCTCATGGCACTCGTGCTGCCGCTGCTCGCGGTCACCGGTCCGTTCCTGCCGCCGTGGCTCGGTGCGCCGGTGTTGCTCGGCATCCTCGGTGTCGTCGCGTTCGTGTTCTGGCGCCGCGCCGACGATCTCGTCGGGCACGTGCGCGCAGGTGCGGAGGTCGTCGTCGAGCTGTTGCGACAGAGCTCGGGTGAGCGCGAGACGTTCGCGGCGCAACACGTCGAGCGCACCTTGCCCGGGCTCGGCGAGATCACACCGGTCGTGCTGACCGCGGGTGCGCCCGGGTGCGGTCGCACGCTCGCCGAGCTCGACCTGCGCGGCAAGAGCGGCGCCACGGTGCTGGCGATCGAGCGCGGCGGCGAGGCCCGCACGGTGCCGAGCGGCACCGAGCCACTACAGGCGGGTGACGTGCTCGCGCTCGTCGGCACACACGACGCGATCGAGCGCGCATGCGCGCTCCTGCAAGGCGAAGGCACCGCGGGCGACGGCTGAAACGCGTTCGCGTGGACAGCCCAGGGGCCGTGCTGCATGCTCGGCCCGCGAATGAAGACCTACGAGACCGACGTGCTGGTGGTGGGTGGTGGTGGAGCGGCCACGGCCGCGACGATCGCTGCGCATCAACAGGGCGCGCGCACGATGCTGGCGGTGAAGGGCGAGTTCGGTGTGCCAGGCGTGCGTGGTGCGGGCGCCACCAGCAACCCGAAGGCGGACTTCTGGACGATCCGTACCGTCGGTCCCAAGGGCGGGCTCTTCAATCCACCCGACGCGACGTGGGCCGACATGGTCCAGGCCGGGCTCGGCACCGCGGACGCGAAGCTGTGCCGCATCTTCGTCGACGAGGTGAGCGACGCGATCAAGCGCTTGCGCAGCATGGGCATGCAGTTCCAGAGCAAGATGCTCGCGACGATGCCCGCGTCGGATGCGACCAAGGGCACCAACAACATCGTGCAGATCCAGAAGGCGGTCATCGCCGGCACGGATACCACGGTGGTCGAGCACGCGAACCTGACCGATCTGATCGTCGACGGGGGGCGCTGCTTCGGTGCGATCGGCATCGACGACGAAGGTGAGCCGCTGGTGGTGCACGCGGGTGCGGTGGTGCTCGCGACCGGTGGGGTGGGGCAGCTCTTCCGCTACAGCTTCAATCCGCCGGGCAACACCGGCGATGGTTATGCGATGGCGCTGCGGGCCGGTGCCGAGCTGTTCAACATGGAATTCATGCAGCAGGGGCTCGCGACCACGTGGCCCACGCAGGCGATGATCATGTTGTACGAGATGCCGGAGCCGTACCGGATGTTCAATCGCTTCGGCAAGGCGTTCGTCTCGGACTATCTGCCGAGCGGCGTCGGGCTCGTCGACGTCAGCAACCTCAAGGCGTTCCACTGGCCGGTGTCGTGTCGCGACGCGGCGATCCATCTCGATCGCGCGATCCATGGCGAAGTGCTCGCGGGCCGGGCCACCGAGCACGACGCGGTGTTCCTCGATCTGTCGGGCAGCAAGCGCGGATTCCAGCCCGAGGTGTTCGTCGAGTACATGCACTCGATCGGCATCGATCTCGAGCGCGACCTGCTGCAGATCCAGATCCACCACCACACGTGCAACGGCGGCGTGCGCATCGACGAGCACGCGCAGTCGAAGATCGCGGGCTTGTTCGCGTGCGGCGAGACGGCGGGCTGGCAGGGCGCCGATCGCCTCGGCGGCACGATGCTGGGCGGCTCGCAGGTGTTCGGCTGGCGCGCGGGGCTGCGAGCGGCGGAGCTCGCCAAGGATCGTCCCGGACCGCGCCTCGATCAGGCGTGGCTCGACGCGCGGCTCGTCGCACCGGTCGCGAAGCTGCGCGCGGGCAAGGGCAGTTTGCGCCCCGGCGATCTACTGCGACCACTGCAGGTGCAGATGTGGCGCGAGCTGCTGGTCGAGAAGGACGCCACCAAGCTCGCGCGCGCGCGTGCGTTCGTCGAGCGCCAGCGCGATCAGCTCGCGAACGAGACGACCATCGCCGAGCCCTTCGATCTCGCGCTGGCGTTCGAGCACCGCAACCTGCTCGACGTCGCCGAGGTGATCATCTCCGCGGCCGAGCTGCGCACCGAGAGCCGCGGCTCGCACGTGCGCGCCGACTATCCCGAGCGCAACGACGCCGATTGGCTCACGAACGTCTTCGTCACGCGCGAAGGCGACGCGCTGAAGCTGCGCAAGCAGTGGGTGAACGAGTCGTGGACGTCGCAAGAAGGCGACATGCGCATCAAGCCTTGGGGCTAGTTTTGGTCGCGCCGTCCGGCGCTCTTCCTCGTGCGAGCGGTCGTGCTCGCTTTCCGCCGTGGCGAAGCCACGTCGGGCTCGAGTGCCTACCCGCGGCGACGTTCGATGCCCCGCGGCGGCGGGATGCTGCGACTGCGCCGCTCGGGCATGAATTCCCCCCACAGCGAGCGGCTCCACGGCAGCTCGCCGCCGGGCCAAGGCTCCGTCACCGGAGCCTGACGAGCAACGGCGACGCGTTTCAATACGAGGCGCCCGAGCGCACGCGGAGGCGATCCTGCGGCCATCGCATCGGAGGTTATCGCGGCGCCGCGATGCCACCAAGAAACTCGGATCAATCGAAGCTCGCGATCGCGCGCCGCAGCGCCGCGACCCAGCCGCTGCCGAACATCGCGACGTGCACGAGCAGCGGATAGAGCTGGAACAGCGGCACGCGCTCGCTGACCCCGGGCGCGAGCGGGAACACCTCGTGGTACGCGGCGAACGTGCGCGGCGAGAAGCCGCCGAAGAGCCGCATCATCGCGAGATCGATCTCGCGGTGCCCACCGTACACCGCGGGATCGACGAGCACCGGCGCACCGTCGCGATCACACATCGCGTTGCCGGCCCACAGATCCCCGTGCAAGCGCGACGGCGGCTCCGCGGGTCCGCACAGCGTGGAGAAGCGCGCGCACAGATCCTCGAGGGCCGCCGCAGTGCCGCGATCGAGCGCGCCGGCGTCGCGCGTGCGCTCGACCAGCGGCATGATGCGTTGCTCGGCGTAGAACGTGGGCCAGTCGGGCCGCGCGGCGTTGCGCTGCGGCACGCGTCCGCACACGTTGTCGCGACTGTGGCCGAAGCTCGGCGCGCCGCGACGATGCAGCGCCGCGAGCCCGTGCCCCAGCGCTTCTTCGTGCGCGCTGCCGCCACGCCCGGCGTCGATCCACTCGAGCGCGAGGAATGGATGGGTCGCGTCACCGTGCGCGAGCACCTCGGGGATCCGCAGCGCGTCGGCTTCGCGCAGCCATGCGAGCCCGTCGGCTTC
>DASZPU010000409.1:0-6238 GCA_035550195.1 Nannocystaceae bacterium
ATGAAACCGCCGACGCACCCACTCGAGGGTGCGTCGCCGTACGAACGACCGCGTCAACGGCCCGGTTAGATGAGATCGCGTCGCTGCAGCTCGCGCCGAATCTTGCCCAGCGCCTGCTCCTGCAGCTGACGAATGCGCTCGCGCGACAGCGAGTACTGCTCGCCGATCTCCTTCAACGTGAGCTCCTCGTCGTCCTCGAGACCGAACCGCTTGCGCAAGATGTCGGCCTCGATCGGACGCAGTGCACCGATCACCTCACGGACTTGCTCCGTGAGCGCGTCGGCCTCGAGGCTCTCGCCCGGCTGCGCGTTCCCCTCGTCCTCGATGAAGTCGATGACCTTGCGACCATCCGACTCGGACACGGTGCGATCGAGGCTCATCGGAGCCTCGAGCAGCAGCGTCTCCATCTTCTCGATCTTGCCCGCCGCAAGGCCGGTCGCGCGCGCCAATTCCTCGGCGGTCGGCTCGCGGCCCTGCAGGGTCTCGAGCTCGCGACGAGCCTTCGAGACCTTGTGATAGGCGTCGATCATGTGCACCGGCAGGCGCACCGCACGGCCCTTGTCGGCGATCGCACGCGAGATCGCGTGACGGATCCACCAGCTGCCGTACGTCGAGAAGCGGAAGCCCTTGCGGTGGTCGAAGCGATCGACCGCCTTCATCAGGCCGATGTTGCCCTCTTGGATGAGGTCCTGCAGCGGCATGCGACCGTGGTTGAAGCGGCGCGCGATCGAGACCACCAGGCGGAGGTTCGACTTCACGAACGCGTTCTTCGCGGTGCGCAGCATGAGCGCGCTCTGACGAACGCGCGCAACGTACTCCTCGAACGGCTTGCTGCCGCGACGCGGCGGGCGAGCGTTCATGCTGACACCCTCGCGGGTGCCGAGCTCGAGCGTCTGCAGATCGGCCAAGATGCGATCGGCGAGGATCCCGTCGACGTCCGCATACGACAGCGCCGTCGCGGTGAGCCGACGATCGCGCTCGAACGCGTCGCGATTGACCTTCGTCTCGCGATCACGCAGTGCACGCGCCGAACGACGCAGCACCGCGAGCTCGGCCACGGGCTTCTCCTCGCCGGGCAGCGCCTCTTCGGCGAAGTCGGCGATGGGCTCGATGAAGGGCGGGTACGAGAGGATGCGGCGCCAGTGCTCGACGCGCAGCTCTGCGATGCGCGTCGCCGAGGCGAGCTCCTGATCGGGCGACATCACGCCGAGCCCGGACATCTCGCGGAAGTAGACGCCCAGCGTCGACTCGCCGTCGTCGTCCGAACCGGTGCTGCTGCTCTCCTTGGCGGGTTGCTCGCTCGCCGGCGCAGCTGCCGGCTCGGCCTTCGGCGCCGGAGCGCGCGCAGGCGTCCACGTCCGCGCGCGTGCGCGGGCGAGTCGGGGCGGGGATCCGCGTGTGACCTTGCGTGCCATGATTGCTGCCTCGTACTTCCGCGGAGACCGTGCGACGGGCGCTCCGAGCTCGACACCTTCGTGGGCGAACGTGTTCCCCGAAGACGTAGTTCCCTCCGGGGCTTTAACGATTTCAGAACAAAGAGGGTTCCCCCCGTCGACCCTCTCGTTGCAAGTTGGACACCCGTTGCGTCCCGTCAAGCTCGGCCGACGTATAGACAACGTCGGAGGGGGCGCTTCGGTTTCATCCGTACGCGAAGCGAGTCATACCGTGACACTACGGTCGCGGTGTCTGCCGGGTGTGAGCCCGGCCACAGCCCGGGACGTCCACGACGGTGGGCCCGCAGCGCCGGGCCCAGAGGTGTCGGTGCGCAGTCTAGCGCCGTTCGAGCGACAACCAAATGTCGGGCGACGTCGCACCGAAGAAGCGGCCACGCGTGTGACGGCTTCCCGAGGCTTCGAGCACGCGCAGACCCGCCGCCTCGCAGAGCGCGACGAGCTCATGCATCGCATACGCGCGCAGCGAGTACGAGTGCTCGAACTGGCGACCGTCTTCGAACACGATCGTGCGGCGCACCGCGACGCGACTCGCCCAGTCCTGCATCTCGACCTCGTCGAGCACGAGACAGCCCTGCCCTTGCCACCACGAGCGCGCGGGCAAGCGCGGCACGACGTAGTCGCGGTTGAGCACCTGCAGCACGAGGCGTCCGCCGCCGGGACGACAGAGATCGCGCAGCGCTTCGAGCGTGACGCGATTCTGCGCGTCGTCGTACTGCCCGAACGTGGTGCCGACGCAGACGACGAGATCGAACTGATCGGTCACGGGTCGCTGACGCACGTCGCCGAGCAACCACCGCAGGTTCGGCAGACCCGAGCCATACGACTCGCTCGCGCGTCGCAGCTGCGCCGGCGACGACTCGAGCCCGAGCACACGCATGCCGCGATCCGAGAGCGCGTTCGCGTGCATGCCGTCGCCACTGCCGACATCGATCACCGATGCACCGGCACCGACGCCCGACATCGCGATCACGAAGTCGGCCTCCGCCGCTGCGATGCGCTCGGCGCCCGGACGTGCGAGCGCCGCGTAGTGCTCGCCGAACACCGCCGCCGACCAGTGCGGCTCGTCGGTCGGTGGCAACGTCTGGCCGGTGACGAGGCCCGGCATGCGCGAGGCCTGCGGTGGCGGCTCGGGGATCTCGGTGACCGCGCGCAGCTCTTGGCGCGGCGGCGGTGGTGCGGGCTCGGTGCGCGCGGGCGGTGCGGGCGGCGGTCCGGGCTGAGCCTCTTGGCGCGGCGGCGGCGGCGGTGCTTCTTGCCGAGGCGGCGGCGGCGGTGCTTCGTTGCGCGGCGCAGGCGGGGTCGGTGGACGCGGCGGCGCTTCCGGGCTCGGCGTCGCGTCCATCGACTCGAGCAGATCCGCGGACTCTTCGAGCAGCTCGGGATCGAGATCCTCGCCGCCCTCGCCCACACCGTCCGCGCCCGGCCGCACGAACTCGCCGGAGTCGTCGTATGCCGCGGCGGCGATGCTCGCTCCGTTCGTGCCGCCGTCCGTCGGCGTCGCGATCACGATCTTGCTCGGACGACGCGCGCGCGGGATCTCGGGCTCCTCGGTGTTCTGCACCGTGATGACGCCCGCGGTCTGCGAGCTCGCGGCCGGCGACTCCGTCGGAATCAACGTTGTGCCGCTGCGCACCGGCGGCACCTCGGTCGCGACCGGTGAAGCGGCGAACGCCATCGGTGCGTGCGCGCCTGCAGTGGTCGCGGGATCCGCGACGTCGATCGGACCCGAAGGCGCCGCCGCGACCATCGTGCCGGGATCGGGCACGCCTTGGTGCGCATCGGCAGCGAGCCGCGCACTGTCGGTGAGCGCGGGGATGTACCACTCGCTCTCGCCCGATTGCGGCGGCTGCAGCTCCACCTGCAGCGCACCGCCTCCGGGTGTCTGCAACGACACGTCGAGCTGCTCGCGTTGCGGTTCGTCGATCGGCCGTGCGCCGTGTACGAGCGTGCTCGCGGAGTCCTCGTCTTCGTCTTCGTCCTGCACGAACGACGCGCGCGTCTCACCGGGCGGTGGACGCACCATCGTCGCCATGCTGTCGAACGGCATGGACTCGCCGAGTCGGGCCACGCGCGGCAGCTCCGTGCGCGCGCCGAACGGTGCGGCGACGAGCAGCTCGCGCAGCTCCTCGTCGAACTGATCGACCACCTCGCACGGCGGGATCGGGACGAGCCCTTCCTTCGCCCAGGCCACCCACTGTTCGTGCGCGGTGACCCAGTTGCTCAAGCCTCGTCCTCCAAGAGCGGCTGACCGAGCAACAACGGCGAGGGCGCGTCGTCGACGACGATGCGCATGCCCGGCTCGGTCAGCACGATCACCGTGCTGCCGAGGTGGAACACGCCGATCTCGTCGCCCTTGCGCAGGCGTGCCGGCGGATCGCAATCGTGCACCAGCAGATAGCGCGGGTGCGGCACGAAGCGATGGTACGAGCACGTCATGTGACCGACGCCGAACGCCGCGACCATCACGACTGCGACGTGACCATGGCCGGTCTCCATCACGTGGACCATGCGCTCGTTGAGCGCGAACAGTCGCGGCACGTGTGCAACCGCAGCGGCGGTGACCGGCAGCAAGCGACCGGGCACCAGCGTCACGCGCCACGCCAGCGCGTCGCACGGTGCATGCACGCGATGGTAGTCGCGCGGATGGAGATAGATGGTGGAGGCGAGCCCTCCGACGAAGCGTTGCGCGAGCTCTTCGTCGGCGAGCAGCTCGCCGACCGAGAACGCGTGGCCCTTCGCGATGACCTCGGTGTTCTCGCGCTCGATCGGCACGACCTCGCGCAGCTCGCCATCACACGGCGACACGATCGTGTTCGCGCTGCGATCGATCGAGCGTGCACCGCGACGCAGCGGCCGCGTGAAGAAGGCGTCGAAGCTCTCGAAGCCGTCCTCGAGCGTGAGCGGCTCGATGTCGCGCGAGTTGACGCCGAACCACCGCATGTACGCGGTGACGGCCGCGCGACCGAAGCGCGGCGGCAGTCGCATGCGCGAGGCAGCACCCATCGCACGACTGAGCAGGGTGGCGGCGTAATCGGGTGAAGCGTTCAACACGGCCGCTGCGACCCGTGCACGCCATGGCTCGTCGCGTGTGCCCACTTGGCCCGCAAAGCCTATCCGAGGCCACGCTCGGCCGGCAACACATTCACTTCGTGGACGGCGGCTGCGGTTGCCACGGGGGCTCGGGCGAAAGGCCGGAGATGCAGCCTTTCGCCTCCGCGACCGTGGCGATGCCGAGCTCCGCCATGAGCGTGCGCAGCTCGGCGAGCACCTCGAGCGCGGCGGCCGGGCGTGCGAAGTTCGCGGTGCCCACCTGCACGCAGCTCGCCCCCGCCATGATGAACTCGAGCGCGTCCTCGCCGCTCACGATGCCACCCATCCCGCAGATCGGCAGCTGCGGGAGCGCGCGTGCGACTTGGTGCACCATGCGCAGCGCGACCGGCTTGATCGCGGGGCCGGACAGCCCACCGTAGGTCGTCGCGATGCGAGGCTTTCGCGTGCGCACGTCGATCGCCATGCCGGTGAGCGTGTTGATGAGCGACACGCCCGCGGCTCCGGCCTCGTGCACCGCCTGCGCCATCGCGACGACGTCACCGACGTTGGGCGTCAGCTTCACGACGATCGGAATGCTGGTGGCTTCGACGCACGCGCGGGTCAGCTTGTGTGCGACCTCGGGCACGGTGCCGAACTCGATGCCGCCCTTCTTGATGTTGGGGCACGAGATGTTCATCTCGAGCACGTCGATGCCGTCCTTGCCGGCATCGAGCGCGCGCGCGCACTCGACGTACTCCGCGAAGTCCTCGCCGAAGAAGTTCACCCACACGCTCATGCCGAGCTCGCGCAGGAACGGCAGCTTGTCCTTCAAGAAGGACTCGGCGCCGACGTTCTCGAGGCCGATCGAGTTCAGCATGCCCGACGCGGTCTCGCAGATCCGCGGCAACGGATTGCCCGGGCGCGGCTTCGGCGAGATGCCCTTCGTCGAGAGGCCGGCGAGCTGGCGCAGATCCATGAACTCTGCGAACTGCTGGCCGTACGCGAAGCAACCCGACGCGGCCATCACTGGATGCTGCAGTGGCAGCCCCGCGAAGTCGCAGCGCAGATCGACGCGATCTTCCGAGATGCCGGCGGTGCGGGGCGGCGCGCTCATGGCCAACGCACCTCGCGGGCTTCGAACACCGGACCGTCGGTGCAGCAGTAGCGATAGGGCTTCTCGCCGTACACCGGCACCGCGCAGCCGAGGCATACGCCGAAGCCACACGCCATCTGCTCTTCGAGACACAGCCACGCGGTGGTCTCGGTCGCGAGCGCCAGCGTGCGCACCGCGGCGAGCATCGGCGTGGGCCCGCACGCGAGCAGCTCGATCGGCTCGCGCGCGTCGCGTGCACGCTCGATGCGCTCACGCAGCGGCACGGTCACGAAGCCCCGCACGCCGAGGCTGCCGTCTTCGGTGGCGAGCGTCGCGGTGATGCCCCAGCGTGCGAAGTCGTCGAGCAGCACGAGGTCGTCGCGATCGCGGCCGCCGTAGAACAGCTCGAGCTCGCCGCTGCGCCCGTGCTCGTGCGCGTGCCGTGCTTGCAGATGAAGCGGGGGCAGGCCGACGCCGCCCGCGACGAGCAGCTGCTTGCGCTTGCCTTCGGGCTGCGGGAAGCCGCGCCCGAGCGGACCGGTGACCGTCATCGGATCGCCGGGATGCATCTCCTTCATGCGCGTGGTGCCGCGGCCGTACGCCTTGAGCAGCACCGCGAAGCGACCGCGCGCATCGGCCCACAGCACGCTGAACGCACGCG
>DASZPU010000410.1:0-27160 GCA_035550195.1 Nannocystaceae bacterium
CTGTGGACGCGCAGCGAGTCGTTCTTCCGCGACTATCGCGGCAAGCTCGTGGTCGTCGGCCACACCACCACCGAGACGCTCCCGCCCGAGCTGTCGAGCTACACACCCGCCGACCCGAAGGACCTCTGGGCCGGCGAGAACGTGGTCGCGATCGACACCGGCGCGGGCAAGGGCGGCTTCCTCACCGCGCTCGAGCTCCCCGCCCGCACGGTGTGGGAATCGCGATAGCGCGAATGGGTCGGGGGCGTCGCGTCACCACCGGTTGCCGACGTGCCGCCGATCCAATCAAGCTCGTCCGGGTTGACCGTATCCGAGCACCCGGATTCGTTGCCGCTCGGCACTCGCCCGGTGTTCGGGGCCGAGCTCGACACTGCGCGCGCGCTGGTGACCGCGGCGCTCGTCGGTGATTTCGAGGAGCTGCCGCGGATCGGTCGCTACGCCTTGCTGTCGCGGCTCGGTGAAGGCGGCATGGGTGCGGTCTACACCGCGTACGACGAGCAGCTCGATCGCCGCATCGCGATCAAGCTGCTGCACGATCGCCACGACGGCAACGAGACGCGCGCACGGCTCATGCGCGAAGCCCAAGCGCTCGCGAAGCTGAGCCACCCGAACGTGGTCGTGATCTACGAGGTCGGCGAGCACAAGGGTCGCGTCTTCCTCGCGATGGAGCTGGTGAAGGGCCGCACGCTCGGTGCGTGGGTGCGCGCGCGCGCGCCGAGCTGGCGCGAGATCCTCGCGGCGTATCTGCAGGCCGGGCGCGGGCTCGCGGCTGCGCACGCCGCCGGGCTCGTGCATCGCGACTTCAAGCCCGACAACGCGATGATCGACGACGACGCGGTCGGACGCGTGCGCGTGCTCGACTTCGGGCTCGCGCGCAGCGAGCAGGGTGGCGAAGCACCCTCGCGCGCGCCCGCGACATCGGTGCCCGCGCGGCTCACCAGCACCGGCGCGGTGATGGGCACGCCGGCGTACATGGCACCCGAGCAGTTCCTGCACGCGCGCACCGATGCACGCGCGGATCAGTTCAGCTTCTGCGTCGCGCTGCACGAGGCGCTCTACGGTGTGCGACCGTTCGCGGGGCGCGATCGCATCGAGCTCGTCGCCAATGTCACCGAGGGGCGCGTGGTCGACGAGCCGCGCGACGTGGACGCACCGCGGGCGATCCGTGCGGTGCTGTTGCGCGGGCTCGCGGTCGATCCCGAGCAGCGCTGGCCGGATCTCGACGCGTTGCTCGCACAGCTCGATCGATTTCTCGCGCGACCGCGTCGCACCGGCGTGATCGTGGCGAGCACGCTCGGCGGGCTCGTGGCCGTCGCGTCGGTGGGCTGGCTGGCCGTGCGCGAGGAGCAACCGTGCGCGCACGCCGACGAGGCCGTCGCGAGCACGTGGAACACCGGCACGCGCGAGTCGTTGCAGGCCGCGATGCTCGCCGTCGATCGCCCGTTCGTGACCGAGGCGTGGCCGCGCGTCGAGAGCGAGATCGATGGCTACGCCGACGCCTTGTCCGCGCAGCGGCGAGCGACCTGCGAAGCCACGCAGGTGCGCGGCGAACAATCCGCGGCACTCATGGACGCGCGCATCGCTTGCCTCGATGCGCGCCAGCGCGAGCTCGACGCGACCATTACGACGCTGACGAGCGGCGACGTCGACACGTTCGTGCGTGCCGATCGGCTGCTCGATGCACTGCCCGAGCTGGGCCGCTGTGCCGATCGCACGTTCGTCGAAGCGCGCACGCCTCTGCCCACGCATCCCGACGCGCGTGCGCGCGTCGAGCAGGCCCAACAACTCACCGCGCTGACGCGCGCAAACGCAGCCGCGGGTCGTGTCCACGACGCCGAGCTCGGCGCGAAGCTGCTCGCGGATTTCGTACCCGATCTCGAGCATGCGCCGACCGAAGCGGATGCCCGGCTCGCGCTGGCCGATGTGCACCAAGCCGCCGGCGATTTCCCGGCCGCCGAGCGCGAGGCCAGCAGTGCGTACTTCGTCGCGTACGCGGCCGGCGACGACGAGCTCGCGATGCGTGCGACGCTGTCGCTGTACTTCGTCATCGGCGATCGCCAGCAACGCTTCGCCGACGCGAAGGGTTGGGAAGCCCACGCCGAGGCGGCGGTCGAGCGCAGCGGCAGCGATCGCGAGCGCGCGCAGCTGCGGCTCTTCCAGGCCAGCGTGTGGAACGACGAAGGTCGCATCGACGAAGCGATGGCGGCGGCGACCGAGTCCGCAGGGCTCGCGCAGCAATCCGACGGTGATCGCAGTCTCGGGCGCGCGCGTGCGCTCGGCGAGCTGGCCATCTCGCTCGATCTGCAGGGTCGTTCCGACGAAGCACTCGCGTCGCTCGGGGAAGCGCGCGAGATCCTCGAAGCGCGACTCGGCCCCGATCATCCGCTGATCGCCAACGCGTACAACAACCTCGGCGGTAGCCTCGCGGCGAAGGGCCGCATCGAGGAAGCGAAGGCGGCCTTCGAGCGCGCGCTCGAGATCCGCGAGCGCGCGTACGGGCCCGATCATGTCGAGGTCGGACAGAGCCTCGCGAATCTCGGCACGCTGCTCTACGAGCTCGGCGACTACGAGCACGCCGACGCGCACTTGCGACGCGCGGCGGACGTGCAGTCGCGTGTGCTCGGCGACGACGCGCCGCCGCTCGCATTGACGCTCGCGGCACTGGCCGAGGTCCACGTCGCACGTCGCGAGCTCGACGAAGCGGAGCAGGTATACCGCCGTGCGCTCGCGATCCAACGCAAGCGACTGGCGGCGGATCATCCCAACATGATCGGTCCGCTGGTCGGGCTCGCGGGCGTGCTCGTCGAAGCCAAGCGCCACGCCGACGCGCTGCCGATCGCGCGCGAAGCCCTCGCGGCGTTCGAGCAGCGCTTCGGCCCGGAGCATCCCACGCTCGGACATCCCTTGCGCGTGTTGGCGGAGGCCGAGCGCGTCGCGGGCAGTCACGCGGTCGCGCTCGCGATCGCCGAGCGGGGCGTGCGAGTGCGCGCGCACGCGGATGTCCGTCCATTCGAGCGAGCCGAGACCAAGCGCGTGCTCGCAGACGTGCTGTGGGACGCACCCGCCGATCGTGCGCGCGCACGCGAGCTGGTCGTCGCTGCGCGTGCCGAGATCGCCGACGAGCCGGGCCCGCTCGGGGTGTCGGGCCGCGCGGAGCTCGATGCCTGGCTCGCCGCCCACCCGCTCTGAACGCCGTGCTACCGTCTTCGTGGAGTGGTTTCGGACTTCGAGCTCCTCGACGCTTGGGCAGCCGGAGATCAGCGCGCGGCGAAGCAGCTCATCGATCGCCACTTCGAGCCGATCTATCGCTTCTTCCGCAACAAGCTGCACGACGGGTCCGCGGAAGATCTCGTGCAGAGCACGTTTCTCGCGTGCGTGAAGGCGCGCGACAGCTTTCGTCGCGATTCCAGCTTCCGCACGTTCCTCTTCGGCACCGCGCGCAACCTGCTGCTCTACCACTTCCGGCAGAAGCGACGCACCGGTGATCCGATCGATCCCGAGCTCGTGAGCGCGATCGATCTCGCACCGAGCCCGAGCACCATCGTGGTGCAGCAAGCCGAGCAGCGCTTGATGCTCGAGGGCCTGCGTTCGCTGCCGCTCGATCACCAGATCGCGCTCGAGCTCTACCACTGGGAAGGGCTCAGCGGCCCCGAGCTCGCCGACGTGCTCGGCATCACCGAAGCCGCGCTGCGCTCGCGGCTGCATCGCGCGAAGCTCGAGCTCCGCAAGCAGCTCGAGCGCCTCGCGCAGAGCCCCACGCTGCTCGAGTCGACGCTCACGAAGCTCGACGACTGGGCCGCGGGCCTACGCGGCGCGATGCAGCGCTAGCAGGGCTCGTCGATCTCGAAGCTGGCTTCCCACAGCGCGAGCACTTCGGGCGTGTCGCCGACGACGAGCGGCATGCCGCACGCGTCGTGGAACGCCGCGGCGTAGGCTTCGGCGTCGGACATCGCGGCGATGTCCGCGAGACCCGGCACGTACATCCAATAGCGCGTGCCGACCTGCAGCACTTCGCCGTGCACGTCGCGATCGATGCTGACGCCGATGAAGCCCGCCGATTGCTCCGATACGTCGACGGTCAGGCACGGCACCGCACCCATCGCGATCTCCTCGGGTGTCGCGGTGGCGCTGCACGAAGGCCCGCCCGCGATCGTCGTGCCCGCTTCGTCGCGCAGCTCGAGCTTGCGCACGTTGGTCGCGGAGAGATCGTACTTGTTCGAGAAGCGCAGCTGATGATCGTCGCACGCACCGATGTGCAGCTCGTCGGTGGGAAACTGCGAGCCCGGGATCACCCGGAACTGCGGCGTCTCGAACACGTGCTCGCTGCGACCATCGAGGGTGCCACCGGCTTCCGAGCGCACGTGATCGATCGCGTCGCCGTTCGCGAACACCACGCGATACGTCGAGCCCGAGCACAGCGCGAGATCGTGATCGGCGAGCAGCTCGGGCACGTACGCGGGGTTCCAGTTGTCGGCCGCGTTGCGATGGGGAATGAGCGCGCGACTCTCCGCGCACTCCTCCGCGCTCGCGCGCGGTTGCCCGCCCAGATCCGCGATGCGCAGCTCGAGCACGCCGAGCTCCGCGTTCCAGCGCGTGCCGCCCTTCGCCTCCACGACGCGCGCCGCATATGCACCCGCCGGCGAGGCCGTGAGCTCGGGCGCCGGAGCTCCGAGCGGTGCGGCGCACCACGTCTGCACCGCGTCGCTGCACGCCGGGTCCGCGGCCGACTCCTCGTCGCACGTGCACAAGGCCGCAGCCGGCAGCGTCGGATCGCGATCGTAACGCGCGATCGGTGCGACGCCGAACTGGAACGGCGGGTCGCACGACTCGCCGCCACCGAGCGCAGGATCGCAGCACTCGCTCGCGGTCATCTCACCGTCGCCGTCGATGTCGCACGACGTCAGTCGATCGCCGGCACCACCGTGCTCGAAGTCCGCGTTCGCGAGATGGCACTCTGCGGCCGCGTACATGTCGTAGCGACGATCGACGCAGTAGCCGGTGCTGCCGGTGGTCAGCGGGTTCGCGATGCACCCGACCGTCCACGGCATGCGGCAGTTGCCCGCGATGCATGCGAGCCCGTCCGCGCACGTGTCGTCGTCCTCGCACGCGGGCCCGATCGCTTCGACGCCCGCGGGACGATCGTCGGGATGCGTCTCGCGCAGCTTGTCGCCGAGCGGCAACGGCCACTCGACGGCCGCGCCATCCCACGCGTAGCGGTAGACCCTGGTCTCGCGCGCACGATCGACCGATGGTACGAACGCGCGACACTCTTGCAGCGCGTCGCCTTGCGGATCGCAGGTGATCGCGTCGGTGGGTCCCCGACGTGCGCCGGAACCATCGACGCCGTACTTCGCGACCGCGACCGACAGCTCGTAGTCGCAGCTGTTGCAGCACGCATCCGCGCCTTGGCCGGCTTCGCACGCCGAGCCACCGGCAGCGTAGCGCCCGGCGGTCGCTGCGAACTGCATGCTCGCGGCCATGCGTCGCGGTCGCAGCGTGCCGCCGTCGTTCCACGTCGCGCTGCACAGCGCATCGAGCGTGTCGGACGACCACGCGACGCCTTCGTCGGCGAGCCGCGCGATGCAGCTGAGGTTCTCGACGGCGGTGATGACCAGCGGCTGGCCGGCGACCGTGTACGGGAAGTCGCCGCGATACGCGGTGCCGGGGCCTTCGATCGCGACCACGTCGGCGTGCCACAGCCACGCACCCTCTTCCGACGGGAACACACCTCCGAGCTCCTCGAACGATGCGCGCTCGACCGGCGTCGTGAAGCCGACGTCGAGCCCGAACGTGGCGACGAGCGGCGCGATGCGGCAGTACTCCGCGGCGCCGAGCGGCGACGCGTTCGCGGCTTCGCTCTCGCTGCACGGCACGACCGGCTCCGTGCCGTAGAGCTGGTTGCCGAGCGTACCCGGGCAACGATCGCCGACGCACGTGCCCAAACCATCGGCGAGCAGCTGCACGTTGCGCGAGTAGAGGTTGATGCCGTTGATGTAGCCGATCGCGAAGTCGGGATCGCAGATCCCGTCGCACGCGATCCCGCTCTCGCTGCTCTCGTCGGCGCTCGCATCGGTCGTGCCCGTGCCGTCGGGGTAGTCACCGACGACGCCGCTGCATCCGTCGATCGCGAGCAAGGTCAGTGGAGCGAGCCAGCGTGGTGTCGTCATGCGCACCGCCTTGCCCACGCATCGGCGGATCTGTGCGGACACGATCACTTCGCTCCGCACGGCTGCGCCGCGTGTGCCGACCCCGGGAAGCGACGACGCAACGCCTTCGCCTCCGCGCGCGCCTGACGTTCCGCACCCGCGGCGCACAACGCCTCGATGCGCAGCGCGAGCCGATCTTCGAGCATCTGTCCCTGCGGAAACGCGTGCGCGTGCGCATCGAGCATCGCGAGCGCGCCCTTCGGATCGCCGTCTTGCAGCGCACGTCGAGCACGCCGCACGAGCCCGAGCTCGACCACGAGATCGTCGGTGGTGGCGGCGACGGGCTTGCGCGTGCGCGCACGTGCGGGCTTCTCGAGGGCGGGCGCTTCCTCGAGGACGACCGGCGCCGGTGCGGTCTTCGGCGGCGCGGCGGGTGGCTCGACCGGTGCTTCGTCGCGGATCTCCACGGTGTGTGCGCGCGGCTCCTCGCCGACCTGCACCGCTTCGGTGCGCAGCGTCGGTGCATCGATCTGCGCCGCGATCGTCGGCGCGAGCCCGAGCGCGAGCACGACCCCGGCCGCGAGCGCACCGATCGCGATCCAACCCTTGCGCAGGTACCAGTGCTCGCGCGCCGGCGGCTCGTCGAGCTCGTCGACGATCGAGCGCCGCGCGTCGAGCGAGCGCTCGAGCCGATCCCAGATCGCACCGCCGCGTGGATCGGAGAGCGCATGCTCGCGTCGATACGCGCGCAACATGTCGCGCGCGCGCGGATCATCGACGGACATCGTCGCCCTCCTCTTCGAGCCGTCGCACCCACGCGGCGAAGGCCGAGCGTGCGGTTCGCAGCCGGCCGTAGACGGTGTTGAGGTTGGTGTCGAGCGCACGCGCGACCTCGACCACCGACATGCCTTCGATATCGGCGAGCGCGAACACGAGTCGTCGCTCCTCCGGCAGCGACGCGAGGAACGCCTGCACTTCGTCGGCGGCGCGACGTTGTGCGATCTGCTCGTCGGGCGCGATCGGGTCGTGCGGTCGCGGCACCGCCCGCAGCTTGCGTGCACGACGAGCGTCGTTGCGTTGGTGGTGCATCACGACGCGCCGCGTGATCCCGTACAACCAGCTGCGCAGCGATCCCCGCGACACGTCGAAGTCGGGCAGACGTCGGTGCGCGACCAGGAACACGTCGTGCACCACGTCGTCCTTGCCGTCGTCGCGCACGCCGAGATGACCCGCGCAGCGCAGCACGAAGTCGGCGTGCGCGCGGTAGATCTCGGCGAGCTCGCGCCGCCATGGATCGGCAGCGTCGGGCTCGTCGGCGGGCATGCAGAGCTGCACCGCCCCGCCTTTCCCGGCTCGCCCGGAATCCGTGCGGCTCACGGCAGCCGTACCTCGACGCCGGCGACACCGCGTCCGAACACGGGCGCGACGCGGTCGATCGCCGACAGTCCCCGGATCGCGAGCTCGCGGTGCAACAGCGGCACGCCGAGCTCGCTGCGCGCGAACAGGGCCAGCCGATCGGTCGCCGACCACGACACGCCCACGGCGGCGATCGGGGCGATCCACGGCAGGTAGGCGGTGCGATTCGGCGCGAGGCCGAAGCCGCGGCCGCGCAGCACACCGGCATCGACGCCCGCACACAGCGGCAGCTCGAGCGCGCGCGTCGGCGTGATCGTGCGACAGACGCGTGCGCCGGCGGTCACGAGCTGCACGCGTGCACCGACGTCGCGATCGTCGAGCGAGCGCACGCGCACCGGGGCGCGCCAGCCCGCCGAGAGCTCGATCCGCAGCTTGCGACGGATCACGCCACCGGATGCGACGAGGCCTCCGCCGACGCCCGGCAACGCGCCGCCGTCGATCGTGCCCGCGAGCGCGAGGAAGCCGCGCACGCGCGGTGGTGCGACGCGCGTCGGCGTGCGCACTGCGATCGTGCGCGACGGTGCGACCGGCGGCGCGACTGCGTCGGGCACGACCGGTGCAGCGATCGGCGGCGTGGCGGGCTCGGGCTCGGGCAATGCGACCTCCGGCGCGTCGTCGACGTGCAGCGGATCGATCGCGATCGCGGTCGCGAGCGCCGCGGCGTCGACCACCGCTTCACAGCTGCGCCCCGCGAACGAGCGCGGTGCGTAGGTCTGTCCGCGGGCCGACAGCGTCGCGCTGAGCCGCCATGCGCCGCCGTCTTCGACGACTTCGGCTGCGACCTCGACCGGCGCCGCGTCGGAGCTCGCGAGATGGTGTGCGAGCGCATCGACGAATCGATCGCGCGGGCACGACTCGGGCCCGCTCCACACCACGTCGACCCGCGGCGATCCCAGCGACGCCGCGACGACGAACCAGCCCCACAGGCTCGCCACGTCGCCCAGTCAACGCACGGACCCGCGCGCCCTTACTCGCGCCCGACCGATCGCGTCAGGAAGAGCGCCGGAGGGCGCGGGCCCTTTCACTCGAGCCCGACGTGGCTTCGCCACGGCGGACAGCGAGCACGACCGATCGCGTCAGGAAGAGCGCCGGAGGGCGCGACCAAAACTAAATCCCGTCGCCGGTGAGCGTGCGTGTCTTGGGCTGTTCGTGTTGCCAGTACAGCAGATCGAGATACCAACCCTCGTGGTACTCGTCCTCGTAGACGATCTCGTCGAGACCGTCGCCGTCGAGATCGACGATCGCCCACGCTCGCATCTCGCCGATCGCGTCCGAGGCCTTCACGCGCTCGATCGTGCCGTCGGCTCGCGCGAACAACAGCGCGCTGAACGGAGTGAGCTCGAGCTCGTCGTCGACGATGCTCACGAAGATCGCGTGCGTGCGTCCGCCCGGGAAGCGGCCCGCGAACACGCGCACGTTCTTCGCCTTGGGCGGATGGGTGCGCAGCGTCTCGTTCTGCTCGGGCTCGGCCTTGCCGCGCGCCGCCTTGCGGATCTTCGCGAGCGCACCTTCGCCGAGCGTCGCGAGCGGCAGCGCTTCGGGCTTCGCGATCGTCGGCGCCATCCCGCTGCCACGCACCGCGATCGCCGGACCCTTCTCGCCCTTCGGTGCGATTCCCAGCTTCACATCGAAGTGATACGTGCCGCTGCCCGCGGGGATCGTGATCGAGAAGCCCTTCGCCTTGCGCGTCAGCGTGCCGTTGCGTGTGAGCAGCGTCCACGTGTCGCCGACCTTCCACCCCTTCGGGATCGCGAGGTGGCCCGCGGGGAGATCGGCGTGCTCGAAGTATCCGTCCTCGGCTTCGGGTGACGCCTCGTGTGCCGCCGCGAGCTCGTCGATCGCCTTCGCGAGCGCGCTCCCTTCGACGAGCTGCGTGTCGACGATGTCGACGCTCCATGCGTGATCGCTCCAGGTGTTCACGAGCGCCGCGTGCACGTTCTTCGGAAACGACGCGCTCGCGAACACGGACGGCTGCGTCGGCTCCGGCGCGACGATGGGCGCGGGCGTAGGCGTCGCGATGGGAACGTCGGCGACCGCCGGCGCGGCGGATGGCTCGACGGGCGTCGGCTCCGACTTCGCGGGCTCGACCTCGACCGGCGTGCTCGCAGGCGTGCACGCGGCGACGAGCAACGCGAGGAGGAAGGTGCGAGCGGCCAGCATCGCGATCGCAACGTCCGAGCGCACCCACGATAATCCCTCTGCTCCGTGAAGTGCTAGCCTCGGGCGCGGTGCATCCGTTCGCGACCGAACGCGCCCGTGCACGGCTGCAGGCCGCGGCCGATGCGGTCGAGCGCGAGAGCTCGATCGAGGTGGTGGTCGCCGTCCGCCCGCAGTCGATGTCGCTCGTGCATGCCGATCTGATCGGTGGCGCAGTGGCAGCGTTCGCGGTGCTGTTGTTCACGCTGTTCGCTCCGCCGGAGTTCTCGCTCGTCGCGATCGCGCTCGCGACCGCGGTGATGTTCGTCGGCGGCATGCTCGGCATGCGCTCGCTGCCCGCGGTGCGCCGCATGATCGTCGGCGAACGAGCGCTGCGCGATGCCGTGACGATGGCCGCGCGCGCGTGCTTCGTGGAGCTCGGTGTGCATCGCACGAGCGGTCGCACCGGCGTGCTCGTCTACGTGTCGCTCGCCGAAGCGCGCGTCGCCGTCGTCGCCGATCTCGGAGTGCCGGCCGCGATGCCGCAGGCCTACGAGCTGCTCGCGCGTCACGTCGAAGCGATCGCCGAAGCAGGCCTCGAGGAAGCCGACGTCGAGCGACTCGCGGCCGCGATCGAGGGCTTCGGTGCCGGCGCACGTCACAATCTGCCGCGCGCCGTGAACGACGTCGACGAGCTGGAGGAGTGGCAGTGAAGCCGCTCTTCGCCGCGCTCGTGCTCGCATCGGCGCTGTGGTCGAGCGACGCGCTCGCGCGCCCCGGCGGTGGGCATTCGTTCGGTGGCGGCGGAGGCGGGTCGCACTCGAGCGGCGGCGGCGGATCGCACTCGAGTGGCGGCGGCTTTCGTTCGAGCAGCGGCGGCTTCCACTCGAGCGGTGGCAGTGGCGGCGGCGGCGACATCGGGCTCACGTTGGTGTGCTTCGGCGTCGTGATCTTCTTCGTCGTCATCAGCAACGTGATGTCGAACAAGAACGCGGGCTGGAGCAGCACGCCGAGCGAGCCGCAGTCCTTCGCGCCGTTGCCGATGCCGGCACGCACCGCGCGTACCGACGAGCTCGTGAAGTTCGATCCCGCCTTCTCGCGCGTGCTGCTCGACGACTTCCTGCACGAGGTCTACACGCGCGCGCACCAGGCTCGCGGCGACGTCGAAGCGATGGCGAAGCTCGCTCCGTATCTCGGCGAGGAGCCCCGCACCGCGCTGGCCAATCGCGGCCGCGGCAGCGTGATCGCGGTCGGGCAGGTCGTGGTCGGCAGCTCGCGGGTCACGCGACTGATGATGCGCAAGGACAAGGACACCGCACGCATCACGGTCGAGTACGAGGCCAACTACACCGAGGTGTACGAAGGCGACGACAAGCCCAGCGCACGCATCTATGCGCGCGAGACCTGGCGTTTCGGTCGCAAGCTCAGCGCGCAGAGTCGTGCGCCCGATCAGCTGCACGCGTTCAACTGTCCGTCCTGCGGTGCACCGGTGACGACCGATCAGGATCTGGTGTGCGTGAGCTGTGGCGCGGAGTATCGCCGCGCCGAGCACGAGTGGCGCTGCGTCGGTATCGAGCTCACCGACGAAGAGACCGCTCCGCCCGCGCTCGGCGGCTATGCGCCGGAGCAGGGCAGCGAGCGCCTGACGGTGGTGCACCACCAAGTAGACGATCGCTTCCGCGAGCTGCGTGCGCTCGACCCGGCGCTCGATCTCTCGAGCATCGAAGCGCGGGTGCGCGCACTGTACGTGAAGCTCAACGACGCGTGGAGCAGCCTGCAGTGGCAGCGCGTGCGCGCGTGGTGCAGCGATCGCTTCTGGCTCGCGCAGACCTACTGGATCGACGCGTACCGCGATCAGGGGCTACGCAACGAGATGCGCGACGCGAAGCTCTCGCGCATCGAGCTCGCGAAGGTCTCGCGCGATCGATGGTTCTGGGCGATCACGCTGCGGATCTACGCGAGCGCCATCGACGTCACGGTGCACCAGAAGACCGGTCGGATCGTCGGCGGCTCCACGCGACCGCGCGCGTACACCGAGTACTGGACGCTGATCCGTTCCGCAGATCGCCAAGGCGCGGCGTCGAGCAGCGACAACTGTCCGTCGTGTGGTGCACCGCTCGCGGTCGGCATGACCGGCAACTGCGAGCACTGCGGTGTGAAGGTCACCGGCGGTGCGTTCGACTGGGTGCTCAGCAAGATCGAGCAAGACGACGTCTACACCGGCTGACGCCAGCGCAGCTCGAACATCGCGCCGTCATCGGTGCGACGACGCGACACCGCGACGTCCTCGCGACCGGCGTGCACGAGGATCGCGACGCTCGTGCCCGCGATGCCGAGCAGCCGCAGCTCGGACGCATCGGGCCAGCCGGTGAGCTCGAGCTCCGCGCGGCCGGGCTCGCGCACGTGTACGCGCAGCTGCCCGCGATCGTGGCCCTTCGCGTAGAACTGCGGGATGCGCTGCACCAGCGCATCGTCGTTCGCCGCCGGTGCCATCGAGCGCCACAGCGTGCGCAGCACGTTCCCCACCGCCTCTTCGACGATCGCGGGATAGATCGTGAAGAGGCTCGCGCCGGCTTCGTCGGCGATCGCTTCGAAGAGCAGATCCGCGGTGGACGCTCGCACCCATGCGACCGGCACCACGGCTTCGTACTCGGCGACGCGATCGTCGGGCAGCTTCGCGATCGCACGCTTCACCACGTCTGCACCGACGCGCGCCTCGAACGCGCGAACCTTCGCGATGAACGTCGCACCCGACAGGTGCGCCTCCGCTTCCTCGAACATGCGCGGCGCGAGCGTACCGCAACCGGCCTGGGACGGTTCCTCGTAAGCACCGCGCGGCGGCGGCGTTGGCGAACCATGGTGCTGCGACGCCGCGAGCTCCCGATCGTCGGCCGTTGTCCGATCGACGCCGAGCTACGGGCGGACGCGGGCGGGCGCGCGTGGTGCGAGCACTGTCGCGCGCCGGTGCATGTGCTGGCGGGCATGCGCGAGCGCGAGGTGCGTGCGTTGCTCGCCGCGCACGAAGGACGATCGCTGTGCGTCGAGTACCGCGCGCGCGCCGACGGCAGCATCGCACTGCGACCCGAACCTGCGCGCGCGTGGCTGGCCCCCGCGCTCGCAGGCCTCGCGGCGTGCGGGCATGCTCGCGGTGCGACGATGCCTGTCGAGGCACCGCAAGCGCAGGCCACTGGTTGTCCTCCGCCCGCTCCCGCGCCAGCACCTGCAGCGAGCTCCGACGAGGTCGTCTTCGTCGCGAACTTCCGCATCGATCCGCAAGACGAGTTCCGCCGCGGCATGATCGTCATCGATCGCACCGATCACCATCGCAGCGACCGCTCCGATCGCCTCGAGTGGATCCCGACGAAGAAGCTGTGGAAGGACTTCGTCGCACGCGTGCGTGCACGTCGTGCTAGCGCGGCAAAGTAACGACCTTCGACACGTCCGCTGTGCCCTTCAGCACCTGAATCGTATACGTGCCCGGGGGCAGCCCGGCGAAGCGGTAGCGCCCACGCGCGTCCGTCGACACCTCGCGCGCCGCGTCGAGACACGTACATTGCAAGACGACGAGCGCACCTTTCAAAGGCTCGTCGTCCCGCTGCGATCGGATCACACCCTCGATCGCATACGTCTTCAACGCGAGCACGAGCGCGAGCACATCAGGTCAACGAGCGAGGCGTGATCGCCTGACACGGTGCTGGATCGGAGAGCAGGGATTCGAGCCGAAGGGAGCAACCCGTCAGGGTTGCGACCTCGACCCGAAGCCCGACTCCTCCAGCGGAGGAGGAGGGATTCGAACCCCCGGTACCCTTGCGAGCACAACGGATTTCAAGTCCGCCGCCATCGACCGCTCGGCCACTCCTCCGGGCGCGCCAGGGTAGTGCTGCGACGGCGCGCGTTCAAGAGCGGAAGCGAGTCGGTCCTGCTACAAAGCGAAGGTGCGCGCGCTCTGCTTCGACGGCACGCTCGCCGTGCGTGAGCTTGCCGAGCCGGCGGTCGCGCCGGGCGAAGCGCTCGTGCGGGTGCAGCTCGCGGGCATCTGCGGCACCGATCTGCAGATCGTCCGCGGCTACGGTGGGCACAAAGGCGTGCTCGGCCACGAGCTCGTCGGTGTCGTCGAGCAGCACGACGATCCCGCGTGGATCGGCCGTCGCGTCGCCGCCGAGATCAACGTCGGCTGCGGCGCATGTGAAGCGTGCAAGCACGGGCATCGCAACCACTGCGCGCAGCGTCGCGTGCTCGGCATCCGCGATCGCGACGGTTGCTTCGCCGAACGGGTCGCAGTGCCGTTCGCGAACCTGCACGCGATCCCCGATCGCGTCGACGACCACGCCGCGGTCTTCGTCGAGCCGCTCGCAGCCGCGTTCCAGATCCTCGCGCAAGTGCAGCTGCGCCCGGCCAGCGAGATCGCGATCGTCGGCGACGGGCGCCTCGCCCTGCTCGTCGCGATGGTGCTCGTCGACCACGGTTGCCGCGTCACCGTGATCGGCCGTCACGCGCGCAAGCTCGCGCTCGCGCAGAGCATCGGTGCCTGCGGGATCGCAGGCACCGACGCACAAGCACGCAGCTTCGACTGCGTCGTCGATGCCACCGGCGCACGCGACGGGCTCGCGCTCGCACAACGCATCGTGCGTCCACGCGGCACGATCGTGCTCAAGAGCACCGTTCACGGCACCAGCGAGGTCGCGCTCGCACCGATCGTCGTCGACGAGATCACCGTGATCGGATCGCGTTGCGGTCCGTTCGCACCGGCGATCGAAGCGTTGTCCAGCGGGCGCATCGATCCGCGACCGTTGATCGACGACGTGCTGCCGATCGCCGAAGGTGTCCGCGCGTTCGCTCGCGCGAACGAGCCCGGCGTGCTCAAGGTGCTGCTCGCCCCCGGGTGAGCACACTTCACGCGGGCTGCCGCTGCGCACGTGCATCGCGTACCGTCGTCGCATGCGGTGGTTGTTCGTATCGTTCTCGTTGCTCGTCGCTCGTAGCGCGCTCGCAGCCGATCTCTACGTCGATGCATCGGCGGCGGCAGGCGGCGACGGCACGGCCGGCATGCCGATGCAGCAGATCCAGGATGCGCTCGCGCTCGCGCAGCCCGGCGACACGGTCCACGTCGCGGATGGCACCTACGCGCCGATCCAGAGCATGCGCGACGGCACCGCCGATGCGCGCATCACCGTCGTCGCCGACAATCCGCTCGGTGCGATCGTGCAAGGCGACGGCAACGCGCTGCGCAACGAGCACGACTATCACACCTACGACGGGCTGGTGATCGACGGCGCCTACGGCCAGGTCGATCTCGTGCTCGGCGAGAGCGGCGATCATGCGGAGTACCTCGACCTCGAGGTGCGCCGCTCGGGTCGCGATTGCTTCGATCTGCGCATCGTGGAGGACGTGCTCATCGAAGGCTGCAACATCCACCACTGCGTCTCGCTCGACATGGATGGTGTGATCAACGACGGCCACGGTGTCACCGGCGACTCGGTGTTCGGCCTGACGATCCGCGACACCACGATCCACATGGCCAGCGGCGACAGCGTGCAGCTCTCGCCGCCGCGCGAGCCGTGGGGCGACCTGCTGATCGAAGGCTGCACGTTCTCCACCGCACCGCTCGACGATCCCGATGCGGGCGTTCCGATGGGCACACCGCTCGGCGAGAACGCGCTCGACACGAAGGTGGGCGCCGAGCTCGACGGTCGCGGCGCGAATCCTCGCGTCGAGGTGCGCGACACGATCGCGTTCGGCTTCACCGGCTTCATCACGAACCAGGGCGCGTTCAACATGAAGGAGGACGTCGACGCCACGATCGACGGCGTGACGATCTACGACACCGAGGTCGCGTTTCGGCTGCGCTTTCCTGCGAACGTCGCGGTGTACAACGCGGTGGTGTGGAGCGTCGACAACGTGATCCGCTACGAGGACGGGCTCGCCGACGCGCGCTTCATCAACGCGACGATCGGTGAAGCGATCGGCACCGACGTGTTCGAAGACGGCGGCGGCGGTGGGCAGACCGGCATGGTGCTCGACAACGTGCTCGTGCTCGGCGACGCGTTGCCGCCGTTGCTCGAGGGCACGGCGAGCATGGTCGCGGGCGCGGATCAGTTCGTCGATGCGGCGGGGCACGACTATCGGTTGATCGAAGGCGCGGCCGCGATCGATGCGGGCACGATGTACGCGGAGGTCGCGAGCGATCGCGTCGGTTTCGCGCGGCCGTATGGTGATGCGTGGGACGTCGGCGCGTTCGAGTGGGCGCCGGCGGGTGCGGAGGACACCGGGGGCGTCGACACATCCGGTGGCGTGGACGAAAGCGGCAGCGGAAGCGGAAGCGCGAGTGGAAGCGGCAGCGCGAGCGCGAGCGCGAGCGGAAGCGCCAGCGTGGGCGATTCGAGCAGCGACAGCGTCGGCGAAGGCAGCGAAGGCTCCGCGGGCATGGGCGACGGCAGCGGCGGCGACGGCTGCAGCTGCAACGCCCGCGGCGACTGGCACTTCGCAATTGTCGGGCTACTCTTCGCGACCGCCGTTCGGCGTCGACGAAGATGAGCGCGCCCTCCAAAGCCACGATCGCACGCAGCAAGGAGCTGTCGTGGCTGCTACGCCACGGCGCGCGCGAGACCGGCATCGCGATGGACGAGGCCGGCTGGGTCGCGATCGTCGACGTGCTCGCGCGCACCGGCATGACGCGCGACGAGCTCGACGACGCGGTGCGCACGAACACGAAGGGGCGTCTGCAGATCGACGGCGAGCGCGTGCGCGCGTGCCAAGGTCACTCGCTCGCGGGCACACCGGTCACGCACGAAGGCCTCGAGCGCTCGTGGCGTGCGCACGACGGCGACGCGCCGCTGTGGCACGGCACCACGCGCGACGCGATCGACGGCATCGCGAAGGCCGGTATCTTGCCGATCGCACGCACGCACGTGCACCTCGCACCGAGCGAGTCGTCGCTGGTCGGCAAGCGCAGCAACGTCGCGTTCCTGCTCGCGATCGATCCGCCGCGTCTGCGCGCGGAAGGCTTCGGCATCTTCCTCGCCCCCAACGGCGTCGTGCTCGTGCGCGAAGTGCCCCCGCGCTGCATCGTCGGCGTGCAGGCGACGACGGCTCGCGCCCGCGCGGAGCTCGACGAGGTTCACCGCATTCTCGGCCTGCCGTAACATGCTCGCGTGAAGTACGACTACGAGGTGACGGTCATCGGCGGCGGGCCCTCGGGCTTCGCCGCAGCGATGCGCGCGTGGGACTTCGGCAAGCGCGTGTGCCTCATCGAGCGCTCACGGCTCGGTGGCACCGGCGTGCACAACGGGGCGCTCTCCTCGAAGACGATGTGGGAGCTGTCGCGCGACTATCGCGGCGCGACGCGACGTGATCGCGGTTTCGTCGCGAAGGACGTCGTCGTGCACTACGAGACGGTGTGCGCCGCAGTGCAGCAGGCCACCGCGACGAAGGTCGAGCACATGGCGCACCAGCTGCGCGAGCTCGCCGAGCCGTCGCCCGGCGCTTCCGGATCGATCACGCTCCTGCCCGGCACCGCGCGCTTTCTCGATCCGCACACGTTGCTCGTCGACGACGTCGACACCGGCGAGCGTCGCGTCACCTCCGCGTACTTCATCATCGCGACCGGCTCGCGTCCGCGCGCGCTGCCCAACGTCGAGATCGACGGGCAAGCGATCATGACCAGCGACCACATCGAGTCGCTGTCGCGATTCCCCCGCAGCCTCGTGATCCTGGGCGCCGGCGTCGTCGGCTGCGAGTACGCCACGATCTTCGCGAACTTCGGGCAGACCAAGGTCAACCTCATCGATCGCGCCGAACGCATCCTGCCGTTCGAAGATCTCGACGTCTCGCGCTTGTGCAGCAACAACCTCGAGCGCAAGGGCGTCACGATCCACGATCGCGCGAGCCTCATCTCGATGAAGCGCGTCGGTGACGAGGTCGAGTACACCATCGGGCATGCATCGGGCGGGCGCGAGACGATCCGCGTCGAGAAGGCGCTGGTGTCGGTCGGTCGCGAGCCGGCGACGAGCGGGCTCGATCTCGCCGCGGCCGGCATCGAGGTCGGCCCCACCGGGCAGATCGTGTCCACCGACACGCGCACCTCGCAACCGCACATCTTCGCGGCCGGCGACGTCACCCTCGACATCGCGCTCGTCAGCATCGGCGAGATCGAGGGCCGCCACGCCGCCGAGATCATCTGTGGCGCGAACACGCAGCCGCTGTCGTACGAGAACCTGTCGACGATCATGTTCCTCGATCCCGAGGTCGCGACCGTCGGCATCAACGAGCTCGAGGCGCAGAAGCGGCGCATCCCTTATCGCGTCGCGGTCTACAACTACTCGCTGGTCAATCGCGCGCTGGCGATGCGCGCGACCGAAGGCTTCGTGAAGCTGCTCGTCACCGACGACGACGACATGCGCATCCTCGGCATGCGTGCGCTCGGGGTGCACGCATCGACCACGATCGAATCGGTGTCGCTGATGATCCGCACGCACGCATCGGTGCGCGAGCTCGCCGAGCTGTTGCACCCCCACCCTGCGGTCACCGAAGGCCTGCAGGACTGCGTGCGCATGCTGATGGGCACGAGCATCTACAAGCCGTCGGTGTTCCGCAGCGATCTTCGGCTCAGTCGGGTCGGCTATGCCGACGACGGCAAGCCGACCAGTGCGTGACCATCAGCGCACCACCAAGCGCGGGCTCTCCGGTGCGAGCGCGGTCGCGACGTCGTAGGCCGACGCGATCGCACCATCGTGGTGATCGAAGCCGGTCACGTGCATGCCGGCGTGCCAGATGCCGGCGGTACCTTGATGGCGCGCGAGCTCGCGTTGCGCGGCGAAATACGCGGGATTCGGACGCGGATGACGATAGCGCACCTCCGCATGCAAGTGCTCCGGCGTGCGATCGCTGTGCGTGATCCAGCTGCGGAACAAGTCGACGTCGTGATTGCCGTGCTCCCAGTTCGTCAGCGCACCGTGGCGACCGTCGAACATGCTGTTCACCACCGACCACTGCGAGCGGCGCGGCGGCATGAAGCTGCGATCACTGTGCACTGCGATCGTCGTGTCGAAGTACTCGACGCGCTGCAACGTCGTGCGGATCTCCTGCGTGCCCGCGACGTCGCGCATGAGCGTCGCCGCGCGCTCGGCCGAGGTCGCGAGCACGATGCGATCGAAGCCGCCGAGTCGGCGTTCTTCGAGCTCGACGGTGTAGTGGTGACCGTTGCGCGTGAGCCCGAGCACCGGCTCGCCGCGCACGATCGTCGCGCGCCCGAGCCCGGCGACGACGCGTGCGATGTAGGCCGCCATGCCGCCCACGACGCGCAGGAACGGCCGCGGAGTGATCACCGGCGGACGCATCGCGACGAGATACGAGGTCACGTTCCTCGCCGAGTACGTGCGCACTTCCTCGGTCGAGACGCCCCAGTACGACGCGAGGTACGCGTAGATGAACTCGTGGCGCACCGGCCCGGGGATCTCCAGCGGCTCGATGAACTCCTCGACGGTGATCGATGCGTCGCCCGGGCCTTCGACCAGCGGCACCGCGGCGCGGATCAAGGTGCGCAGCCCGAGCATCGCTCGTACGCTGCGCAGCTCGGTGAGGCCGGCCATGCGCGCGAGCCCGCCGTGCGGAGGCAGGCACACCGTCCAACCATCGCGACGATCGTGGAAGGTCGCGCTCGGCGGATACGCGGTGAGCGGCACGTCGAGCGCGCGCAACAGCGCGACCAACCGCGGTTGCATGCGCTCGTTGAAGAAGTGCGCGCCCGCATCGACGGTGTGCTTCTGCCCGCCGATCTCGACAGCGAGCGTGTGCGCGTGCCCGCCGAGCCGCGCGTCGCCCTCGATGACGGTGACGTCGTGCACCGGATCGAGCAGCCACGCCGTCACGAGCCCGGCCGCGCCGCCGCCGATCACCGCGATCCTCATTCCTCGCTGTACGAGTCGGGGTTCGCGATTTTGTGACCGTCAGATCGCGATCGTGGTCAGAACCGCGAGATAGAAGCGCACGCCGGCTTCCAGCTCGGCTTCGCCGATGCGCTCGTCGGTGCCGTGCAGACGCGCGCGATCGACCTCCGAGAGGCGCATCGGCAGGAAGCGGTACACGTCGTCGGCGACCGCGGTGTAGTGCCGTGCATCGGTCGCACCCACCACCAATGACGGGCTCACGATCGCGTCGGGCCAGACCCACAGGATCGCGCGCTGCAGCGCCGCGAACGACTCCGTGTCGATCCGCGCGGTCGGTGACGGGCCCCAGCACTTCGTCGTGCACCGCACCGTGATCGTGTCGTCGGCGATCGCGTCACGGATGTGCGCCTCGACGTCTTCGACGGTGTCGCCGGGCAGCACGCGGAAGTTCACGACGGCACGCGCGTGCGCAGCGAGCACGTTGTCGGCGGAGCCGGCATCGAGCACGGTGGGCGCAGTGGTGGTGCGGATGATCGCATCGGTCGCGGGATTCTTCGCGAGCACCCAACGCAGCGGCGGCTCGAGCAGCCAGAGGTTCGCGAGCGCGAGGCGGGGGCCGAAGCCGAGCTCGGGCGTGAGCCGATCGATCATCGCGCGCGCGGGCCCGCGCAGCTCCGCCGGCATCGGTTGCTCGTCGAGTCGCACGAGCGCGCGTGCGAGCCGCGCGACCGCACCGTCCTTCTTCGGCATCGACGAGTGACCACCTTCGCCGGTGGCGATCAGCTCGAACGATGCGGAGCCCTTCTCCGCGATGCCGACGAGCGCGACCGGGCGCGTGATGCCGGGCAGGATGCCGTCGACCACGGCACCGCCTTCGTCGAGCAGCAGCTCGGCATGCACGCCGAGCTCTTGCAGGCGCGCGGCGAGGCGCACCGCACCTTCGGGGCCGCCGACTTCTTCGTCGTGACCGAGTGCGATCCACACGTCGCGACCCGGCGTGAAGCCCTGCGCGAGCAGCAGCTCGCACGCGTGCAGGATGCCGATGACACCGAGCTTGTCGTCGAGCGCACCGCGGCCCCACACGAAGCCACCGCTGCGCGCACCCGAGAACGGCGGCTCGCTCCACCCCGCCTCCGTGCCCGGCTCGACCGGCACGACATCGAGGTGCGCGGTGAGGATGATCGGCTTGCGCGACGCATCGCGGCCGCGCCAGTGGAACAGCATCGCGTGCTCACCGACGAGCTCGAGCGCGAGCGTCTCGTGCACGCGCGGGAATCGTGCGCGTAGGAGCTCGCGCAGGCGCACGAAGTCCTGCGCATCACCACCGCTCGGCAACGACACGGTGGGGATCGCGATCGCAGCCGCGAGATCGTCGGCCACACGATCGCGATCGATCGCCGGAAGCTCCGGCGCCGCTCCGGGATCGAAGCTCGGCGGCGACACGCTCGCGGCCCGCACGACACAGACCGCCGCGAGTGCGCCGCAGAGAAGCGCCGAGACGCGCAGTGCTTTGCGGAGGCGCAACGACGCGGATGATATCCTGCTCGTCGTGCTCGAGGCGTTGGTCCAGCGCGAGCGGAAAGACGCGAGCGAATCTCGGGCGCGCGACGACACGCGCGAGCGGCAAGCTCGACGGCTGCGCTGCGGCGGGTGTGGCACCGAGATCGCCGACGCGGATGCGCGCATCGAGATCGGCGGCGCGCATCGTCACGTGTTCTGCAACCCGCACGGGCACGTGTTCGAGATCGGCTGTTTCTCCGCTGCGTTCGGCGTGCAGGCGATCGGCCCGGCGTCGTCGTTCTTCTCGTGGTTTCCCGGCTACGCGTGGCGCGTCGCGGTGTGCAACGGCTGCCGCGCGCACCTCGGTTGGTGCTACGGCGACGCGCCCGACTTCGTGGGCCTCATCCTGCCGCGGCTCGTGGACGACGAGTAAATCACGCGCCTTTGCAGCGCGGACCTTGACCAGCGCAGCCGAGCCGCACGTGCAGGTGCGCACGATGGCCGGGCTCGTGCCGCACGATCGCGTCGTCCTTGGTCGCATCGGGCCACTGGAACCATCGATCGAGCACGCGCGGATGCATGCCCGCGCGCTCGCCCGCGCGATACAGCTGGCCTTGCTGTGCGAAGTCGAGGAACACGTAGGTGACCTGACCGGTCTCGAGGAATCCGTGCACGAGCTCCCACGTCGCATCCCAGTCGACTTGCTCGGGCGCGAGCGGCAAGGTGGTGCGATCGAGACCGGGCGCGAGGATCAAGCGGATGTCGATGTCGCGGCCGCTCGTGTGCGAGACGTGCGGCGCGAACGATCCCCCGCGCGGCAAGCTGATGTCGCCGATGATCACTTCGGCGTCGAAGCCCTTCTCGGAGCGCAGGCGACCGAGCGCAGCTTGCAGCGTGCGTAGCGTCTGCGTGGTCGCGTACGAGCGCGTCGCATCGCGGCGCGTGTACAACGCGGGATCGAAGGGCAGCTGCACACCGCCTTCGAGCGTGCCGCCTTCGGGCGTGCCGATCGCGTGTCCACCTTCGGCGATCGGCACGCGGCCCATCGCCTGTGCGGACACCGGCAACCCGTGCGAGCCCGGTAGACCGAGCAACAGATCCTCGGCGAGCTCCGCATCGGCGACCGCGAAGATCTCCCGCTCGGCCGCCGCCGGATCGCCGCGCAGCTCGTGTGCGCGCGCGGGTACGACGACCGGCGGCGCGGGCTCGGCCTCTGCGCGCGCGACCGCGATCGCCTCGGGCCCACAGCCCGCCGCGAACAGCCCGAACGCCAGCACGCGCCGCATCGTCGGACGACGATAGCAGCGCGGCGCGGGCGTGCGCGAATCTTCGGCGCGCGGCGACGGCCGGTCAGTCCAGCTCGATGCGCGTGAAGCGGTAGTGCACGCGCACTTTCAAGCTCTTCTGCACGTCGGGCATGCCGGCCATGTAGCTCTTCGGCGGCGCGAACGTGTCGGTGTACTCGAACGAGTCGTTGACGATCGCGAGCGCCTTCTTCTTGCGCTCGACGCGGCCGCCCGCGATGACGCCGCTGATGTCGGGGATCTGCATCACCGAGAACGGGTTCTTCGTGTTGGTGGGCGTGCGCTCTTCGTGCGTCGGTGCGCCGCCGTAGCCGTACTGCGTGCGATCGATCGACTCCTTCACGACGACCGCGAGCGGCTTGGTCGTGGCGGTGGGACGGAACGGGATGTTCGCGCTGTAGAGCTCGCCCCGCTCGTCGATCTCGAGGATCGGGCTCCCGCTGGCCGCGTCCTTGCCGCTGCCCTTCCACGTCGACGTGGTGGTCGTCGCCTCGTACGCGTCGCCTTCGCCGGGATCCTTCGAGTACTGCACGATGCGATCGTCGATCGCGACGTCGATCGACGTCGTCGGCGAGCCCAACACGGTCCACATGCGCGCGTAGGTGCCGGCGATCAGCTCTGCAGGCGTCGGATTCGTGCCGTCCTTCAGCGACGGGATCGGCACGCCGAGCACGAGATCGACCGTGCCGGAGTACTTGTGGCTCACCTTCCACTGGATGCTGCTCAGCGAGTTGGTGGCCTTGCTGCCCTCACCGATCACCGTCACGTCGAAGTCGACCGTCCAACCGAGCGGACAGCTCGCATCGAACTGCTGCTTGATGAACTCGATCTCCGCTTGGTACGCGGCGATCTCTTCGTTCAGGAACTTCGCCATCGACTGGCCCTTGCGGTAGTCGTTGCCGCGGAACGGGCCTTCGGCGAGCTTCCAGTCCTCGCACGCCGAGCGGTGCACGCCCTCGTGGATCTCGATCGCCTTCGCGATGCAGGCGGTCTGCTTGCCCGAGTTCACCGTGTTGGGCTTGCGCTCGCACGTGCCCGCATCGGTGCCACCCGCGACGCGATTCGCCGCGCCGTTCGTCACCACGTTGATCGCCTTCTGCACGTCGGGCTGCACGTCGTGGCGATACTTCGGATAGCGGAACGGCGCATTGCCGAGCTTCGCGATCTGGCGCTTGTACTCCGCGATCGCAGCCTTGGCCTCACGATAGCGGTTGAGCAGATCGTTCTTGTCGGCGCACTTGCACTCGGGTGCGGCCGCGCGCGCGACCGCGGGCACCAGGGCCGCGGCCAACAAGCAGAGCAGCAAGGAGACGATGCGATGGGCCATGTGAACGGTGGGTTGCAGCCGCCGCTCGATTCCGTCTCGCCTGCCGGTAGAACGCCGTCTAGTTGGCGCTACGGCCCGCTCGGACGCCGTCGACGATGTCGGAGATCCGCACCAGCACGTCGCCGATGCGCGAGCGCCCGGTCGTGACGTTGTCGACGTAGCTCGCGAGGATCCGATAGGTCGGGTGCTTCGCGATGTCGGGATTCTTCTCGCCGAGCTCCACGTAGCGACGCATCGCTCTCGCCGCGTCGTCCATGTCGAGCCCGATCTTCTCGAGGCTGCCGCGGCTGCGCGCGAGCATCGGGAAGTAGCCGAAGAACGTCGCATACAAACCCGCCGGTCGCACGATGCTCTTCACCAGATCGAGCGTGTTCGCGAGCTTCGACTGCGCACGGCCGTAGTGCTCGAGCATGTGGAAGTCCATCGCGAGATGCCGCGCTTCGTCGGCGTTGATGCCATCGAACACGCGATGGCACACCGGATCGTCGACCGCTTGCACGAGATACTTCACGAGGGCGCCGTCGAGCACGAGCTCGGTCATCGGGATCACCGCGGAGAACACCGACGGATGCACCTCGGTCGCGTGATCTTCGAGCGTCTCGATCAGGTGCTTCACGTTCGCGTTCGGCACCGGACGCTGACGACGTCCGAGAATTCCCCAACGCACCATCAGCAATCGTTCGGCTTCGGCGTGACGCGCTTCGTCGATCGCGAACGATCGAAACAGGCCCTTGCGCACCGGGTCGTCGTCGCGCTGCGCCATCGCATCGAACACCACCGCGGCGGTCGACTCGATCCAGTAGAGGTCCCCCATGAAGCCCGCGAGCGAGCGCGCTTGGTCGTCGGAGACCCGCTCCGCGCCCGGCGCCTCCCAGTCGACATCGTCCACAGACCACTGCAATCGCTCGGATTTTTCGAGGAGGCGCGGCAGGTCGAGCATCGGGCCTAGTCCTTCACAGGAAAACGTTACATCATTCGGTGTAGAGGTGCAAGAGCCCGAGCGGATGACGATCGACGCGCTCGCCCACGCGGCCGGCACGACGACGCGCAACGTTCGAGCCTATCAGACGCGCGGCCTGTTGCCGGCGCCGCTCGTCGTCGGGCGCGTCGGCTACTACGGCGACGCGCACCTGCAGCGACTACGGCTCATCGCGAACCTGCAAGAGCGCGGCTACTCGCTCGCAGCGATCGCCGACCTGCTGCGCGCGTGGACCGAGCGACGCAGCGTCGGCGAGATGCTGGGCTTCGAACGCGGCCCGCACGACGAGCGCGACGTCGAGCTCGCCTACGAAGACATCATCGCGCGCTTCCCCGGCATGGACGACGCGCAGGTGCAGCGCGTGATCGATCTGGGGCTCGTGCAACCGCTGGTCGACGAAGACGGCACGATCACGCGCGTGCGCGTGCCCAGCCCACGCTTGCTCGAAGTCGGTCAGGTGTTGCTCGGTGTCGGCGTGCCGCTCGACGTCGTGCTCGACGAGCTCGTGCGCCTACGCGGCCACGCCGACGAGATCGCGCAGAGCCTGGTGAAGATGTTCGTCGATCACGTGATCGGCCCGTGGACGCGCGCCGGTCAGCCGCTCGATCAACTGCCCGATCTGCTCGATCGCGTGCGTCGCACGAAGCCGCTCCCGCTCATGGCGGTCGACGCGGTGCTCTCGCAAGCGCTCGAGCGCGAGGTCGGTGCGGTGCTCTCCGCGACCTTCCCCAGCCGCAAACCGGGCGCCTAGCTATTTCTTGCGCAGCAGGCTCGCGCGGCTGGCTTCGCCCAGCTTCACGGCACACGTCGCGCGCACCGGCTTTCCGTCGGGCGCGAACATCGTGTACTTGCAATCGATCGACTGCACCACGCCTTCGAAGTGCAGCGCGCTCGTACCCCACTGCACCTTCACGCGCGGCGGTCGCTTCTTGTCCTCGCTGCCCATCGGGTCGATCACCAGCGCGAACGCCATCAGCTTGTCGATGTACACGCTCTGCACGTCGGTGTTCGCCTCGAACGTGTCGAACATCAGCTCGAACGACATCGTGCGCCCCTCCGCGCTGGTGAATGTCACCTCGGGTTGGTCACCCGTCGACGTCTTCGACTTCGTCCACGGGATCGCCTTCTCGACGCGTACCTCCTTCGGGTTGGTCTGCGCGGTGAACGACGCGGCGGTGTCGAGCGACTTGATCGTGAGCTTCGCGTTCGCGCTGCCGTGCGCGTTGCCGGGCGTCGGCTTGATCGGACCGGCGAACGCCAGCATCGTGGTCTGCGGCGCACGAGCGTAGGTGGCGACCGGGATCCCGACGGCGAGCGCTACCGCGAGGGCGAGGATGAGCTTGGTGGTCATGCGCATCGATCAAGCGACGCGCACCCGCGATCGGTCAACCGCTCACTCGTCGAAGAGGCCGAGCTGGGGATTGGGGCGGCGGAACGTCGTGCCTTCGTGATCGAAGCGGCTCGCGTCGACGAAGCCCAGGCGCTTGTGGTGCGCGGCGAAGAGCGCTTCGATCGCTTGCCAGCGCGGGCCTTCGCCGTGCATGCGCTCGCCGAAGCGCGCGTCGTTGAGCTTGCCGCCGCGCACGTCACGGATCGCATGCAACACGTGCTCGGCACGCAACGGCAGCGTCGCACGCAGACGATCGACGAACACCGGCCGCACTTCGGTGGGCAGGCGCAGCATGATCATGAACGCGAGCGTCGCTCCGGCCTCGCGTGCACGCGCGAGGATCTCGGGGATCTGCGCGTCGTTCAGGCCCGGGATCACCGGCGAGATGCTCACGCCGGTGCGAATGCCCGCGTCGGAGAGCACGCGCAGCGCCTCGAAGCGCCGCGAGATGCTGGCGGCATACGGCTCGATCGCGCGGCCCATGTTCTCGTCGGCGAACGGGATGCTGAGATACACGCCACACCGCGCTTCGCTCGACAGGCGCGCGAGCAGATCGACGTCGCGCTCCACCAGCGCGCCCTTCGTGATCACACTGACCGGATTCTTGAACGCGACGCACACCTCGAGCATCCGACGCGTGAGCCCGTAGCTCGCTTCGAGCGGTTGATAGCAGTCGGTCACACCGGAGAACGCGATCATCTCGCCGCGCCAGCTCGGCGCCATCAGTCGCGCGTGCAGCAGCTCCGGCGCGTTGCGCTTCACCACGATGCGGCGCTCGAAGTCGGTACCCGCACCGAAACCGAGCAGCTCGTGCGACGGCCTCGCGTAGCAGTACGCACAGCCGTGGAAGCAGCCGCGGTACGGATTCACGCTCCAGCGAAACGGCACGTCGGGGCTGTCGTTGTGCACGACGATCGAGCGCGCCTCTTCCTCGTACACCTGCAAGCTCGCGAGCGGCAGCTCGTGCTCGGGGAGGTACTCGACGTGCGTCGATTCCCAAGGGTTCGGCGGGTTGTCCACCGGGCGCGGCACGTCGCGATATGCTATGCCGAGCGTGGCGCGATGCCAGCACGAGACC
>DASZPU010000411.1:0-5832 GCA_035550195.1 Nannocystaceae bacterium
GGCGATGCGTTCGCTCGGCGTCGCATCGCCGGACGGCGGGCGCGAGACCTGCTCGGCCGTGCCGGGCTCGTCGCGGCGGTCCGCGGCCGGGGTCGCGCGGGGGCCCAGCGCGGCGCCGAGCAACGCGACGCCGCCGAGCACCAACACCAGCGGCCCGCGTCGCGGCGGTCGGCGTGCACGTGCGAGCGCGGCGAGCAACGCCGTCATCGACGGCCAGCGTCGCGCGGGGTCGCGTGCGAGCCCACGCGCGATGACCCGCGCGATCGACCGCGGGACGCCACGCGCTTCCACGGGTGGCAAGCCATAGATCTTCGCACGCACGAGATCCGTGAGCGACGCGAACGAGATGCTGCCGAACAGCGCCTCGCGCAGTGCGAAGCAGAACGAGTACTGATCGCTGCGCGCATCGATCGCGTCGCCGAGATGCTGCTCGGGCGACATGTACATCGGCGTCCCGACGACCATGTCGGTGCGCGTGCGGGCATCGAGCAGCGCGTCGTGATCGCCGCCCGTCCAGCTCTGCTCCACGCGTCCGAGCCCGAAGTCGGCGACGCGCGGACGGCCCGCGCGATCGAGCAACACGTTGGCCGGCTTGAAGTCGCGGTGCAACAAGCCCGCGGCGTGTGCGGCTGCCAGCCCGCGAGCGGCCGCGACGAATGCATCGACGATCTCGATCCACGAGCGTTCGCCCTTGCCGAGCCACTGCGAGAGGTCGCCGCCGTCGCACCACTGCATCACGAGGTACACGCTGCCGTCGACCGACGCGCCGACCAACCGCTCGAGCGCGGTGTCGCGATCACCGTCGACCCGACCCACGTCGTAGATCGTCACGATGTCGGGATGCGACAATCGTGCGAGCGCGCGCGCCTCGCGAAGCAATCGTCGCGCGGCATCGTCGTCGCCGCGCGCTTTCTCGTAGACCAGCTTGATCGCGACCTCGCGACCGAGCTGCGGATCTTCGGCGCGTACCACCACGCCACCGCCACCGGCACCGACGACCTCGAACAGGCGATAGCGTCCGAGCGACGTCGTCGGCGGCGCGAGCCCGAACATGCGCCGCCGCACTTGATCGAGCAGGCCCGGCGCTGCGACGACCTCGCCTTCGCCGCATCCCCGCAGCGCCTGCTCGATCGATCGGTCCATCGCCGCCCGCACCCCCGTTTTGGGGAGTGGCCCCAGCCGGCGTTCGGTTGGCGGAAATCAGCCGCTCTCGGGCACGCCGTAGTCGGGCTCGCCGGCCGAGTCGCTGCTGCTGCTGCTGCCCGAGTCGGTGCCGGTGTCCGTGCCGGAGCTCGAGCTCGAGTCGGGATCGCCGCTGCTGCTCGTGCCGTCCGAGCTCGTGTCGGTCTGCGTGATGCCGGTGTCCGGCGTGCCGTAGGCGGAGTCTTCGCCGATCGACGTCACCTCCGACATCGTCGCGCTGGTCTCGATGCCGGTGCTGCTCGTGCCTTCGCTCGTCGTCGCGGTGGTGGTCAGCGTCGCGCTGCTCGTGCCGTCGTTCGCGGTGTCGGTGGTGTCGTCGTCCGAGGGGCAGCCGGTGAGCGCGAGCCCGAGCAAGACGAGCTGCGCCATCGCAGACGGTGCGAACGCGACGCGCACGGCTTCACCGCAGTGCGGACACGCCGAGTCGTCGGCGCGGAAGTGTTGCCCACAGGACGTGCAAGAGATCAAGCGCATGGTCGCCTCCGTGCGCCGCGATCGTAGCAGCTTCAGCCGCTCTCGGGCACGCCGTACTCCGGCTCGCCCGCGGAATCGCTGCCGCTCGAGGTGCTGGTGCCCGTGTCGGTGCCGGTCGACGTGCCGGTGTCGCTCGAGCTCGACGAGTCACCGGCGGTCGAGCTCTCGATGCCGGTGCCGAAGGTGTCGGCCGAGCCGTACTCGACACCGCCGCTCTCGGCCAACGTGTCCGAGGTGGTCGTGCTGGTCGGGCTCGAGGTCGTCGGCCCCGACGTCATCGTGGTGCTCGAGGTCGCGGATGTCGAGGTCTCCGCTTGCGAGTCGCTGCTGGTGCTCGCGTCGTCGTCGGCCGGACAGCCGGTGAGCGCGAGCCCGATGAGCACCGCCGACGCGAGCGGTGCCGCGATCGAGCGCAGCTCGACGTGACAGTGGGGGCAGCGCGAGTCTTCCGCGCGCACGTGCAGATCACACGACGGACACGACACCAAGCGAGCCATGCACCGACCGTAGCATGCTCGCGTGGCGCGTGGTCACTTCGCGGATTTGCGGGCGGCCCGGCGCTGCTTGGCGGCCTGCAGCGAGAAGTCGTAGCGCAGCCCGGCCATCACGGTGAGGCGGGGCAGGGGATTGAGCGCGCCGCCCCAGTCGGCGGTGTCCGAGTAGCGATTCGGTCCGACGAGGTAGGTGCCGTAGCGGCTCACGGTGTGATCGACCGAGAACGTGTAGCGCAGCCCGAACGTCTTGGGGATCGCACCCTCGACGGTGAAGCGGTACTGGAAGTGATGAGGCGATCGCACCGGGTTCACGAACGCACCTTCGACGTCTTCGATGGTGCGTCGGCGTGATTGATAGGTCGCGACGACCGCGAGGCTCGGGATCGGATCGGCCGGCCGCCAGGCGAGCCGCGCGTTGCCCTGCGCGGTGGGATAGATCGCGAGCGGTCGCGTGTCGGGATTGGTCTTGCGATCGATCGCCTGCGCGACGCCGACGTTGAGGCCGAACTGCACGTCGCGCGCGAGGGTGTGCGCTTGCAACGACGCGAAGCCGCCGAAGTTCTCGATGCGATCGGCGTTGCGATACTGCAGCACGTAGGCGGGGTCGGAATCCGCGTGGAGTCGACCCGATGCCACCGCGGCATCGAAGGTGCCTTGGTCGACGGACTGCTGCGCGATCAGGTCGTACCACCAGCCGTAGAAGCCGCCCAACTTCATCGCGCCGCGTCCACCCGGGAAGCGCTGCTCGGCGGTGAGCTCGACCGAGCGCACGACCTCCGGACGAAGGTGGCCGGCACGCACGTAGTAGAAAGGATCCTCGTAGAGCAGCTCGCCGAGGCCCGGGGCGCGGAACGCCTCGGCGTAGAGCACCTTGATGTTGGCGAGCCGCCAGGGCAGGAACGTCACCGCTGCGCGCGGCGAGAAGTGATGGCCGAAGGTTTGATCGATGTCGAAGCGCAGACCGGCATCGAGCGCCACGCGCTTCACCGGCCACCAGCTCTGCTCGAGATAGAGCGCGCCGGCGCCCGCCGTGCGACCGACGTCGAGGAGATCCGTGTAGCTGCTCGGACGGCCGGTGCGAAGATCGTCGATCGCGAGCGTGTCGCCCATCCCGATCACTTGACCCGTGACGCCGGCGACCGTGACCAGCGACGCGTCGTGCAACCAATCGACCGAGACCTGCTCGTCGATGCCCGCGCGGGCCTCCTTGCTGATCTCTTGCTGATGACACGCGCCGGGCAAGCCCGGACAGTAGCTGGGATCGCTGTAGATCCACGTGGCGTCCCACATGCCGAGGTCGCCGAACACCCGGCTGCGCAGCTGCACGCGCGTGCCGAGATCCATGGTGTGGCGCACGTCGAGGTGGAGGTTCGACCACTTGCGCTTCGTGCGAGGGTCGGCGAAGTCGCTGTCGTACTCGAACGGGTCGTGCTGTTGGTGATGCGTCGCGATGAGATCGACCTCGAAGCGGCCGAGGTGCAGCGACATCATGCCCGCGGCGCCGCGTGCCGATCGCCGCGCGATGCCACCCCACATGCCGGGTCGCTCGACGCGTGGACCCGCGTCGTACTGCCCCGGCTGCAGCGCGTAGTGCATCGATGGATCGGCGCTGTCGAACGCCTCGGCCTGCACGCTGAACCCACCGCCGCGACGGAGCCGACGAAACGGCGTGCTCCAACCGAGCGACGCACGCGCGTCGCGGCCGATCTGGTAGCCGTTTCCGATGCCGCGCATGTGGCCGTCGGCGCCGATCGGTGGCGACACGTTGCCGTTGACGACCGCGTGCACGCCTTCGTCGTCGTCGGGATCGCGCGTGAAGACGTTGATCACGCCGAACATCGCGTTGCCGCCGTAGAGCACCGAGCTGGGGCCGAGACTGATCTCGATGCGCTCGATCGTCTCGATCGGCACACCCAGCGAGCGATCGAGGTTGACCGCACCGCCCCACACGCCGTTGATGCGGTGGCCGTTGACCAGCACGAGGAAGTGCGAGCCCTCGTCGCCCTGGATCGTCACGCCGCGCGCACCGAGCCCGTGATAGGGATCGGAGACGGCCACGCCGTTGCCGAGGTAGACGAGCGCTTCTTCGACGGTGCGCAGGCCGTGCAGGCGGATCTCTTCCGCGGTGATCGTGAACACCGTGGCCGGGGCTGCGCTCACCGGCTCGAGCTTCTTGCCGGCCGTGCTGGCGAGCGGCTCGTCGAGCAGCTCCGCGAGCTCGGAATCGATGGGCGCGTCCGCGGGTGGCGGCGCGAGCGAGAGCAGGATCGTGAGTGGGAACGCGTTCATCATCCCACCACCTTTGCGAGCGCGAGCAAGCGCGAGCTGAAGTCGACGTTCTGCCGCTTGGCGCGGCCGAGATTTATCCAAATGGTCGGGCGCGACGACTCCAACGCAAATCCGAGCACTGCGCCGTTGTGCACGTCATGGGCAAGGAGCGAGAGCGTGATCAAGTCGCCGCCGTCGAGCCTGTCGGCGATCGCGGCGACGTAGTTCGACAAACCCGGAGTGATCGCGAGCACCGCGATCTTCTGATCGGTGCATTTTTTCACCACGCCCGCGACGTCGTCGAAGACGTGACTACGCAGCTCCACGGCCGCGCCGGCGAGCTCGCCGAGCTCGTGCAGATCGGTGCGCAGCTTCGCGGCGGCGCTGGCCGACTCGCTGTCGTTCTTGCGCTCGAGCACGAGCACACGGCAGGTCCCCGCCATGCGCGTCTCGGCGTTGCGGTCGTAGCCGATCACCTTGTCGAGCAGCTTCACCTGCGTCTCGATCGGCACGTCGGGGCTGGTCGCCGCGGACGCGCGTCGCGTCCACCACGGCAGGAGCCCGAGTCCCACCAACAACGGCAGCACGCGGCGGCGCGGCAGAGCGCTCATACAGCGGGTCGCATGCGGCGCAGCGCGACCGCACGTCGTGCGGCGTCGAGCTGGCGGAGCAACGCGTCGGTGTTGCCCTTGAGGATCACCTGACCGTCGAAGCCGAGCTGACGATACGCGCCGGAGAGCGAACGATCGCTGGTGTAGAGATAGAAGAAAGGGCGATGACGCGGCGAGAGCAGGCCCCGCAGCCGCGCGAGCACTTCACCGCCGTCGAGGCCCGGCATGTGGAAGTCGATGAGCACGATGTCGGCGTCGATCACTTCGAGATCGGCGGTCGCATCGTTGACGTGCGTCGAGACGTCGTAGCCGGCCGAGACCAACGCATCGCGAGCGATGCGGAGATCCTGCGGGTTGTCGTCGATGTAGACGACCTTGGTCTTGGCGTCGGCGCGGCTCATCAGGGGTTTCCCCGCCCATCGACTCGACCCAGGCTGCGCTTGAGCGTCGTTCCGATACCCCTGTTCCACATCGGGACTGCACCCGCGAGGGATCACGGTCGAACGCCGGTGGGATGAGTCGCGCCCCTGGGGCATGGCAGCGCGGACGCCTTTCGGTGGGCGGCAAGCTCGCGCTCACTGCAGCGCTCGTGCTGGCGTTCGCCGCGTACGCGTTGCTCGGGCTGCTCGATCGCGAGCGCGATCGGCTGCTCGAACACCACGAACGTGCGGAGATGCACGCGCTGCAACAGCTCGCGCTGGCACTCGCGGCGCCGCTCGAATTCGACGACGACGTCGCGATCGCCGAGACCGTCGCCGCGCTCGCGGATCAGCGCGAGCTGG
>DASZPU010000412.1:0-21206 GCA_035550195.1 Nannocystaceae bacterium
CGAGCCAGTGCGATCAAGCCGCGACGGCGAGTGCCGCGGGAGCCCGCGTGATCACGGTAGGCTCGTCGCACGGCACGACGACGCGCGGCAGATCGCCGCTGCAGCGCAACGCGGCGCGGATCGACAACGCGGTCATCAAGAGATCGATCGCCGCCGACGTTCGCAACGGCGCGAAGGCCACCTCGTCGACGGCGCGCACGTCGGTGCCCTCGAGGGCCGCGGCGAGCATGCGGATGCCACCATGGTGTGCGCCCGGTGCGACGGCATCCGGCGGCGAGAGCCCGAGCCCGGCGCGCCAACGCGGACGCAACGCATCGGGGAACACCGACGTGCACAGTCGTGCGCGCATGTCTGCGCTCCACTCGCTCTCGTGACCACCGAACGAGGCCGCGAGCAGCGACTCGATCGCCGCGCGCGTGCGATCGGACGCGCGTCGTAGACCCGCGCACACGACCAGCACCTGCGAGGGATCGAGCGCTTGGAGATCGGGCCCGATCTTCGGGGGCGCGCTCGTTCGCAATCGCGTCGGCCAGCGCGGCTCGGCCACGCCGGTGACGAGCGCGAGCTCGCGATCGATGGCGTCCAGCGTCGCGGTGGCGATCGGGTCCGCCGCCGCGAACGAGCGTGCACGGACGAGCGCGGCCAGCCAGCGCGGGCACGCGCCGACCAGCCAGAGCGCCTCGGGCAGCGGCGCGCGAAGCTGCGCAGCCCACTGCCGGGCGAGGCCGCGGGTCACCGGGGACGCAGCGTGATCGAGCGGTACGGACCAGCCCACACGCGAGGCATCGACCCCCGCTTCGGTCCACTGCAGCGCAGTTTTCGAGCCCTTCCCGCGAAAGTGTCCCCACTTCGCACTTTTCTCCGGCGGGGGGTCTTGCCGCGGGTCGGCACCTTCTCAATAGACCGAGTGCACCCCGAGAAAGACCATGCAGATCGTAGAGCTCGCACCGAACTTCCCCGAATCGATCGCCGACGCCCGTCTGCGCGCGAACCCGCCGGTCTACCTCGGCCACTCGGCGGCCGCGCGGCGCGTGCAGGCGATGATCCAGCGTGCCGTCCGCACCAACCTGCCCGTCCTTCTGGTCGGTGCCGCGGGCACCGGCAAGGAGAGCATCGCGCGCATCCTTCATCACTTCGGTGGTGGCGAGGTGCCGTCGATGGAGATCGTGCGCGGGAACGAGCAGCCCCGCCTGCTCAACCTGGGCGCATTCACCTACCTCAGCCGACTCGAGGATCTCTCGCTCGACGAGCAGGCGCGCCTGCCCGCGCTGACCGGCCTCGGTCGCATCGTGATCGGCACGCGCCTTCGCCCCGAGAGCGAAGAGGGTCGCGTGAAGCTGCACCCGCAGATCGTTCGTTGGGCCTCCGGCATTCGCATCGACGTCGCGTCGCTCGCCGAGCGCATCGAGGATCTCGAGCTCATCGCGATGGACATCATCGCGCGCACGCCGTGCCGTCGTCCGGTCGGTGGCATCGCCGACGCGGCGCTCGACTGCCTCCGCAACTATCGCTGGCCGGGCAACGTCGACGAGCTCGCCGAGGTGCTCACGCATGCGATCAACGCCGGCTCGACCGAGCAGATCGAGCTCCGTGATCTCCCCGCGAAGCTTCGCGTCCGCGACGTGCACCACGCTCGCGCCGAGTCGCCGGAGCGTCAGCTCTGCCTCGAAGAGGCCGAGAAGCAAGCCATCCGTCGCGCCCTCAACTACGCCCGCGGCAACAAGCGCAAGGCTGCCCGTCTCCTCCACATCGGCAAGACCACGCTGTACCGCAAGCTGAAGCAGTACGACCTCGAGTAGTCCAGTTCGTTAGTGTCCCTTCGCTGCCTGCCTCGTCTCGCGCCGCGCCTTCTTCGGAAGGCGCGGCGTTTTTCGTTTCGAACGCCGCAATCGCCGTAGGGCTCGCCGGTCGGCCGAACCTGCTAGCTTCGCGGCCCGTGCCCACGACCGCCCGCCTCGTCGATCACTTGCCGCCCGTGCGCACGCGCGACGGCGACGTGATGCTCGAACGATTCCTCGCGTGGGTGTCGGAGACCGGCCTCGTGCTCTACCCCGCGCAGGAGGAAGCGCTGCTCGAGATCATGGCGGGCAAGAACGTCATCCTCGCGACGCCGACCGGCTCGGGCAAGTCGTTGGTGGCGCTCGCGATGCACTTCCGGGCGCTGTGCGGCAAGCTGCGATCCTTCTATACGAGCCCCATCAAGGCGCTGGTCAGCGAGAAGTTCTTCGAGCTGTGCGAGCAGCTCGGCGCCGAGAACGTCGGCATGTCGACCGGCGACGCGTCGATCAACCCGAAGGCCGCGGTGATGTGCTGCACCGCGGAGGTGCTGTCGAACCTCGCGCTGCGCGATGGGCAGCAGGCCGAGGTCGACTTCGTCACGATGGACGAGTTCCACTTCTACTCCGACCCCGATCGCGGCATCGCGTGGCAGATCCCGCTCATCACGCTGCCGCAGGCGCGCTTCTTGTTGATGTCCGCGACGCTCGGTGACGTCACCGCGTTCGAGCAAGGGCTGAAGCAGCTCACCGGAGTCGAGGTCGCGACGGTGCGCAGCAACGATCGCCCGGTGCCGCTGGACTGGGAGTACCGCGAGACGCCCGCGCACGAGACCATCCAGGATCTCGCGATGACCGGGCGCGCGCCGACCTACGTCGTCAACTTCACGCAGCGCGAAGCCGCCGAGCTCGCACAGGATCTGCTGTCGCTCAACCTGTGCACGAAGGAAGAAAAGGACGCGCTCGCGAAGGCCACGGCCGACACGCGCTTCGACACCGTCTACGGCCCCGACGTGAAGAAGCTGGTGCGCCACGGCATCGGCATCCACCACGCGGGCGTGTTGCCGCGCTATCGCACGCTGGTCGAGCGGCTTGCGCAGCGCGGCATGCTCAAGCTCATCGCGGGCACCGACACGCTCGGCGTCGGCGTGAACGTGCCGATTCGCTCGGTGCTGTTCACGAAGCTGTGCAAGTTCGACGGCGAGAAGACGCGCATCCTGTCGGTCCGCGACTTCAAGCAGATCGCGGGCAGGGCAGGGCGCAAGGGCTTCGACGTGCGCGGCTGGGTGATCGCGCAGGCGCCCGAGCACGTCATCGAGAACAAGCGGCTGGAGGCGAAGGGCAAGAAGTTCGTGCGCAAGCAAGCGCCGACGCGCGGCTTCGTGCCGTGGGACACCGCGACGTTCGAGAAGCTGCAGACCGGCGAGCCCGAGCCGCTCACCTCGCGCTTCGAGGTCACGCACGGGATGCTCTTGTCGGTGCTGCATCGCGAGCTCGATCCGCGCGATCGCTCGGGCGGCTACAAGCGGATCATCGAGCTCATCGCGCACAGCTACGAGCGTGCGGGTGCGCGCACGCGTCATCGTCGCAAGGCCGCGGGCACGCTCCGCGAGCTGCGGGCGGCCGGCGTGGTGGAGCTCGTGCCGAACGTGAAGAACGGCCGGCCTGCGCTGCGGGTCAGCGAGGCGCTGCAGAAGGACTTCTCGCTGCACCACACGCTGTCGCTGTGGCTGCTCGATGCGCTCGGCGGCATCGATCCGCAGTCGCCCGAGTACGCGCTCGACGTGATGTCGTTGGTCGAGTCGATCCTCGAGAGCCCGCAGGCGATCCTGATGCGGCAGGTCGACGCGAAGAAGGGCCAGCTCGTCGCGGATCTGAAGGCGGCGGGCGTCGAGTACGAGCAGCGCATGGAAGAGCTCGAGAAGGTCGAGCACGACAAGCCGCTCGCGGACTACGTGTACGACAGCTTCGAGGAGTTCCGACTGAAGCACCCTTGGGTCGCGGTGGACACCGTGCGACCGAAGTCGATCGCGCGCGCGATGTACGAGCAGTTCGTCGGCTTCAACGCGTACGTGAAGCAGCTGGGCTTGTCGCGCAGCGAGGGCGTGCTCCTGCGCTACCTGACGCAGGCGTACAAGACGCTCGCGCAGAACGTGCCCGATGCGCGGAAGGACGATGCGGTGCGCGACCTCGAGTCGTGGCTGTACGCGATGCTCTCGCGCGTCGACGACACGCTCTTGCGCGAGTGGGAGCGCATGATGGCGGTGCGTGCCGGCGACACCGAGGCGGCGCAGCCCGATCGCGAGCTGCCGCCGCCCGATCCCGCTGCGGATCCGCAGCGCTTCGCGGCGCGCGTGCGCGCCGAGCTGCACGCGCTCGTCGAAGCGCTGTGGCACGGCGACTGGGACGAAGCGACGTCACTCGTGCGCACCGAGGAAGGCGAGCTGTGGAACGCGGACCGCTGGCAGGCCGCGGTGAATGCGTTCGTCGCCGAGCGCGGACCGTTCGAACGCGGCCCACGCTCGCGGCTCACCCATCTCACGCAGCTGCAGCTCACCGAGCCGCGGGTGTGGATGGCCCGTCAGACGCTGGTCGCCGACGGCGAAGACACCGAGTGGATGATCGAGTGCGAGATCGATCTCCGCGCGCAGTCGTCCTGGGAAGGCCCGCTCTTGCGAATGCGCCGCATCGCGAGCTAGACCTTCTTGCACTTGATCGCGAAGGTGCCGAGCAGGCCGTCGTAGAGCGCGGCGCGCTTCGTCGGGTCGGGCTCGGCGTCGAAGTTGGTGATGTCGGTCTTGCTCATCGTCTTCTTCATCCACTTCATCGCAAGCTTGCAGTCGCCGTTGCGACCGAGGCAGCCCGCGGCGAAGGCGGGCAGGCTGCGCTCGAGGTTGACGATGTCCCAGTCCTCGGCGTCGCGCGGCTTCACCGACTTCTTCAGCTTCTCGACCGTCGCGAGCGCGTCGGTGCAGCCCTGCACGCCGACCTTCGTGCTGTTGGAGCCCTTCTGCAGCGTGTCGATCGCAGCCAGTAGCGCGTCACGGCCGGTCTTCTTGCCCTTGCAGAAGCTGCCCACGTACTGATCGACCATGCGATCGATCTCCGCGCCGTCGGCATCCTTCATGTTCGATGCCTGCTCGGCGGTGCGCCGCAACAGCGACTTGCCGCCGTCGCAATCGCCCGCGAGCATCAAGCACTGCGAGCGCACGAAGCCGAAGCCGGTCTTCGGATCGCTGCTCTTGTGCTTCGGGTCGAGCTTGTCGTGCACGTCGAGCTCGGCGACACAGCCCTTGCCGTCGCCGGCCGCGATCTTGCGCTGCGCCGCTTCGAAGTGCGCGAACGCTTCCTGGTTCTGCTTCAGCTTCGCGTCGACGAGGCCCGCGGCGTTGAGCGTCTCGTCCGTGTCCGGCTGCTCCATCGCGGTGCGTTCGGGGTTCTTGCCCTCCTTGATCGTGCGCAGCGTCAAGCGGATCGGCGCCTTGCACCCGAGCACCTCTTGGGCCGACTCGGCGTCGCACACCGCCAGCTTGCCGCCGTGCTTGACCGCGTCCGCGCTGCGCGTCTCGCTGCCACCCGCACCGAAGCCGAACACGCTGCCACCCGCGCTCGCCTTGATGTTCTTCGTCGATCCCAACGCGAATGCGCCGAGGTTGAACCCGTACACGAAGTGCGTCGCACTCGCGCACTCGGGGCGGCTCGCGATGTCCTCGCGATACACCGCATCGCGGCTCGCCGTCGTCGTGCCCGCGACGTAGTACTCCATGTGGAACTTCTCGCCGCCTTCGACGCGTGCACCGAGCGTCGCGTGACCGAGCGGGAGCTTCGCGTAGAGCTCGGCCGCGTTCGCGATGTCGATCGACTCGAGCGCGCCTTCGGTCCATTCCGTCGGCTTGTACGCGCCTTGCTCGCCCCGGTTGCCCTCTCTGCGGCACTCGTCGAGCACGCGCAGCTCGCAGCCCTCGTAGTGGACGAACACGATGTCGCCCTTCGCCTGCTCCTGGAAGCTCGACGAGTCGGTCGCGTCCCACTCGATGATGAACGGGCGCAGGTGGTTGTCGGGGTTGCAGGCGTTCTTGCCCGCGAAGGTGCCGTCCATCAGCGTCGACTGACCCGAGTCGCGATCGGGCTTGGTGTGTGCCGCGAGCGAGCACGACGCGAGGCCGAGGACGAGCAACAGGGGCGAGCTGGCGAGGACGTGTTGCATCGCCGCGCCGTTTCGCAAACGCGATGCCGGCGAAAAGCCCAGCGCCGAGCTGCGCACGGCGACCCGATCGGAGTCGCAGGGGCCCTGCACGACCCGAGTCGGGTCACTGGCAGGTGATCTCGACCCACGAGATCGTGCGCGGCTGGATCGGCGGGGCCGGGCCCGCGACCGCGCACGGCAGCGAAGGATGAGACGCCGACATCGTGAGCGCGCCCGCGGGGCGATCGTCGACGTTGAAGAACACCACCGCAGGGAAGCCCGCCGAGCGCGTGACGTTGTCGCCAAGCGTGAAGTTGATGTCCGCGTCGATCGAGAAGTACTCGTCGGGCGCGGAAACTGCGGTGCCGTTCTCCAGCAAGGTGAGCGCGGTGTCGGTCGCGGTCGAGCGCCCGATCACTGCGGCTTTGTCGAAATCGAAGTTGGGAAACGCCCCGACCTTCACTTCGATGAAGGTGTCGTTGGCGATGTTGATCTCGCCGAGCTCGACGTCGCCCGTGCCCGCATCGGCGCGCACGAGCGCGCCCCAGTAACCTTCGCGTGCGACCTCGACGAACGAGATCTGACCTTGCGGCACCGGCAGCTCGAACGAGCCGTCGGCGGCGGTCTGCGTGCTGATCGCGGGATTGCCCGACAGCGTCACGGTCGCGCCCGCCGCGGGCGGCATGTTCAGCGTGCCGAAGTCGATGACGATGCCGCGCGCGACGTACGACGGACCGATGTCGCCGGTGCTGTCGGCGGGCTCGCTCGTGCTCTCGCTCGTATCGCCCGAAGAGCTGCCGCTGCTCGATGCATCGTCGGTGGCCCCGGTGGTGAGCGTCGAAGACCCCACGCTCGTGACGCCGACGGTCACGTGCCGCTCGTCGACGCCCTGGGCGCAACCGAACGCGAGCACGAAGAGCGCAACCACCCACTTCACGCGAGTGACGATGCTACTCGACTTCCTGGTCGATGTAGAGCCCGGCGGCCGCGTTGACGCCGAGCTCGTCGGCCGCGCCCGAGCGCTCGAAGGTCGAGAACACACCGTCGCCGTCGAGATCACCGAAGGCCTGCGCGGTGAACTGACACATGCCGAAGCCGGTGCTGCCGCGGTGATCCCAGATGAAGTTGTAGTGGAAGTAGTGGGCTTGCTCCTGCGCGATGCCGAGCGCGGCCCATACCTTGTTGTCGGTCCACAGCTTCGCGTCGTACTGCCCGGGCCCGCGTTCCGCTTCGCCCTGCACGGGCACGCAGCGACCACCGGGGCCAGCGTTGCAATCCACCGACAGCGGCGGCGTGATGCCGGACTGGCCCTTGTCGCGGCCATCGTTGGGGCACACGTGCGTCGCCGGCATGCCGGTGTGCTCCTCGTTGAAGTATGCGGCGGCCGAATCGAACAGCTTCGCGATCTGCACACGCGCCTCGCTGGTCTTGCTGCGCCGCATGTACTTCGTGAACGCCGGGATCGCGATCGCAGCGAGCACGCCGACGAGCGCGACCACGTACACACCGTCACCGCCGACGAACGGCAGCTCGAGCTTCAAGAAGCGACCGTCGATCACGGGCGTCAACGACTTCTGCAATCGCTTCGATTGGTAGGCCCCGAGCACCGCACCGACCGCTGCGAACGTGTCCTGGCCGGCGAGCGCGGATGACTTCAGCTTGTCCATCTCCGCGACGCCGGTCGCGAGCGCGGCGGTCAACATGCCCGACAGCTTCTGCATCGCGGCGGGCTCGCCCTCGAGCGCGATGGCGAAGCGACTTGCCGCGAGCACTGCGAAGGCGCGCTCCACTCCCGCGAGCTGCCCCTTCAGGTTCGCGGGCGCGCGCGCACCATCGACCGCGATCGCCAGCGCCGCGCCGTCGGTGTTGCTCGCGAGCCAACCGGCGATCTCCGGGCGCGACGCGAGTTGCTTCGCTGCATCACCGCCTGCGGCGACGCTCGCCGCGACTGCATCGGGGCTGCCGACGACCAGCTGTCCGTCGACCATCGCGGCATGCACATCGCCCGCGCCTTCGAGCGCGACGATGCCGTTCGCGATCGGCTTGCCCTTCGGCTCGCCGGCCGCACCGTCGATGACGGCGCCCAACGCGTCGTCGTCGAGCGCGAACACGGTCGCGGCCTTCACGTCGGTGAGCGTGAGGCCGAGGCGCGTGCGCGTGATCTCGTCGAGCTCGCCGCGCAGCGCTGCGAGGTCTTCGGCGGCGCCGGGGAACGGATCGAAGCGCGCGAGCTGGCCGAGCAGCGGCTCGGGCATGCGCACGACCGCGACGACGAACGCATCACTGGGGATCGCCTTGGGCAGTGTGATCGCACCGACGAGCGCAGTCGCGGTGCTCGTCGGCGTGCTCGCGACCGGCGCCGCGGGCTCGACCTTCGCGCTCTCTTCGGGCGCCTTGCGATCACATGCAGCGAGCGAGAGCGACACTAGGAGCGCGAACGTGCGACGCATGTCGCCGAACGTACCACGCCGCGCGGGCTCAGCCCTGCAGGAACGCGGCGAGCTGCGCCGCGATGTCGGTCTCGCTCGCGCGGGTCCACTTCGCGCCCGAGAGCGCCTTGCCCTTCGGCTTGCCCTTCTCGTCGATGCGATAGAGGCTGGGGATCTGCGGTGCGTCGAAGCCGAGCTGGTTGAGCTCGTCGTTGAATACGTCGGTGTCGACGCGGATGAGCACCGCGTTCGAGACCGCGGCCGCGACCGGACCGCTGCTCAACAGCTTGTCGAGCTTCTTGCACGGCGGGCACCACCCCGCCCACAGCTCGACGGCGACGCTGCGACCATCGGCCTTCGCTTGGGCAGCGGCGGCGACGATCTGCTCGCGCAGCGTGCCGTTGTCGGGATCGACGTCGACGAGCCGCACGCTCGCCGCCGCAGGCTCGACCGTGCCGCCTTCGTCGGACTTCACGTCGGGCTTCGCGATCGATCCGTCGTCGCCGTGGCCCGCAGCATCGCCATCGGGCACACGGGGCGTGTCACCACCGGCGGGGCTGCTCGACGCGGCGGCCGGCGTGCTCGGACGCGTGTCGTCGCGATCGCAACCGGTCACCATGAGCACGAGCGCGAGCGCGGTGATTCGTATCGTCATCCGTCCTTCACGCTACCGCGTTTGCGTCCCTGCGCGATCCAGGTCTCGAGCAGCTGGATGTCTTCCGCGGGCAGCGGCGGCAACGCGAGCGGCATGCCGCGCACGCCGTCGACCGGCTTGCCCGCGACCTCGGCGTGGCGCGCCCACAGATGCGCAACGATGCGGGGCGTGCCGTCGGGCAGCGCCGCGAAGAGGCTGCGGCGCTGTGCGGCGTCGTCGAGGCTGCCCGACATGAGCCCTTCGTACGAGTTCAAGTCGAGCCCGCGCTTGGGGAAGCCGAAGCCACCGGCATAGCCGGGACCGCCGTCGCCGATCACCTGCTCGGGATCGGAGTGGCAGTGGCGACACACCGCATGGAAGATGCGCGCGTCGACTTCTTCGTACGTCACGGTGCGCGTGAGCACGGGCAGTCGCTCCGGCATCGCGATCGGCTCGGGCGCAGTGATCTCCGCGGTCATGACCCACGCGGCGACATCGGCGATCTCCTGCTCGCTCATCGGAATCTTCGGCATCTCGGTGCCGGGCTTCACCGCGGCCGGATCCGCGAGCCACTTCAGCAGCGCCGCACTTCGCATGCGATCGCGCGTGTGCGCGAGGTCGGGCGCGAGATGCTGCGCGCGCGCGAGCGCAGCCGCATCGATCTGCACGGTCAACCCCGGCGCGGGCAGGGCCTCCGCGCCCATGCGATGACACGTGCCACAGCTCTTCGCTTCGATCACCGCGCGCCCACGCACGGCATCACCGAGCGCAGGCGCGACGCTCTCCGCAGCCGGCGAGAGGAACGCCGCGATCGCAGCCGCGTCATCGCTGCTCAACGCGAGCCGCGGCATGGAAGCCGCGAGGTTCGGTCGCAGATCGTGCGTGTCCCCGAGGAACGCAGCGATCCACGATCGCCGAAACCGATCGCCCGGCACGAGCTTCGGCACCTCGACGAGCGAGTGCACGTTCTTCTGATAGCGCGCGAGCTCGTCCGCCTCGACGGGAAACGTCCCCGCGACGATCTGCACATGACACCCGACACAGTCGAGCTCCGCAGTGGTCGCCGGCACCCCCTCGACCGAATGGCACCGCACACACTCGTGCCGAGCGACGAGCTCCTTCCCCAACGCAACACGACCCGAGTCGGCCGCACTCTCCACCGCCGTCGTGGACGTAGTCGTAGTCGTAGACGTAGTCGTAGTCGTAGTCGTAGTCGTGGACGTGGTCGTGGTCGTGGTCGCACCGACGCTCGGCGGCGGCAGCCGATCGACGGCCCCGTCACACCCAGCAATCGCAACGCTCAAAGCGAACGCCCGAACGTTCACGCCTTACACACCGAGTCACCACCGAGATCCCGACACCGCCCGAGCGCCGCATCACGAGCCGTCGCATCCGCCTCGAGATGCGCGAGCACGGCATACCCCCGCGCCGTCGGCATCAGATCCCGCGTCGACAGATCGCGCAGGATGTCGCGCGCACGATCGGCTTGATACGAGTCGGCCGCGAGCGCCTCCGCCATCTGCGAGCGCACCAGCAGGTTGTCGCTCTGCAACGCCGACTGATACGTCAGCGTCAGCTCGGCCCACGCGAGCCCGACCTGCTTCGCATACGCATCGTCACCACCGACACCCGGCGCCACTTCGATCGCGCCACCGCTGCGCACCTGCGCCATCGCCAACGTTCGCTGTGCTCGCGTCGGCAGCTCGGCGGCACCGATCGGCGGCAGCTCGGAGAGCTTCGGCACCGCACGCATCGCGAGCTTGCCGGCCTTCGCATGCTCACCGGCGCCGAGCGCCTTCTCGGCCGCGATCACGTCGCGCTTCGTGGGATCGACCTGCAGCTTCTTCTTCGCGAGCTTCTTCGGCATCTCGCGCAAGCAGGCTTCGCTCGTCGCGGGCAGGGACATCGCAAAGCCAGTCGCCAGGATCCACGCAGCAAGACGTCGCATTCGGTCGGCCTCCGGAGCGGTGTAGACGGACGAAGCTGGAAAAAGGTTCCAGTTCGCGCTGCGCGCGGGGACGCGCTGCGCGGCTCCGCACAGAACGCGGTTCAGCCGGGCTTCTTCGGGGGCGCGCCGTGGTGGATCGACAGGATCGTGAAGCTCGCGGGACCGCGCGGCCGATGCACCAGCACCTCGTCGTCGACCTCTTTGCCGAGCAACGCGCGTCCCATCGGGCTGTCCATGCTGATGTGCCCGGCGTCCGCGTCGGACTCGTCGGCTCCCACCAAGCGGTACACGTGGCGCTCGCCGTCCTCGTCCTCGACGACCACCCATGCACCGAACGCGACCTTGCCGCTCGCATCCTTGCTCGGATCGGGATGCACGACGTGCATGCGCTCGATCCGTTTCGCGAGGAACTCGAGCCGCCTGTCGATCTCGCGCAGTCGCTTCTTGCCGTAGATGTACTCGGCGTTCTCCGAGCGATCGCCGAGCGCGGCCGCAGCCGCGACCTCGGCGGTCACCCGCGGCCGCTCGACCTTCCACAGGTGCTCGAGCTCGGCCCTGATGCGCGCATGCCCTTCGGGCGTGATGTAGATCGGCAGGTCGGCCATGGCCGCGGCCGTCAGACGATGATTTCGTGCACGAGCGTGATCGGTGCGTTCACGAGCCGCGAGATCACGCAGCCGGCCTTCGCACCTTCGACCGCCGCAGTGACGATCGCCTTGTCGGCGCCGGGCACCTCGGCCTTCAGCGCGAGCGCGATGCCGGTGATCGTCGGCTTGTTGTCGACGCGCTCGAGCGTGACGGTCGCGTTGGTGGTGAGCTGCTTCGGGGTGATGCCCTGACGCGCGAGCTCGGCGGTGATCGCCATCGTGAAGCAGCCGGCGTGCGCGGCTGCGATGAGCTCCTCGGGATTCGTCTCGCGCCCGTCTTCGAAGCGGCTCGCGAACGTGTACTTGGTGCTCGACAGCGTGTTGCTGCCGGTGGTGAGGTGGCCGGAACCGGACTTGAGATCGCCGTCCCAGACGGCCTTCGCGGTGCGTTGCATGGTGAGCTCCTCGGGGCGCCTGTTCTGCCACAAAGCCGAGCGTTGTGCGCCCGAGCACCCTGGCCGTCGCAGAAATCGGACGGACGGTGATCGTCCGGCGGAGTCCGGCGACTACCCGGAGGACCCGCCATGACTTGCCTTCGGATCGTCCCCGCTGCATCCCTCGCGCTGACCCTCGTTCTGCCCGACGTCGCGCTCGCGCGCCGCGGTGGCACGGAGCCTTCCGCCGTCGCGGCGCCGGCACCCGCGAGTCCCGCACCCGCGGCGGCACCGACGGTCGTGACGCCGCAGCCCGCGGCGACGCCCGTCGCGCCGATGCCGTGGGAAGCACCCGCAGCGGTCGCGAGCCCACCCGCACCGGTGCCCGCGCCTGCGACCGTCGTCGTGAACGTGCCGCCGCCGCGTCCGGTCGGTCCGCCGCCGACGCCGTCGCGCTTGAAGGGCGGCAACGAGATGATCATCGCGGGTGCGGTCAGCTTCGGCGTCTTCTACTTCTTCACCTCGCTCGGTGGCGCGGTCGCGATCGACCGGGCTCGCGACGGTCGCACCGATCCGCTCACCGGCCATCACAGCATCGACAAGCGCAAGCTCAACTATGGCCGCGGCTTGTTGATCCCGATCGCGGGCCCGTTCATCGCGATGGGCTACACCGAGTCCGCGAAGCAGCGCTGGGCCGCGGTGCTCACCGGATCGGTGCAGGCCGCAGGCGCAGTGCTCGTGCTCGCGGGCATGGTTCGCAACGCGCGACTGCGTCGTTGGGAGCGCATGCAGGTCGGCGCCGGCTACACGCCCGGCGGTGCGGGCGTGTCGATCAGCGGCCGGTTTTAGTTTTGGTCGCGCCCTCCGGCGCTCTTCCTGGTGCGAGCAATCGTGCTCGCTGTCCGCCGTGGCAAAGCCACGTCGGGCTCGTGTCCGCGGCCGCATGCGCGTCGAGATGCGCGACGAGGTTGTCGAGCGTGCGATCCGTGTTCGTCGCGACGCCGAGCTGCACGAAGTGATCGAGCTGCGCCGCGGACGCGCAGCGGATCGTCACGCGCAGCCGCGTCAACGCGTCGACGGATTCGATCGTCACGGTGCCGACCGAGCCGAGCGCGTCGAACACGAGCTTCGACGGGCGTTCGATCCGCGTGTACGTGCCGGTGAACGGTGGCGCATGGCCCTCGTGCACGAAGCGGAACGCTCCACCTTCGCGCAGATCGACTTCGCATGCGACCAGTGGTGCGCCGGTGGGATCCCACCACTGTGAAATCTGCTCGGGGCGCGTCCACGCATCGAACACGTCCTCGCGCGAGGCGTGGAGCCGGCGCTCGAATGCGATGGTGAGGGTCTCTCGATCGGTGGTGGTGGCGGTCATTTCGTCTCCTTCGGTTTCTTCGCGAGGAACGACTCGAGGCGATCGAGTCGGCGCTCCCAGGTCTCGCGGAACGGCGCGAGCCAGCCGTCGACGTCCGCGAGCGGTCCGCCGATCACGAGGCTGCGCGGCCGGCTCTGGCCCGTGCGCGCCGTGCTGACGAGCCCTGCGTCTTCGAGCACGCGCAGGTGCTTCGAGATCGCGGGCTGCGACATGTCGAACGGCTCTGCGAGCTCCGACACCGACGCTTCGCCCTTCGTCAGACGCCGTAGAATCGCGCGGCGCGTCGGATCGGCGAGCGCCGCGAACACCTGGTTCAGTCGCACCTCGCGTGCGTGTGCGTCGCGGCTCATGGCGTGTCCTCGTGCATCGCCAACGAGTTATATATCTAATTGGTTATGTTGTCGAGACGTCTTTTTGCGGTCGCGGGAGGGCGCGACCAGAACGAGCTACGCGCGCGGCGGCAGCTCGAACCACTCTTCGGTGGGCACCCAGATGCCTTCGCGGATCACCGTGTGGCGATCCGTGGTGGGGTGCCAGCCGAGCTCGCTCTCTGCACGCGAGCCGTCGAGCGTCGCGGCGAACGAGCGCCCTTCCCAGTCCGCGTGCGTCGGACGCTGCGCATTCGGATCGCGCCCGACCTTCTTGATCGCCCACTTCGCGAGCGCCTCACCGAAGTACGTCCAGCTCGAGGTCGGCACGCGGCGCAAGCGAATGCCCGCGCGACCTTCGAGCTCGTCGAGGTACTCGTTCGCGGTGATCATCGGCGGACCGACGAGGTTGTACGAGCGACCTTCGATGCCGGGCACGCGCAGCGCGAGCACCATCGCATCCGCGCAGTCGTCGACCAGCACGATCGGCAGCTTGGACTCGCCGTCGCCCCACAAGCGCGCGACCGAAGGATACGGCCAGCCCGCGATGCCCCAGTGCAGCGGACAACCACCGCGCCCGAGCACGATGCCCGGACGGAAGAGCACGAGCGGCAAGCCCTTGCCCTTGTGCAGCGCCATCAGGTTCGCTTCGTTCTCGACCTTGCTGCGCGCGTACGGACCATCGGGGCGCGCCGCCGGCGTGTCCTCGGTGATCGTGCCCGCGCCCTTGCCCGCGTAGTAGAGCGCGATGCTCGAGGTATAGAAGAAGCGCTGCACCTCGTGCTGCAAGCACAGCTCGGCGAGCGCACGCGTGGGCTCGACGTCGTACTTGAGGAACTCGGGCCACGTGTTCCCGTTGCCGCGCGCGAGGTGATAGACGTAGTCGATGCCGGGCAGCGCGGCCGCGATGCTGCCGAGATCGGTGAAGTCGCCGCGGCACACGTCGACGCCGGGATCCTGCAGCTCGGGCGGACAACCGGCGGGATCGCGCACGACCACGCGCACGCCCAGACCATCTTTGCGCAGTCGCTTCACCAGCGCGCGACCGATGAAGCCGGTGCCACCGATCACGAGCACCTTCGGCGAAGGGCCGCCCGAGGGTGCCGCCGTGGGGCGCGTCGCCTTCGCGGCGACCGTGGGCAGCTCGGCCTTCTGCGCGACCTTCTCCGCGATGATCACCGCGGCCTCGCCGGTCTCCGCGCTCACGCGCTCGTCGAGCGTGCCCGCGCGACCACCATAGAAGGTCTGCACGATGCGGCTGATGCTGAGCTGGAACGGACCGCCGCTCTTGCTCATGCCCATCTTCGTGAGCACGAAGCCCGCGAGCGTCTCACCGGCTTGCACGACCGAGTCGCGCGAGCTGCTCGCGACGGTGAGGAAGCGATCGACGTCCAGCAGGTGCGGCGTGTGATCGAGGCACACGTACGTGCTGTTCTCGAAGTCGCAGCGCGCGACCGCTTGGCTGCCGCGCACGTGGATGTAGTGCTCGGGATAGCCGTCGATGAACGACAGGCGCAGTCGCGCCTGGGCGGCGCCCTTCCACGCGAGGATCTCCCAGCGCCGCCAGAACGACAGGCCGCGCGGCAGCTCGACGCGATCGAAGGGATGCACCGCGATCTCGTCGGGCACGCCGCCGAGCAGGTGCGCGAGGTGAGCGAACGAGTGCGGCGCGACCTCGAAGAGGATGTTCTGCGGCTGCTGCAGCATCCACGCGCCGAACGGCCCGCCCTTCAGCTGGCCGAGCGGCTTGTTCCACACGATGTCGAGCTGATCGACGGCGCCGAGTCGGCCGCTGCGGAGATCGGCGACGAGGCGATCGTAGGCGGGGAAGAACAGGAAGTTGTGGCTGCAACCGAGCGCACGCCCGCGCTCCTTCGCGAGCGCACGCAGCCTTCCGGTGGCGCCCGAGTCGTGGCACAGCGGCTTCTCGACCAGCGCATCGGCACCGTGCTCGAGTGCGACGCGCGTGGGCTGCTCGTGCAGATGCGGTGGCGTCAGCACGTGCACGACGTCGACCGACTCGCTGCGCATCATCTCTTCGACGCTGCCGTACGCCGACGCGATACCCTTGCTGTCCGCGAAGCGCTGCGCTCGTGCACGCGCGACGTCGCAGACCGCGGTGACCTCGGCACCCGGCACCGTGCGCACGGCGTCGTAGTGGTAGTCGGCGATGTACCCGACGCCGACCAACGCGACGCGGATGGGGGCTCGACTCGAGGGCTCCGTCATGGCCCCCCGTCTACCGCATTCTCGGCCGCCCCGCGATCGCTCGCGGCAGCCGCGCTCACCGCCTCACGAACCGCACAGATCGGCGACCAGCTCGTCGAGCAGGGCCTGCATCTGCTCGACCGCTTCGTGCGGATAGTCCTCGTCGTCGGGCGTCGTCCAGGTGCCACCCAGCAGCTCGTCGAGCAGGCCAGCCGGCGCTTCGGTCATGCCTTCGTGCATGGTCGAGAGCTTGGCCACGTGGCCGGCGCACGCCTAGTTTTCGGCGGAAATCCAACCGTGGCATACTGCGCCCGCGCATGGCGATGCAACTCGGAACGGCCGTCATCGAGACGCGGGGGCCGTGCAAGCTGCCCAAGCTCGAGGCAGCGATGGAGAAAGCGCTCAGCGAGCTGGGCTGGGAGCGCACGTACGAGGGCAAGGAGCCGCCGCCGCCGGTGGATCCGCCCGACACCGCCACGCAGTTCCAGCTGCTCGCGAACGAAGACGGCGCCGCCGCGATCCAAGTGAACGAGGAACGAGTGGTGCGCGACCTCGCGCGCATCGTGTCGGAGCGCATCGACGTGCCGGTGCTGGTGCTGATGACCACCGGGTCGCTGTTCGGCCGCCGTTCGGTCGAAGTCGTGTGCCGCAAGCTCGAGTACAAGTCCGGTGAGCTCAACGAGCTGCCGGTCATGGCTGCGCACACGCGCGATGTCACCGACGTCGAGCACAACGAGCTGCGCCAGGCCGACAACGCGCTGCGCTCTCGCATCGACAACGCCAACGAGTCGCTCTTGCGTGCCGAAGGCACCGCGGGCTTCAAGGCGAAGAAGGTGCTGCGCTACAAGCGAGTCGTCAAAGAGGTGAAGTTCAGCTCGCCGCGGCTCGCGCGACTCATGGAACAGATCGAGGCCTGCGAGTCCTTCTCGGTGGAGGAGGACAAGTCGACCAAGCAGCCGGTGGTGAAGCTGGTGCTGTCGGGCGGGGCGAAGAGCATGAGCTTCTTGAAGCCCGACGAGATCGCCGAGCTCGAGAAGGCGCTGGCCACTCGGCCGGAGCTCGTGCGTCGACGATCGAAGTGAGCCACGAAGAATTTTCGTCGGCCGTCGCTTGCACGTCGTCGTCGATGTTGCACGCGCACGCGAGAACGCCGTAGGACCGCTTTGTCACCGCGGTGAAACGTGATCAGCCGTGTCGATTGGGTGCCCGCGATCACCCGCTTGTGATCGCGTGTCGCATCTTCCGAGCAGTAACGGTGTGTAGCCGCGATCGTGCGCTTGCCGATGGCCAGCGCACGGCGTAGTTCTGTGAAGAGGTGGATCACCAAAGCCACGACGACGGGTCGGCGCGAGAGCCGGCCGCGCCGACGCAGATCGCCACGCTTCGCGAGGCGCTCTCTTCGGCAGAGCGCGAGCACATCGTCCGCGCGCTGCGAATCGCGAACGGACGCAAGGCTCCCACTGCGCAGCTCTTGGGCATCAGCCGCAAGTGCCTGTGGGAGAAGATCCGCGCGCACGGGATCCAACCCGCGGAGTATCGCGACGACGTGCGGCCTTCGTTGCCACGCGTCGAGGATCTCGGCGTGTTGTTGGTCGAGGACAACCCTGGCGACGCGCGCATCGTGTGCGAGCTGCTGGGCGAGTCGAGCGAGCCGCGCTACGTCGTCGAGCAGGTCTCGCGGCTCGGCCAGATCGAGGACAAGCTCGGCGGCAAGCTGGAGAACAAGCGCCCCGACGTGATCCTGCTCGATCTCCATCTGCCCGATTCCGCCGGCCTCGCGACGCTCGAGCACGTGCGCGCGCTCGATGGCGAGATCCCCATCGTCGTGCTCACCGGTGCGTGGGAGCCGGGGCTCGAGCGGGGTGCGCTGCGCGGCGGCGCCGACGTGATGGTCAGCAAGGATCACGTCGATGCCGGTCTGCTCGCGCGTGTGCTCGACTACGCGGTCGCGCAGCGCAGGCGGCTCTACGGCGCGCGCATGCAGCCGACCTAGCGCGCGTGCCTAGCCGACCGGATGCTCGTCGACTTCGTGCACGATCCGCGCGATGCGGCGGGCGACGTCGACGAACTCTTCGAAGCCCGCGGGCTTGATGACGTACGCGCGTGCGCGCAGATCCTGGCACGCACGGATGTCGCGATCGTAGTGCGAGGTCGACAGCACCACGACCGGTAGCTCGGAGAGCTCCGCATCGTTGCGGATCTCCGTGAGCAGCTCGCGGCCGTCCATGCGCGGCAGGTTGAGATCGAGGATGACCGCGTCGGGGCGGGCGTAATCCTGCAAGCGCAGCGTGTGCAGCGCGTCTTCGCCGTCGCGCGAGGTATGGATCTCCGCGTCGACCTGCGCCTCTTCCATCGCCTCGATGAGCAGCCGCGCGTCGGCCGGGTTGTCCTCGACGAGCAGGATGCGAACGCGCCGCATCGTCAGTCCTCGCCCGCCTTGGGGAACGCGCACAGGAACGTCGCGCCCTCGCCGGGCTCGGCCTCGGCCCAGATGCGCCCGTTGTGGCTCTCCATGATCTTCTTGCACATCGCGAGGCCCATGCCCGTGCCGGGGTACTCACCGCGCACGTGCAGACGTTGGAACATACCGAAGATCCGCTCGGCGTGGCGCATGTCGAAGCCGATGCCGTTGTCCTTCACCGACAGCACGATCTCGTCGTCGGTCTCGGCGACACCCACATGGATCCGCACCGGGCGCTCGGCGCGGTAGGTCATCGAGTTGCGCAGGAGATTCTCGAGCAGCTGCACGAGCTGCGACGGCGTGCAGCGGATCTTCGGCAGCGGATCGTGGGTGACGAGCGCCGCGGTGCGTGCGATCGGCACCGCAAGATCGTGGCAGGCCACCGCGAAGGCTTCCTCCGTGTCGACCATCTGCGGCATGCGTTGGCGATCGACGCGCGAGTACTCCAGCAGATCGACGATGAGCTGGCGCATCCGCTGGCAGCCCTCGAGCGCGTACGCGATGAACTCGTCGGCGGTCGCGTCGAGCTTGCCGCGATAGCGACGCGCGAGCAGATCCGTGTAGCTCGTCACCATGCGCAGCGGCTCGCGGAGATCGTGCGACGCGACGTACGCGAACTGTTCGAGCTCGCGATTGCTGCGCTCGAGCTCGCGGGTGCGCTCGGTGACGCGGGCCTCGAGCGCCGCGTTGGCCTTGCGCACCTCGGTCTCCGCGCGCTCGCGCTCGCGGATCTCCTTCTCCAGTCGGGCGTTGATCGTCTCGAGCGCCGAGGGACCGATCGCGCGCAGGGCCGCAGGCAGCGCAGTCCACAGGCCGGCCGCCGACGCGACGCCGAGCAGGGCTCCGATCGCTGCGATCGTGGTAGGCAACCATGGGTGTGATGCGCCCATCCCCGTGAACGCGACTACGTTGCCGAGCGCGAGCACGACGAGGAATGCGCTCACGACCGCGAGCAGCCACGACAGCCCGCGCTCGCGATGACGTCGCGCCAGCATGCCCAGCGCGACCGCCATGCAGATGCACGCGACGGCGATGGCGATCGAGGCGGTACCGCTCAGGGCTGATGGGTCATCCAAACGCCGGCACCTCCTCGACTGCTGAAATGACGCCGATCCGTGCGAACGCAAGGACGCGGAGTCCGCCTTGGCCGGGCCGTTCGGACACGCGCGTGGTGATCGCGTTTCGCCGCGGTAACGCGGACCTTCGAAGGTCGGGACGATTACGATCTCGACGGAGCACGAAGCGATTGCGCGTGGCGAGATTCGTCGCATTCCTTAGCGGGCAGCTCGGAGGGGGATGGCGACGAGCAAGACCGGTCAGACCATCGATCCCGACCGTCTGCTCGAGGTGCTGCTCGCGTTCCGCAGTGGTGACTTCGCGGTGCGGATGAGCAGCGAGCGCGACGGCTGCGAGCAGAGCATCGCCGACGCGCTCAACGACATCCTCGCACTGGGCCAGCGCATGACCCGCGAGCTCGAGCGCGTGAACGCGCTCACCGAGGAGCTGCAGCGCACGAATGCGGAGCTCGAGCAGCGCGCCGCGTCGTCGCGCTATCAGTCGCAGTTCCTCGCGAACATGTCGCACGAGCTGCGTACGCCGCTCAACAGCATGCTCATCCTGTCGAAGATGCTGTGGGACAACCCCGACCGCAATCTGTCGACGAAGCAGGTCGAGTACGCCCACATCATCCACTCGTCGGGCAACGACCTGCTCACGCTCATCGACGACGTGCTCGACCTCTGCAAGATCGAGGCGGGCACCGTGCCGCTCGACGTCGAGGACGTGATGATGCCGGAGATCGCTGCGCACTGCGATCGCACGATGCGGCCGCACGCGGAGCAGCGCCGGCTGCGTTTCGACGTGGTGCTCGATCCGTTGGCGCCGCCGACGATCCGCACCGACGGCCGACGGCTGCGACAGGTGCTGAAGAACCTGTTGTCGAACGCGTTCAAGTTCACCGACGACGGCGGCGTGACGCTGACCATCGGGGTCGCGCAGAGCGGGTGGAGCAAGGACGAACGCGCGCTGGCCGAGGCGAGCAAGGTGCTGCGGTTCGCGGTCGAGGACACCGGCGTCGGGATCCCGAAGGACAAGCATCGGGTGATCTTCGAGGCGTTCCAGCAAGCCGACGGCACCACGAGTCGGCGCTACGGCGGCACCGGGCTGGGGCTGTCGATCAGCCGCGAGATCGCGCGGATGCTCGGCGGCGAGATCGGATTGGAGAGCGAGCCCGGGCGCGGCAGCACGTTCACGCTGTACTTGCCCGATCGCAGCGCATCGGCGGGGCTGCGCAGACGTGGCGACACCGCCGAGCTCGGGCGCGTGGAGTCGCTGCCCGACCCGCACGACGCTCGGCGTGGGTCGGTGCGTGGACGCAAGGTGCTGCTGGTCGACGACGACGTCCGCAACCTCTATGCGCTCGGCACGTTGCTCGAGCTGCACGGGCTCGTGGTGTTGCGCGCCGACAACGGCCGCGACGGCATCTCGATGCTGTTGCGTGTGCCCGACATCGAGGTCGTGCTGATGGACGTGATGATGCCGCAGATGGATGGCTACGAGACGATGCGGCAGATCCGGCGCACCGAAGGCCTCGGGCAGATCCCCATCATCGCGCTCACCGCTCAGGCGATGAAGGGCGACCGCGAGAAGTGTCTCGCCGCCGGCGCGTCCGACTACGTGTCGAAGCCGGTCGACACCGAGCACCTGCTCGCCCGCCTGCGCACGTGGTTGCTGCGCTAGTCGCTCAGTCGCCTCCGCCCTCGTGCGGGCGCGACAGCGTGCGGCGTGCGTCGGCGAGCAGA
>DASZPU010000413.1:0-16856 GCA_035550195.1 Nannocystaceae bacterium
GTGCTCTTCGCGGCGATCGGCCTCGTGTTCGGACGACTCGCACTACTCGCGTGGGTGTCGCAAGCGTTGGTCGCGACGATCGTCATCGCGGCCGTGAACTACTTCGACCACTGGGGCTTGCAACGCGGCACGCAACGCATCGGCCCGCAGCATGCGTGGGATTGCGACTGCCCGCTCGGCACGTATCTGCTGCTCGGCCTGCCCCACCACGCGGATCATCATCTCCACGCCGCGCGCTCGTTCGATCGGCTCGCCGCGCAGGCCGACAGCCCCAAGCTGCCGCACGGCTACGTGCGCATGGTGTTGCTCGTGCTCTTCGCCGACGCCCGCGCACGCCGAATGCTACGCACCGAGCTGGCGCGATTCGGACGGTAGCGGCTCACACGCGCCGACAGTAGCAGTACAGGAATTCCTGCTCGGTGCCCCACGGTGTGTGGTGCGCTTCGGTGACGCTTTGGATCTTCTCGAACGCAGCGCCGAACTCGGCGTGCAGACCGTTCGCTTCGTAGCGCACGACGTCGAGCCCGCTGCACTGGGCCGGGCCGTGGACACCGAACGTGGCGACGATGATGTGGCCCCCGGGCGCGAGCGCTCGCAACGCGGCGCGCACGTAGGCGGCGCGCGCTCGCGGGTCGGTGAGAAAATGGAAGACGGCGCGATCGTGCCAGAGGTCGTACTTCGCCGCGCCGAGGTCTGCGGTGGTGATGTCGTCGACGATCCACTCGACGTCGCGCGCGCGCTCGCCGAGCCGTCGCTGCGAGGTCGCGAGCGCGGCCTCGGAGATGTCGAGCACGGTGGGTCGAACGAACCCCGCGTCGAGGAGATCGTCGACGAGCGTCGCTGCGCCTCCACCTACGTCGATGAGCCGCGCAACGCCCGGCAATCGCAGCGCTTGGATGAGCGCGAGCGATGTGCCGAGGTGGGGCTGGAACCAGCTGACGTTGTCGGCGCCCTTGCGCTCGTACACCGCGTTCCAGTGATCTTCGTGCCCAGTCATGCCGACGGTCCGGTTTCGATCTGCCAACCACGGGCGCGCAGGTCAGCGACGCCCTCTTCCATGCGATGCGCGTCGAAGCCACGCTTGCGCAGCAGCTCGACCGCTTCGACCGCGAGCACGCAGTAGGGCCCGCGACAGTACGCGACGATCTCGCGGCCCCTCGGGAGCTCGGCGAGTCGCTTCTTCAGCTCGGGCAGCGGAACGCACAGCGCTCCGGGCACGTGACCGGCGCGATACTCTTCGCTCGGACGCACGTCGATCACCGTGACTTCGCCTTCACGCACGCGTCGCAGCAGGCGCTCGCGATCGATCGGCTCGATGGTCGTGTCGCCCAAGTAGGCACGCGCGGCTTCGCCGAGCTCGTCGAGCCGCGACTCGGCGAGCTCGCGCAGCGCGAGGAAGAACCGCTCGACGCGATCGTCGGCGATGCGATACTCGACGAACGTCCCGCGGCGATCGCTCTCGACGAGCCGAACCGCGCGCAACACCTGCAGATGTTGCGATGCATTCGCGAGCGGTAGCTTGGCCGCGCTCGCGAGCGCCTCGACGGTGCGCGGGCCCTGGCTCAGCAGGTCGAGCAGCTCGAGCCGCGGCGCGGAGCCGACGGCTTTCCCCAGCCGGGCGAGCTGCTCGTAGATTCCGCTCTTGGACCGCTCTTGCGCCACACAGGCGATTATTCAACCAATTTATTGATTAGTCAAGGCGCACGTGCGAAAGCCGGCGAGCACGTCGCGACGATCGGGCGGATAGAAGTTCCGCCAGGTGTTGCGCAGCAGTCGTGCGCGCGTCGCCCAACAGCCGCCGCGCAGCACCATGTGCGGCGTCGCGAACCACGGCTCGGAGTACTCCTTGTAAGGATCGACGACGAAGCCGGGGTAGGGGGCGAAGCGCGTCGACGTCCACTCCCACGTGTTGCCGATCAGCTGACGACAACCGTGCGCGCTGTCGCCCTCGGGATGTGCCGACACGTCGACGGGTCCGCGCGCGCGTGCGTCGAGGTTCGCGTGCGAGGATGTCGGCGCAGCATCGCCCCACGGGAACGTGCGGCCGTCGCCCGCGGTCGCGGCCAGCTCCCACTCGGCTTCGCTCGGCAGTCGCCGGTTCGCCCAGCGACAGAACGCTTCGGCTTCGTGCCAACACACGTGCACGATCGGGTGGTGCGGCGGGATCGCGACCAGCTCGTCGTAGCGACGCACGTACCACTGCTGGTCGCGGCGCTGCCAGTAGACCGGTGCGTGCGCGTCCACCTTGGTACGCCACGCGCGACCGGCTGCGCTCCACAGCTCGTCGCGCACGTAGCCGTCGTCTTCGACGAACGCGAGGAACTCCGCGTTCGTCACCGGCGCGCGGGCCATGCGAAACGGAGCGACCTGCACCGGATGCGCCCACTTCTCGTTGTCGAACACGAACGCGTGCGTTCCCGGCTGTGCACCGAGCTGCAGCTCGCCGCCGGGGATCTCGACGTCGCCGGGCCACGGACCTGTTACTGCTGCCACGATCGCATCGTCGCGCAAGCGCGGCGCGGGATAGCCCAGCGTCTGTCGGGTGTAGGTGAGCGCTTCGCCGTGCATGTCCTCGTGGAAGACGACGAGGCGATGGAAGTAGGGCTCGCGACCATCGTCGAGCACCGCGCACGTTCGTTCGAGCACGTCGCGCATGTACGCGAGCGTCTCGTTGCGATCCGGCAGCGACAGATCCCAGCGCGTGTCGTGGGCGACCTTCGCCGAGTCGTAGAGCGCGTCGCCATCGGCACGCAGCGGCGCGTGGCCTCGTACGCGGCGCAGCACCCAATGCTCGTGGAACCACGCCACATGGCCGATCTCCCAGCGCATCGGATTCACGATCGCCAGGCGCGGCCCGAGCCACTGCGCATCATCGAGATCGCCGACGAGATCGAGCGTGCGCGCGCGTGCATCGAGGAGCGCTTCGCGGAGTTGGTCCATCTCACGATCGAGGGTACGCTTCGCGAGGATGCGCGTCCTGCTGTTCTGCGCCGCGCCCCGCGGCTCGCGGTCCGGCAATCGACGCACGGCCGAGCGCTGGGCGAAGCTGCTGCGTCATGACGTGCACATCGTGAGCGACGCGCATGCGAAGCTCGACTGCGACGTGCTGGTCGCGTTGCACGCCCGTCACGGCGGAGAGATCCTCCGTCGTGCGCGGGCCGAGCGCGCCGGGTTGCCGACGGTGCTCGCGCTGACCGGCACGGATCTGAGCCACGACATCGCCGTCGATCCGTACGCACGCGGATCGCTCGCGCTCGCCGATCGACTCGTCGTGCTGCACGATCTCGCGGTCGAAGAAGTGCCGGCGGAGTACCGCGACATCGTGCGCGTGATCCCGCAGTCGGCACGACCACCGGCGGTCGCGGTCGCGCGCGCGCGCACGCGCTTCGAGGTCGCGGTGGTCGGCCACCTGCGCGCGGTGAAGGATCCATTGCGTGCCGCCTTGGCTGCGCGACGATTGCCCGCGAGCTCGCGCGTGCGCGTCGTGCACGCCGGGGCGGCGCTGGACGAGGAGCTCGAGCGCGCCGCGATCCGTGAGCAGCGCGAGAACCCCCGCTATCGCTGGCTCGGCGACGTGCCCCCGGCGCGCGCGCTCCGGCTCATCGCGCACGCGCGCGTGTTCGTGCTGAGCTCGCACAGCGAAGGCGGTGCGAACGTGCTCGGCGAAGCGATCGTGTGCGGCACACCGGTGATCGCATCCGACATCCCCGCCGCTCGATCCGCGCTCGGCGACGACTACCCCGCGCTCTTCGAGAGCGGCGACGAAGCTGCGTTGGCGCGCTTGCTCGCGCGCGCGGAGACGGATCCGAGCTGGCTCGCCGAACTCACGCGTCGCGTGCGAGCGCGACGCGATCGCTTCGCCCCGACCCGCGAGCTGGCCGCGTGGCGCGAGCTGTTGCGCGAGCTCGTTCGTCCGCGTTCGCTGCGGCGCGGTCTCGTAGTGGCGCCGTAATCCGACCTTGCCGAGCCGAGCCGCGGCCGGCTATCCTTGGCAGGTCGGCGTTGCGCCGGCGAAGGTTGGTGGCAGGTGCCGTGGATTGCCTTGGTCGGGCCCGAGCTCGAGGAAAATCTCTCGCTGCGTTATCTCGCGGCTGCATTGGCGGCGGCGGGCTGGCAGAGTCGGATCGTCGCGTTCAATCAGCCGCGGGATCTCGCGAAGGTCGTGCGCGCGATTGCAGACGCCGACGAACCGCCGATCATGATCGGCATCTCCGTCGCGTTCCAGTGGCGCGCGGTCGAGATGCTCGCGGCGGCGATGGGCCTGCGTGAAGCCGGCTATCGCGGGCACATCACGATCGGCGGGCACTTCGCCACCTTCGCGGCCGAGGAGCTGCTCGGCGACTTCGCCGAGATCGACAGCGTCTGCCGCCACGAGAGCGAGGAGACGATCGTCGAGCTCGTGAACGCGCTCGATGCAGGCCGATCGCTCGCGGAGATCCCCGGCGTCGTCACGCGTGGCGCAGATGGTGCGGTGATCTCGGGCCCGCTGCGCCACCCGCCCGATCTCGCGACGCTGCGCCAGCCCGATCGCCGCGGTCGACCGAAGCAGTGCTTCGGCCACGCGCTCGCACCGCTGGTGAGCACGCGCGGCTGCTACGCGGACTGCTCGTTCTGCTGCATCGCGTCGTGGCACGAGCAGACGCTGCCGGGCAAACGCTATCGCACGCGCGCGCCCGAAGCGGTCGCCGAGGAGATGCTGACGATGCAGCAGGAGCGCGGCATCGAGATCTTCATCTTCCACGACGACAACTTCTTCGTGCCCAACAAGAAGAAGAACCTCGAGCGATTCCATGCGCTCGCCGATGCGCTCGAGGCCCGCGGCATCGGGCCGTTCGGTATCGTCGTGAAGGCGCGGCCCAACGACGTCGATCGCGACGTGTTCACGGTGCTGCGCGATCGCCTGCACATGCTGCGCTCCTACGTCGGCATCGAGACCGACGCGGATCAGGGCCTGGTCACGCTGCAGCGCCGCCTCGCGAGCAAGCAGAACCACGACGCGATCGCGGTGCTGCGCGAGCTCGACGTGTTCGGCTGCTTCAACATGCTGATCTTCGATCCCGACACGACGCTGCCGTCGCTCGAGACCAACATCCAGTTCATGGACGCGGCCGCGGACTTCCCGTTCAACTTCTGTCGCACCGAGCTCTACGCCGGTACGCCGCTGTTGAAGCGGATGATCCAGGAGAAGCGTACCGACGGCGACTGGCTGCACTACGACTATCGGCTGCGCAACGACGCGGTGCAGCGCGCGTTCGAGCTCGCGATCGCTGCGTTCACGCCGCGCAACTTCGGGCCCGGAGCGCTGCACGCCAACATCGGCGGATGGCGACTCGAGCTCGAGACCTGTCGGCACTTCCACCAAGACGTGTGGCAGCCGCGTTGGCTCGAGCGCATGAAACAGCTGCATCGCAGCGTCGGGCACGACACCGTCGCGGGATTGACTCGCATCGTCGAGCACGTGCGCACGCACGGCCGCGATCGCGACGCGGAGCTACTCGCGGAGCTGAACCCGGGGCTGCGCGCGCTCGAACGCGAGGTCGAGCAGCAGTGGCTGCGCCTGCGCGCCGAGATGCTCGCCGCGGTGCGTCACGACACCACGAGTCGTGGTCTCGACGCGACGCCGTTGCAACGCGCCGTGCCCGTCGATCACACCGCGCCGGAGGTGCTCCACTATGTCTAGCCCCAACGGACGCTCGCCCCGCGAGCGCGTGCAAGCCCACTTGCGCAGGATGATGCGCGCGGCGTCGATCGCCGGCGCAGCGGTGACGTCGGCGGCACCGGTCGCGTGCGGACCGAAGGCCGGCGACAGCGAGACCAGCGGCAGCGGCTCGCAGTCGGGCACGAGCTCGACGACGTGGGACGATCCGTGCTTCCCCGACGGCTGCGATCCGTTGCCGCCACCGGACACGAGCGACACGGCACCGAGCACCACGAGCTCCGAGTCGTCGTCGACGACGTGGGACGATCCGTGCTTTCCCGACGGCTGCGATCCACCGCCGCCACCGGACACGAGCGACTCGGTCACCGGCGAGGACAGCACCACCGGCATGACCGACACGTCCACCGGCACCGACAGCGGCAGCGACTCGTCGAGCAGCGGCTCGACGGGCGGCTGAGCTCGCCGTCGTTCAGGGCGGTGGCAGCAGCGACCACGGATCTGCGACGCCGAACGCGTCCATGTTCGTGGTCTGCAGGAAGTCGCTGACGAGGTTGACGTCGACGCCGCGCAGCTCGGCCGCGCACGAGCTGTCCGGCGTCGTGTTCGGCGCGTCGATGAACGCGCCGATGATGCTCATCGCGCACGGTGTGCCGTCGGCATACTTGCCGCCGGTGCCGGGGAACGCGAGCGCATGCATCGTGTCGTCGAAGACGACGAGCGTCGCGTCGACGCGATCGGTCTCGCGCTCGGCCCACGGCAACGGCGTCTGCGTGTCGTAGCGGCCCGCCAGCACCAGCACAGGCACGTCCGGCGCGGGCTCGGTCGACCACTGCGGGTTCGGCAGATCGCCGAAGAACTGGTTCGCGCCGTCGACCGCCTCGAGGATGCCGTTGCTCGCGAAGTTCTGCTGCGCCGCCGTGATCGCGGCCGCGGTGTCGACCCCGTCGCCCACCAACATCGTCGCGACCACCACCGCGAACACTTCCTGCGAGTAGAACAGCGCGGGCGGCACACCGTAGCGATCGTTGCCGGGCGTGTAGGGAATGGTTCCGCCGAGCAGCTGCGAGATCGCCATGCTCGCGAGATCGCTGCTCTCGGTGGTGCAGCGCGTGAGCAGTGCGCCGATGAGCGGCAGGTAGTCGCGCAGGCCCTTGGTGTTCAGCATGCCACCGAAGAAGGCGCGATAGTTCGAGTCGGCCCACGCACCGTTGTCGTAGCCGCCGCAGTCGCCGTCGTCGATCGCGCTGACGATCGCTTCGGCGAACTCTTCGCCCGAAGCGAAGCCGACCCGCGGCCCGCACACGGGATCGTCGACGCAGCGCTGCAACAGATCGACGGCGCGCCCTTGCACGACGATCTCCTGCTCCGACACGTCGATGCCGTACGGCAGCACGCTGTCGAGCACGACGCCGGTGAGCTGATCGCCGCTCGTCTGCAGCACGTGCGACGCGAAGAACGTGCCGTACGAGACGCCGTACACGATCGTCTCGGTGGCCAGGAAGCCCGCGTTCATGCGCGTGACGAGCTCGCGCACGTCGCGTGCGGCTTGCACGGTGTTGAAGTGGCGCAGGCCGTCGCCCCAGGCTTGCTCGAGCTCGCTGCGGCACTCTTCGCTCTGCACCGGGAAGGTGCAGCGCAGCCCCGGCGACACCGTGCCGCGATGGTTCGGCACGACCACGTCGTAGCCGGCGGCGAGCAGCGGATCGATGATCTGCGGCGTCGCGAAGAAGCCGAGCCCCGATGCACCCGGGCCGCCGTCGAGCAGCAACACCGCGCCGCGTCGTGGCGCGGTCGTGCGCACGCGTTCCGCGGCGACGATGATCTGCTCGCCGTCGGGCGCATCCCAGTCGAGCGGCACCTCGATGCCGGTGCACTCGAGGCCGTCGTGCAACACGCCGAGGTCCGCACCTTCGACCATGCAGTCGCGCGTCCACACGAGCGGCTCGACCGGAGGACCGCCGGTGCTCTCGGAGGACGAGCCGCTGCTCGAGCTCTCGTCGACCACGCCGCTCGTCGAGCTCGTCGATGCGTCCGACGTCGTGCTCGAGCTCGACGACGACGAGCCCGAGCTCGTATCGGCTTGCGGCGTCGTGCCGTCGTCACCACAGCCCACGATCGCCAACGCGATCACTGCCCGCATCCAGCGGAATCCCAGCATGTGGACGAGAGCATGGCACCGACCGCGGGCGAGTCCAGGACGGAGGGAGCGACCGCTCGTGCACTTTTCGCGATCGCCGCCTTGACGAACCGACCGGTCGTGCTATTTCATGGATCGTGGCCCCCGAGGGCGGAAAGACCAGCAAGGGCGAGGCGACGCGCGAGTCCATCGTGCGCATGGCGCTCGTCCAGGCGATGGAGGTCGGGCTCGAGGGCGTCTCGCTCGGCGTGCTCGCGACCAGCCTCGGGCTCTCCAAGAGCGGTCTGTTCGCGCACTTCAAGTCGAAGGAAGCGCTGCAGCTCGCGGTGCTCGAAGAAGCGATCGAACGCTTCACCGCCACCGTCATCTCGCCCGCGCTCGGCAAGCCGCGCGGCGAGCCCCGGGTGCGCGCGCTGTTCATCGAGAAGCTCGATTGGATCGAGACCAACGGCGCCGGCGAAGGCTGCTTCTTCACCGCGCTGACCCAAGAATACGACGATCGGCCAGGGCCCGTGCGCGACCGCCTGGTGCAGTCGCAGCTCGATTGGCGCCGCACGTTGACCCGCGCGATCGAGCTCGGGATCCGCGAGAAGCACTTCGAGTCCGATGTCGATGCCGAACAGATCACGTTCGAGCTCGTCGGCATCGATGCCGCGTTTCATCAGACGCACAAGTTGCTCGGCGACGCGAAGGCCCGCACACGGGCCGTGACCGCCTACGAGCGGCTCATCGAGTCCATCAAGAACCGCAAACGACGTTGAGTCTTTCGGACGCCGAAGGGTCCGAGGAGGGGTCTTTTCATGTACGCAGAAAAAAGCACGATCGGTCGTTCCGAAACTCTCGCCAAGCCCAGCGACGCGCCGGGCGGCACCGGCATCCTGCGCGCGGGCGTGCAGCTGCTCGCCGCGTTCTCGCCGTCGCTCGCGACCCGCGTGATCACGCGCGTGTGGTTCACGCCGCCGCGCGCCCGCATCGACGACACCACGCGCGCACGGCTCGACGAAGGTCGTCGCGTGCCGCTGACGATCGAAGGTCGACCGTTCGCGGCGTGGAGCTTCGGCGAAGGCCCGCGCGTGTTGCTCGTGCACGGTTGGGGTGGTCACGGTGGTCAGCTCATCGATTTCGTCGCGCCGCTCGTCGCCCAGGGCTTCGAGGTGGTGACGTTCGACGGACCGGGTCACGGTGCGTCGAGCCCGAGCACGCTCGGCTATCGCCAGGGCAGCTTCGTCGAAGTCGCGTCGGCGATCCGCGTGCTCGCCGATGCGCTCGGTCCGTTCCACGCGATCGTAGCGCACTCGGGTGGTGCGATCGCCACCGGCATCGCGCTGGCCAACGGTGTGCGCACCCGCAAGCTCGTGCTCGTCGCTCCGATGACGCGACCGCTGCGCTACGCCGAGCGCTTCAACGGCTGGCTCGGGCTCGACGAGTCGCAATCACGCGCGTGGCTGAGCCGCGCCAGCGATCGCGCTCGCTTCGCGTGGGCCGATCTCGATCTCACCACGGCGGCGCGTCGCTTCCCGCTGCCGCCGGTGTTGCTCGTGCACGATCGCGGCGACAAGGAAGTGCCGCACGACGAGAGCATCGCCGTGGCACTCGCGTGGCCGGATGCGACGCTCGTCGACACCGAAGGCCTCGGCCATCGTCGCATCCTGCACGACCCGATCGTGATCGATCGCGTGAGCAACTTCGTGGGCCAGCGCTGAGCGATCACGGCAGACAGCAGATCCGTGCACCCACGGTCTGCGCATCGCTCTTCTCGCACGCGCTCGCAGCCGGATCGACCGGCGCGACGCGGACCGCACGGAACGGCGCGCTGGTGTCCATGCAACCCTCGGGCGCGCTCACGCGGGCGAGCACTTCGCTCGTGCACTGGTCGTCGCCGAAGAGCTCGTACAACAGCGAGTCGCAGAACGTCGGCGTCGCGCACACTTCACACGTGCCGCACTGCAGCTCCACTGCGCTCGCGACCAGCTCTTGGAAGCCCGCCGGGCACTCGTCGTTCGACTTGCCGATGCACGGACCCATGAAGCCTTCGGGGCGCTCGACGCACGAGTCGCCCGCACCGGCGAGCTGACACACTGCGTACGGGATCGCGTTCGGTCCCGGGATCGGCACCGGGCTCGCGCTGCACATCGTCGCCATCGCGTCCGGTGGATTCGCGGAGACGTCGACCGCGGTCGCCGACTCGACCGCGTCGCAGCCGATCAGATCGTTCTGCATCGCCAGATCGCCACCGCACACGTCACCGACCGAGAAACGCGGGCCACACACGTCGGCCTCGCACACGCAGCCGCAGGTCGGTTCCTGCACGCCCGCGAACACGACCGATCGCGTGGTGCCCTGCGGACACTCGGGTGGCGGCGCCATCGTGCTGCCCATCGCGACGAACGCCCAGCCCTCCCAGCCTTCGGGCACCGCGGGCAATCCCAGCTCGCCCATCTCGCACATCGGTGCGCCGCTCTCCGACTCGTTGCCGACGTCCGGCGGATCGTCGAAGCAACCCGATGCGAACGTGGCGAGGACGATCGGCAACGCGCGCAACTGCATGGGTCGATGATACGCAACCCGCGGTGCTATCGTGCCGATCGTGACGGAGCGCGGCTCGAGGGCGTGCTTGCTCGCGGCTGCGATCATCGTGATCGCGTTGCTGTGCGAGGGGCTCGGTCGCGGCACGCCGACGCCCGAGCGCGAAGATGCGCCTGTCGATCGCTTCTCGGCCGGGCGAGCGCTCGGCGTGCTCGCGCGCTTGTTGGGCGACGAGGCGCCGCATCCGGTCGGCAGCGCGGCGAACGAGCGCGTGCGTGCGCGCATCGTCGAAGAGCTGCGCGCGATCGGCCTCAATGCGGGGTTGCAACCCCAGTACGTGTGTCGCGAGTCCGCGTGCGCACCGGTGGTGAACGTGCTCGCGAGCGTCGAAGGGCGGCGCGACGGACCCGCGGTGTTGCTCGTGGCGCACTACGATTCCGTGCACGCGGGCCCCGGTGCAGGCGACGACATGCACGGCGTCGCGGTGCTGCTCGAGGTCGCGCGCGCGCTCGTGATCGATCAGCCCGAGCGGACCGTGCTCTTCCTCTTCGACGAAGGCGAAGAGGTCGGGCTGCTCGGCGCCGAAGCGTTCGCACGCGATGCGACCGACATCGCGGTCGCGATCAACGTCGAAGCGCGCGGCACCGGCGGACGCACCGCGGTGTTCGAGACCAGCGACGGCAACGGCGAGCTGGTGCGGCGCTGGGCCGGCGCGGTCGCGAGCCCCGAAGGCACGTCGCTCGCGGTCGAGGTCTACCGCCGCATGCCCAACGACACCGACTTCTCGGTGCTGCGCCGCGCGGGGATCTCCGGCATCAACCTCGCGTTCATCGGCGGCGTTTCGCGCTATCACACGCCGCTCGACGATCTCGCGCACCTCGACGCCGGCAGCGTGCAGCACCAAGGCGACACCGTGCTCGCGACCACGCGCGCGTTCGCGACGGGCGAGCCGCCATCGACGAGCGCCGACGCGGCGTTCACCGACGTGCTGGGGTTGTTCGTGCTGCGCTGGCCCGCCGCGTGGAGCGTGCCGCTTCTGTGCGTCGCGTTGCTCGCGTTCGTGCTCGCCTGCGCGATCGGCCGCAAGCGCGGACGCGTGCGCACGCGCGGGCTCGTGCTCGGCGTGCTCGGCAGCCTCGTCGTCTGGATCGGCTCCGCGATCGCCGGCGTCGCGCTCGTCGAGCTCGTGGCCGCGTGCAAAGGCGGAGCTCCGGCCGCGCTCGCACATCCGTTGCCGCTGCGCATCGCGCTGTGGGGCACCGTCGGTGCTGCGACGATCGGGCTCACGCGCATCGTCGCGCGTCGCGTGCACGCGCCCGAGCTCGCGCTCGCGACGTGGCTCGCATGGACGCTCGTCGCGATCTTCGCGGTCGTCGTTGCGCCCGGTGCTGCGCCCGCGTTCGTGCTCCCGATCGTCCCCGCCGCGCTCGCGTTCGCGATCGCAGCCCTACGCGACGAGCTCGAGCGCACGGCCGCACCGGCGATCGGCCTCGCCGCGTTCGCGCTGATCTGGGCCGCGCTCGCGCTCGGCCTCGAGGACGCGTTCGGCTGGATGCTCCCGGCCGCGCTCGCGCTCCCGGTCGCGGCGGTGTGCAACCACGCGACCTGGGCGTTGGCCGCCGCGCGCGTGCGTCCCGTGCTCGCGGCTTGCGTCGCGCTCGCGCTCGCAGGCGGCGTCGCGGCGATTGCGATGGACGTGCACGATCGCGACGCGCCGCAGCACATCCTCGTCACGCACGTCACCGATGCCGATGCCGGCACCGCGGTGCTCACCGTCGCGCCCGGCGACACCGCACTGCCGCCATCGTTGCGCGCACGCGCCGAGTTCGGCGACACGCCGCAGCGCGCGTTGCCGTGGACGCGCATCGCGACCTGGACGGCACCGTCGCAGCCCCACGATCGCGCGCCGCCGTGGCTCGATCGCCTGCCCAGCGTAGACGGCCGCACGCGTGCACGCGTGGTCGCACCGTGGGCCGATCGCGCGATGATCACGATCGACGAAGCGACCCGCGTGCAGGCGCTCATGATCGAGGGCGAGCCGGTCGCGACCCCGACGGGCGACGCACCTTGGCGCGCACACTTGTTCGGATTCGGTGCACACGGTGTCGAGCTCGCGCTCGAACGCAGCGACGACGATGCACTGCCAGTGCGCGTGGTCGCGTGCGGCCCGGCATTGCCCGACGATGCGGCCGCGCTCGTCGCTGCTCGCGACGCGATCGCGGTGACGTTCCAGTGGGGCGACGCTGCCTGCATCGTAGCGACCGAATCATTGTGATCCGCGCCGTGCTCGCGCCGCAGATCCCACCTGGCCGCGATCGGGCCAGGTGTCGAACTAAAGGTCTCGCTTCGGCAAGCGATGACCCCCCCTACGACGCCGAAACGTGCCCCGCGACGTAGCGCGTGGGCCGTTCACGAGCGCGGAGGATGTCATGCAAGCCTTGCCCGATCCCAGCAACCGACGTACGAGCGAACGTTTCGAGCTGCGCCTGCCCGTCCAAGCGGACGCCGGCGGACGCACAAGCACTGGTGCGAGCACCAACTTCTCGAGCGGCGGCGCCTGCATCGAGATCGAGGGCACTCAACCGGCGATCGGTGATGCGATCACCGTGCGCTTCGCGGTGCCGGGTGCACCCGAAGCGATCGCAGTCGATGCCGAGGTGCGCTGGACCGCGCCGGGCACGAAGCCGAAGTGCGGCATCATGTTCCGCGCCGGACACCAGAAGCTCATCGCCGCGCTCGTCGCTGGCGTGATCGGTGCCGCGTCGGCGAGCGCGTCGGCGGCCGCGACCACCACCGTGCCCACCTTCGATCCGCAGCAGGACGTCGTGATGGACATGGACTCCGGCAGCGAGCGACCCGATCAGCAGGTCGTGCTCGAGGCGTTCTCCCGCCGCTATGATGCGATCGATGCGTGCGTCGTCGACTCGCGCAGTGGCAAGTCGAAGAAGCAGATCGACGGCGAGGCGCATGTCGCCGTGCTGCTCAACCCCAAGGGCGCGACGCCGCTGGGCGTGAATGCCGATCTGCCCGAGTCTGCGCACAAGGATCGCGGGCTGCGCGAGTGCCTGCGGGCTGCGGCCGCGGGCGCCGAGTACCCCAGCTACGACGGTCCCCCGATCGTGGTCGAGTTCGACTTCGAGTTGGATCCCGGCTTCGAAGAAGTGCCCGCCGAGTGATGTTCGTGCGATGATGCGCGCGTGCGAATGCGCCATCTCGCTGCGGTCGCGCTGGTAGCCCTCGGCTGCCAGCCCGACCAGGTCGTGGTCGAGCCCGGCCCGAAGAAGGAGCCGAAGACGCAGCAGGAGCTCATCGTTGCCGTCTCCGATGAGATCAAGCGCTTCGGCTTCTCGGTCGATCTCGCGAAGTTGTTGATGGAGAACCGCGAGCCGAAGGGCATGCGCGAGGTCGCCGACACCTACGTCGCGATCACGCGCAAGGCCAGCTCGCACGAAGCCATCGCGCACCTGCGCCGCGCGCTCGAGATCCCGCCGCTCACCAACGGCAAGGGTCTGCGCGAAGGCATCGTGCAGATGATCGCGCAGAGCATGCTGGTCGGGTTCGTGCACGACCGCGACATCGTGGTGTTCAACACCGCGACGTATCAACCCGGAGGCCCGCTCGAGCACGCGCTCGCGCGGGCTTTGATGTTCGCGTACATCGACCAGAAGCTCGGTGGGCTGGCCGCGAGCGTGTTCGATGCGCAGTCCACCAGCGACATCGCGCTCGTGCGGCAGTGTCTCGCGGAAGGCTTCGCCACCTACGTCGCCGACACCATCCACGCCTCGAAGCGTGGCAAGGACACCGCGACGCCCACCGACGTCGCGGCTGCGTTGCTCGGCACGCACGCGAACGTGCCGTGTGCACCCGGCACCGCCTACGTCGCGCGTGTGCACGCCACCGGTGGTTGGCAAGCGGTGGTCGCGGCGTTCGGCTCCGCGCCCACGTCGACCGAGCAGATGCTGCACGCGAACAAGCTCGACAAGGACTTCCCGGTGAACGTGCAGCTGCCGTTCTGGCCGCAGCACGCGGGTGAAGCCGAGCCGATCCACGACGACGTGATGGGCGAGCTCGCGATCGAACGGATCCTCCGCGAGCGCGGCTACGACGACGAGACCGCGGCGACGGCGGCCGCGGGTTGGGACGGCGATCGCATCGGACTGTGGCGCGTGCCTTCGGGCGACGGCGTGCTGGTGTGGCGCAGCGTGTGGGATCGCGACGAGGACGCCGAGCAGTTCGCCGCCGCGATCGCGCCGTTCGAGAAGAACGACACGCACACGTTCCGCATCGTGCGACGCGGTCGCATGGTCGATGCGGTGTCGTGCGAGTCCGAGCCGCTCGCGGTGCAGTGGTACACGACGCTGCAGGACGCACTCGACACGCTGGCGATCGAGCCCTCCGACGCCGCGACCACGCGCGAGGTCGAAGCCGAGGCACCCCCACGTCCACGCTAGTCGTCCGGCCGCACGATCTCGACGCCTTCGTCTTCGATGCCTTCGAGCTCGGCGACCTCGTCCTCGAAATCGTCTTCGCGACCGGGGATCGCGGCGATGCGCTTGCGGTCGCTCGACAGGAACGCGGCGCCCCACGCCTGACTCGGCCAGTGCTCGAGCGGTTGGATCAGCGGCGTCGCGCGGAACTTGCCGTGGAAGCGCACCACCGACTCGCGCACGCGCTTCGGTAGGTCTTCGATCCGTGCGGGGTGCTCGGGCGCGCACTCGAGGCCGTAGGGGCCCGCGATCCAATTCTCCTCGAGATGCGTGAACTCGAAGACACCGTGCCGCGAGATCCTCGGCGACTTCAGATCGACGTGCTCGGGGTAACAGCCTCTGCACACGCCGCGCTGGTGGATCGCGGCGTGCTCGTCGGTGTCGATGCGTGCGAACCACACCGCGAAGCCTTCGGTGGCTTCGACCCGGCGCCCACCGACCGCGATCAACGCTTCGACGTCGCGTTCTTCGTCGACGAACATCACGAGGTTGCCGAGCCCGGGCCCGCGCGCTTCGACGTGTGCGGGCGCCGGCATCGCGGTCCAGCCGCTGCGGACGTAGCGGAAGGCCTGCAGCGGGATCTTGCTGCGGATCTCCGCGACCGCAGCGTAGGCATCGTCGCCGATGAACGCGTCGTTGGGCACCGCACCGGCTTCGCCGCTCTCGAACGCGGCGACGAAGCCTTCATCGTCGATCGCGAACCATGTCGTGTCCATGCTGTGCGCGGCGGGATAGTCGAACGAGTCCTTCATCGCTTCCTCCACAGTATTCGAGGCCCAAGCCGTGCGTGGCTCGGGCGAGACTCTCGTGATCGAGCGCAACGAGTGGATGTCGCGTGGCGGTGTACGAGCACCACGCGACGGTCTTGTCCCAACGTATCGACACGAAGCGTGGGCTCGGGCCGCACGCGGACAGACACGTCATCGACTGGAACGGAGCCGCGGCGACGCTGGCGAGCTCGTGCGGTGTCGGGGTGTCCGTGCCGCGCATCGGCAGGTACACGATGCGATCGTTGGCGATGCCGGCTTCGTGCAACGCGGCTGCGGCCGCACGTGCGGCGGGCAACGACGAACGCATCACCAGCAGGTTCACGCCTGCATCGACGCCCGCAGCGCGCAGCGCGAGCACGCCCGCGATCACGCGCGCGACCTCGGAGGTGTTGCCGGGGAAGTGGATCGACAGGTGCACCTTGTCGATCGCGACGTCGACGAGCCGCGCGATCGTCTCGGCGTCGAGCAGCAAGCCGTTGCTGGTGAGCGAGCGGAACACGAGGCCGCGCAGTCGCGCGAGCACGTCGAACAGCCCGGCATACTCCAGCGGCTCGCCGCCGCCGAACGACACCGCGCGCACACCGTTGCGCGCGCAGTCGCGGACGAGCGCCACGACCTCGTCGGGTGTCCAGCGCGTCGCGCCGGCCGGATCGCTGCCGTTGTAGCAGAACCAGCAGGCCTTGCCGCAGCGACGCGTCAGCTCGATCGAGATGCGTTCCATTTGCTTGGGTCGCGCCGTCCGGCGCTCTTCCTGGTGCGGCGGTCGTGTTCGCTCTCCGCCGTGGCGCGCTTGCATTTTTTCTACGGTTGCTCGATCGGGAGCGCTCCCCGTGACACTATCAGGTCATGGGTAGGTTGGAGCGTTTGTTCGCGGCGGTGGTGCCGACGTTGGTGGTGGGTTGCGAAAAGGGTATCGACGAGTCGCAGTTCACCGACGACGTCTGTGGCGAAGGTGAAGTGCACATGTTGCAGGCGATCGAGCCCGAGCAGGCCATCGACTCGGTCGAGTGGCGCCGCGCGAGCGTGCTCGAATTCGACGAGAACGGCGACCCGGTGATCGAGCGCACCGACATCGTCGATGCGGACGGTCAGCACTGCCGCGGCGCGTCCGACGAAGCTGCGTGCCTCGCAGACGTCGCCGCCGTGCCGGTGATCTCGAACCTCGTCGAAGGCTCGTTCGAGTACACCTACTACGACTCGCTGCTGTACACGCGCGCCGACGAGGTCGGTGCGTTGCTCGAGCTCGACGCGGTGCGGACGTTCCTCGGCACGATCGA